>JBLNEL010000426.1:0-2871 GCA_050262615.1 Bacillota bacterium
GCTTCAATATTTTTACTCATCTGCTCACTGGTATTTGACTGCTGTTCACTTGCCACAGCCAGCTGCTTAATAAGGTCAGCGCCTTTTTCTGTGCCAACAATTATTTCCTTAAGTGCTTCTCCGGCCTTTTGAGCAAGCTCTTTGCCCTTTTCTACCTCAGAGGTCCCTTCCTTTATAGAAGATACGGCAAGCACAGTATCGTTCTGTATCTTCTTAATCATATCGGCTATTTCCTTAGTTGCCTTTGTAGTACGTTCAGCAAGTTTCCGGACCTCATCAGCAACGACAGCAAATCCACGCCCCTGTTCACCGGCGCGGGCTGCTTCAATTGCAGCATTTAAGGCTAAAAGGTTTGTCTGGTCAGCAATATCATCAATCACCTGAATTATTTCACCAATCTGATTACTGCTTTTTCCAAGCTGTTCAACAGTGACTGCAGCATTCATTACGACTTCAGCAATGCGGTTCATGCCGTTGATAGTTTCAACCACAATCTGACCTCCCTGTTTTGCCATTGTTCCATTATCGTTTGCTGAGTCGGCAGCATGTTTTGCATTTCCAGTACTTTCTAAAATAGTTCTTGTCATCTCTTCAACAGCAGAAGCAACTTCGCTTGCCTGCTGGGTTTGTTCCATTGATCCGGCGGCCATCTGTTCTGTGCTTGAAGTTATTTCATTACTTGCGCTGGCTGTAGCTGAAACGGCTTCATGAATTTTAATAAACATTTCTCTTATTCTGCCGGTCGCCGAGTTAAACCCTTTAAAGAGCCTTCCGACATCGTCATCCTTTTCAGCTGTAAGTGTAACAGTCAGGTCACCGTTAGCAAATTTTTCAATTGCGTTTAGCATATTATTGGTGTTTTCTGTCAGATACCTGCTTTGTTCTTCAGCCGAACGCTGCGCTTTTTGTGCTGATTCAGCTGCAAGTCTTGCTTCTTCTTCCTTTTTGTTTATCTGATCTATTGACCTTTTGATATTGCCTATCATCAGATTAAATGCTTCGGCCAGATTTCCAATTTCATTTTGGCTATTTACATCAATAGAAATACTATAGTCGCCATGTGAGACCTTCTGAGCACCTTCGGCAAGGAGCATGATCGGTTTTGAAATATTTCTTGCAAAGAAGTAGGCTATGATACTGCCCAGACACATCATAATAAGCAGGGCAATTAAGAATTTCTCTTTTATGACTGAGATTTCAGTCTCAATATCTTTTATGAGCATACCGTTTACGACGATCCATCTCCACGGGCGGAATAACTCGAAGCAGTATAGTTTAGATACCATTTCTTCTTTTATCTTAAAGTGAAAGGTGACCGATCCGCCGCCCTGTTCCTCACTCATTTTGCTCCAGATCCTTTGCGTGTAATTGCCGGCATCATCATGGTCATCTCCGACATACTTGCCTACATTTGCAGTATTGCGTGAAACTCTGCAGTAGCCGTCAAGATCATTGACAAACAGATAATCCTTTTGGTGGAACTTTGTATTCTGGATAGTATTAAAAGCAATTGTCTTTGCAGAATCCAGGGTTAACTCTCCTTTATCTACTTTCGACTGCAGGTTTTCCAGAATTGAGCAGGTTGCATCCAGAACGTTTTTGAGACCAACTTTTTTATTTTCATAAATATTTTCTTCTATTCTTGGAAGAAAATAAAATTGAAAAGCGGCTGCGAATCCAAGTGTCAGAAAAACACTAAAGCCTAAAACTTTGGAGAATATTCCCCAATCCTTGATTTTTTTTACCCTCATAAACTATATCTCAGAGAAGTTAATAGTATAATACATTATCGATAGCAAATTTAAGTAATTAAGACGTCTTTCCAAGCATAGGTTAAAAAAAAATTATAGCTGCACTAATTTCAGGCATCTACAGAAAACTTGAACTTTTCTAATATTAGGCGTAATATTCTCATTATGAATTAACTTAAAAACGGACTGTTTTGATGGAGCCGAACTTTCAGCCTTTAGGCAAAATATTAATTCTTCTTGGAGTGGTAATTATCATAATTGGTGCAGTACTACTATTTGCGGGGAAGATCCCATTTCTGGGCAAACTGCCTGGGGATATCTACATTAAGAAAGATAATTACACCGTTTATATTCCAATTGCTACTTCTATTTTATTAAGCATTATTTTATCTATAATTCTATGGCTTTTTAGAAAATAGTATCCGATCATATTTCTCAACCTCCATATTGTCCTTATTTTTTCACCTACCTTTCTCAATAGCTTGTGACATAAAGCAAGTAGCAAGAGACATTCTATGCTTATAATAAATTAACTATGGTGAAAGCAGTCAGGCGTAGAAAGCAATTTAAAACTAAAGTACAAAAAGGAACAGACCCGGGGAGTTGTATTGTAATTATTGCACTTAAAAAAAAACGCATTTGTATTATTCTTTATTAGGAATTCAGGTTTTCCGTGAAATTAAAGAATAATCAAATGATTAATATATACAGCAGTACTACAGAATATTATTCAGTGTTAAGGCAGTAATTGCAAATCATTTGATCTCACCCTGATATCGTGAAACATAATATATCTCCAGCAATACTGTGTTGTTCTTTGAAAAGGGCAGCCTTTGCCAGGTTTAGAACTGAAATGGTACAATGTTAAAATGAAGTTTGGTCAAGCTAATTCTTAAGACACTAAAACATAGGAATGGGAAATATGAGTAAACCGCTAGTAAGTATTGGGATGCCTGTCTATAATGGTGAGAATTATATAAAGGAAGCCATTGATTCAATATTGGCTCAGAGTTTTACCGATTTTGTTCTGATAATTTCAGATAATGCCTCAAGTGATAACACCGAACAAATCTGCCGAGAATATGCAGCTAAAGATAAAAGAGTACTATACTACAGAAAT
>JBLNEL010000427.1:0-9930 GCA_050262615.1 Bacillota bacterium
ATTGATTGATCCATCGGCTACGCTTCTTGCATTGCTTGCAATTGTAACTGGGTTAAGACTGTATCTTCTGATTATATAATATGTATACTCACCACCGAACTTCAATTCATGATGCGAGCCAGCCTGGTATAGAAAATTGGCTTTCCCACCCATTGACTCTGTTTTTTGCTTCCTGTATGTGGTATATGGATTATTAGCTTTTCTGATTGTAAATCCATATGCCTGATATGGAGTCAGAGTTTGTCCGTCTCCTCTTAGCGGCATTCCATATTTAGCATTCTCAATTGAATCGCCATATGCGGTAATATTGTGCTTAAATATTGGATCCATATCAACATAATAATCATTAAAATAATTTACGACTACATCATAAAACCCATTTGAATTGAATACATGGGTCAGCTTCATGCTTGTCGTCATTGTCTGAGCTTGATTTAATCCTGCTCTGTCACGACCATTGTATGCGGTAAATCCAACACCATTTCGGCCTTCAGAAAATTTATAACTTCCGTTTAAACGGATTGTAAACGGATTAAGATCGTAGGTCAGATTTCCCTGTACATTATATGTATTCTGTGCATCGTTTACATAGTAACCTGCAGGATAATAAATATCAAAGGTTGTAACCTTCTGACCTGCTGCTTTTGCTGAAGCAGCTAGCCCGGGATCATAAACATCCTTGAAGTTTATTTCATTGATCCAGGCTACCGGAGTCCTTGAAAAAGTATTGTTTGCTGCAACAAAGAATTTTATTTTCTTGTATGACGGAATTAATGGACCGCCGGCTGTAAATACATACTCGCTGAATCCATAGGAATATCCGCCTAAATACTTCTTCCCTACCGGCATGAAATTATCTGTAATAGCTTCAAATGCCAGATTTAGATTTTCACTTCCGGTACGTGTTTGTGTACTGATTATACCTCCGTTTGCACCACCGAATTCAGCAGGATATCCGCCTGCCTGAAACTGAATCTCTTCAACTGCATTACTGATAACTGAGGTCTGTGCTCCACCAAATACTGGGTTATTTACTAGAACACCATCTATATAATAAGCAACCGCATCTGCCCTGCTGCCTCTTACATAAAGATTGGCTCCTGAAGAAACTACACCAGCTTGCGTCGAAACAACTGCATTTACTCCCCTTATAGGAAGATTTGCTATATCCTCTGCTTTAACAATACTTGTAGCATTTGTCGTGTTTTTGTTTATCAAAGGCTTTGGAGCTGTAATTGTAATGGTCTCTGTCTGATAACTATCACTCGGCAGCCTGAAATTTGCCTCTGTTGTAAGGTTGACCGATACCCTGATGTTTTCAAGGATTGATTCCCGGTAACCAATATATCTTGCTTTTAATTTGTATGTGCCCGGAGAAACGTTTAAGATAATAAACTCTCCGTTAGCGTTTGTTGCAGCACCTAGGCTTGTACCTTCAACAATAACATTTGCACTTATTAATGGTTCGCCTGTCTGCAGATCTGTAACTTTACCTGCTATTTTACCAGTCTGTGCGTATAGCATAACCGGCAGAAGAGCAAATAAAATTAGAAAAACTTTTAATTTACTGAACATATACTCTATCTCCCATAATATTTAATCATTTACTACTTCTGACGAACCGGAAGAACTGCCTGCTTATCTGGCACTAGATTAACTACAGTATTATTACCCGTCAGATTCAAATAGAAGAAATATCTCATACCGGCCTCTATGCTCCCTTCATATTTAGCCAGTGTTTCAGATGAGTTGTCATTGTTGACTACTGAAACTTTTATTGTTCCGGCAGGTAATTCCAGTCCTGCAAGCTTACCAAACTCTAAAGCAGCACTCTTTGTAAAACTTACTGTTGTATCAGCTTTTCCTGTAGGAGTAAGCACTGCTGTGATCTGGAATTTCTTTGCAGAAATTAGGGAATCTGTGTTATCAGAATGGCTTGTAGTAAAAACATCGCTTGACATATCAGCGAAATAAACATACGCCTTTCCATCCTTTGGCTTTTCCATTACATATGTGTCACCTTCAGCCTGGTAGAAAGGAGCAAAAGTATTTTTCAGTATATCTGTAGAATAATATCCGCCAAAATAAACCGATGATTCTTCGTAGGATATAAATTGAATATCCTTGTCAAATAATAACTGATTTGTTGCTTCATCATATACAACAAATCTTCTTTTGCCTGAAGCAACATCGAAGTATTCTGTAGTTGTATTTTTATTAACCTTAAATGTCTGAACCTGATCACCTGTATAAACTAAAACTTTAATTGCTTCCACGTTCTGAGAGAAATTTCCTATCCTCGTAACTGAGAAAGGCCTCTTAACGGGTTCAATAGTTGGCTCATCAACACATCCGGTCACCATAAGACATATTGATAGAAAGACTAAAATCATAATTGATTTAGTAAATTTCAGCCACATCAGTCACCTCTTAATTTTTATAAAGATGAGAATCCCACTACTTACCTCTATAGGAAAGGGATGTCTCATTTAATTTTAAATGGAAATATTGATTGCCCGCTCCTTCTTCAGAAGCAGGCAATCTTAAAAAGAAGATTATTGAATTACTTTAAGAGCATCATTTTCTTTGAAACAACAGTATTTCCTGAAGTTAAAGTGTAAATGTACATTCCGGAAGAAAGATCGCTGCCGTTGAAGTTTACTGTGTGTTTTCCAGCGGCTTCAACTTTATTGCTAACCAATGTTGCAACTTCTTTTCCTAAAACGTTATAAACCTTTAATGTAACTGATCCGCTCTTTTCAAGTGAATATGTGATCTGTGTTGTTGGATTGAAAGGATTAGGATAGTTCTGTTCCAAATCAAATCTGTTTGCAACAACTGCTGCATCTTCTACACCAGTCGGAGCATTGAATGTATATGATTTGTAAATCCACTGACCTGGTGTTCTTGAGTTATACATTGAGCTTGGTGCTGCACTGAATACACTCTGTCCAGGAAGTTTATCTTCAAAGTATACCAGGTATGCTGTAGCTTTACCATTCTTAACTTCGAGTCTGCGTGCTACGTTTGGATAGCATTCAGCAACGTTTGCTTTGCTTGCAATTGGGAATGGAGTGACCCATGTCTTTCCACCATCAAGTGAATATGTACCATAAACATTATAATAATAAACTTTACCGCCAACAGTTGAACCGTCACCCTGGTAAACGTTTAATTCACTCTTTCCATATGTGCCTTTGTATTCAGGATCCTGCCATGCTGCAAATACAACTTTGCCATCTGCTGAAACAGAAACTGTTGCATAGCAGCGGCCCATTGAGTTACCACCACGGTAATCTGGATTGTAGTTTGTATCTTCATCAGCAATCTGGTTTGATATTGCATAAAGTTTCTTTGTAGAGCTGTTCCAGTATACAACTGGCATTGCATAATAGCTGTTAACTGAATCTAAATCATAGTATCCGTAACCATTCATTACAGCGTGAGAAACACCCTTATCATCAACTGCTGATTCGATCTGAGCAAAGTTCTGGAACCAGGTGTAGTTATTCATTCTGTTTGTGATCTGTCCATTATATCCGTCATAAGCTATCTTCTCAGATTTCCATGTAGCACCTGCATCTTCTGAATGCAGCCAGCCAATGTAGTCAGTTGAATCTAATGGCAATGTTGCTGAACCGTTTCCATTCTTAAGGTAAGCAAAACCGCCAAACATAGAAAGGTATTTGCCGTCACTTGATCCTTCTATTGCAACTTCACTCGGAGCACTGTATGCCCATCCTAAATAATGTTTAATACTGTCTACTGCAACAAATGTAGCACCCTGGTCGGTTGACTTATATATCTTCATATCACCAGCTGTATTAGCCCAGATAGTACCATCATTAGCATATGTAAATGAAGGTGCTGTACCACCGAACTTAACTGGAGCTGAAGGTGTAAAGCTCTGAAGATCAATCTTTGTAAAATATGAGGTCAGAGCAGTTGTCTGACGTGCCATAACCAGGGCTTTTCCTTTTAATGGACCAGCTTTCGGAGTTATTACCTGACCAGAACTGAAGTTGAAATGATTTGCTACAGTATCAAATGCAGGTAATGTTGCATATGATGACCCGTCACCATAAATAAATTCAGCATCTGTTAATGAACCAACCTTCCTGGCTGTTGCAACTGCAATTGGATCTAATGTACCATTGCCGTCGATATCAAAAGGATCAACCATCTGACGTACCTGTGTATTCGCAGGATAATCATAGTCTGTAAAAAGTACTGTGTCACCTGAAACCGGTGTTACTGCACTCTTATGTAATTTGGCATTCATGTAATCAGTATAAAAACTTGAAGCAGTTGATTGTGCTGCTGTGTTTTCAACTTTTACAGCGGCGTCAACTTTTTTGGCCTTACCTGGCTTAGATGCACTCTGTGCAAATGAAGCCGATGAAACCAAAGCAACACCAACCAAAAGTGTGGTAAGTTTTTTTAGCATATCTCTCTCCTATCTTGATAGATTTGTTAATTATATGAACCGTGAAGTATATTCACAAAAAAGAAAATACGACTCTCTATCCGGCTTGTCAAGAAAATTAATTTTTTTGTAACCTGCGATTTAATCCTTTTTTATTAAAATGTCAAGCAGTAACTTGATTGATTGCCAGATAATTAATAATTATGCAGATATTTGCCGAATATTCCTAATAATATGCAGTATTTTCGCGGAATTAATAATTTCAGACTATTATCGTACAAACAATAAAAATATAAATAGTAAAAATCAGGTATTTTTTTAGCCTTTGCTTTTATTAAGTCTACCAGACTCAAAGAGGTGTTTATGTATAATGTCGAATTGAAGAAAATATTGGAAGATAGAGGAGTGTAATGGTAAAGCATTTTTTAACTCTTAAATATTAATTTGAGAAAATCTAAATGCTCATAAAGAAAAAACTGCTGCCTTTGTTACAGACAGCAGTCTTCAGGATTTACAATTTACTAGTTCAGTATATTTTGGATTTTCTGAACGAACTGTGGCTTTTGTACAGCACCGATAATTGTATCAACAACCTTTCCTCCTTTTAAGAAAAGTACTGTTGGTATACTTCTGACCCCGTACTTTATAGCAGTCTGCTGATTATCATCAACATCAAGTTTTCCGACTTTTACTTTGCCTTCATACTCACTGGCAAGCTGCTCTATTATTGGTGCTATCATCCTGCATGGACCGCACCATGTTGCCCAAAAATCCACAATAACAGGAACATCAGAATTTATTACTTCAGACTCGAAGTTAGCATCTGTAAACTGAACAGGCTTCATTTTTTTCTCCTTTACCAAATTAATCTATTCTTAAAGCTATTTCCAGCTTCAAGATCCATATTCAAAAATACATTTTAAAATTTATAAATCCAGCACAAACTTCCGATCAACGACCACCGGAATTATTCAGTTACATTGCACCATTTCTTTTTAAAATATCGCGGGCAATAATTCCCTTCTGAATTTCATTTGTACCTTCAAAGATCCGGTTAATTCTTGAATCCCTGTAAAACCTTTCAATCGGTAATTCACGCGAATATCCCATGCCGCCATGGATCTGTACAGCATAATCAGCAATTTTATCAAGTGATTCTGAACAAAAATATTTTACAATCGCAGACTGACGCGAAACGTTACGCTTCATGTCATAATCAACTGCTGTACGGTAAACAATCGATTCCATATTGTAGATCATTACCGCCATTTCAGCAAGCATAAACTGAATAGCCTGGAAATTACTGATAGTGGTATCGAACTGCTCCCTTTCTTTTGCATATTTTGTCGATAACTCAAGCAGTTCTTTTGCAGCACCAAGACATGCAGCACCTAGTCCCAAACGTCCGGCATCAAGTGTTTTCATTGCAACTAAAAATCCGCGTCCATCCTGACCAATCATATTTTCCTTTGGAACACGTACGTTATCAAAAGTAATAGCATTGGTTGTACTTCCTTTTATACCCATCTTCTTTTCAGCAGGTCCGGCATGGAATCCAGGCCACTTCGTCTCAACAACAAAAGCTGATATTCCCTTTGGTGTACGGGCAAATACTGATACTATATCGGCTATACCGCCATTTGTAATCCATAACTTGTCACCATTTAATACCCATTCATCACCCTCTGGATAAGCCTTTGTCTTAAGATTAAAAGAATCGCTGCCGGCTTGAGCTTCTGTTAAACAAAATGCACCAATTGCTTCGCCTTTTGCTAGTCTTGTAACATATTTTTTCCTAAGTTCCTCTGAACCTCCAATATAGATCGCATTTGTTCCTATTGACTGATGTGCTCCTATGAAAGTCGCTGTCGACATACATCCACGGGCAATCTCTTCCTGGCAAATGCAGTAACCTACCTCACCAAACCCGCTGCCGCCGTATTCTTCTGGAAAAGATACTCCAAGAACACCTATTTCGGCTAATTTATTTATTAAATCTCTCGGAATTTTCTCTTCAGAATCAATTTTAGGAGCTATAGGCTTGATTTCATTGTTTGTAAAGTCGCGAACCATTTCGCGTAACATATTCTGTTCTTCGGTGAAATTGAATTCAAACATTTTCAGGTAACCTTAAATTATTGGATTAAAATTAATTGATAAAGCCGCCCAAATATACAAAAAGAATTATGAATTAGGAATTAAGAATTGTGAATTAAATCGTATTCGATTAATCCAGCTTTCCCTCTAATCCATAATCCATAACTCTTTATTCCAACCATTCAAAAGTAATAATTGCAGAGTGCCAGCGGATACTTACAAACACTCTTAATGGCCGCAAGTGTTTTGCTGATTCTAATTACAAATTGTATTAAAAACCATCTCCATTTTCGCCGGTGTTTCCCGTTTTATTCTTAATTCATAATTCATAATTCTTAATTCTTAATTCAATTTATTCCTTTGCAAACCTTTTCACCAGCATAATTAACTATGTATTCACCGCCATCAACTCCAATAACATTTCCTGAGATCCACCCTGCCTTTTCGTCACAGAGCATTACTATTGCTTTTGCTACCTCTTCGGGTACGGTTAACTTCCCGGCTGGATTCTTTAATCTAGCAGCTTCAAGCATCTTATCTGCTCCTGGTATCTTTCTTAATGCCGGTGTGTCGGTAACACCTGCCATTATGGCATTGGCAGTAACACCCATAAAACCAAGTTCAACTGCTATTTGTCTTATATGTGCTTCAAGTGCAGCTTTGGCTGCTGAGACTGCCCCATAGCTTGGAATAACTGTGTGCGACCCTGCACTGGTAAGAGCAAATATCCTTCCGCCTTCGGCAAATAAATTCTTACTTACCAGCCCCTGCGTCCAGTACACAAGACTATGCGCCATTACATCAAGCGTCATTGTCATTGAAGCCTGCGAAACTGCATCCTCTGCACGCTTAGCAAAATATGGCTTTAATGTCCCAAACGCCATTGAATGTATCAGTACTTTTATCTTCCAGTTTTCCTTGCTGGCTTCAAACCTCTCCTGTATCTCATCAAGTACTTCCTCTCTTTTTATTGGATCGGCTGCATTTATGTTGAAGAAAACTGCCTTCTGCCCGGTCTTCTCAATTTTCTTGATTATATGTGTAACATTAGGCATGGTAACCTGCCTGTCGAGATGAATACCTAAGATATTGTAGCCATTCTTTGCAAGCTCTACGGCAGCTGCTCCTCCGAATCCGCTTGATGCACCGAGGACTAGTGCCCAGCATTTATCTGTTGATTTCTTGGGTTCCAATTTCTTTATCCTTAATTTATTTTAAAATATTAAATCCTATAATAACAAATTCAGCTTAGTTATTCAACAATTCAGCTTATTCTTGTTGATATTTTCAACAATTTATGCTCCTGGAAGGTAATATTTTTCTTTGTTTTGAAAAACATTATAAATATTGAAAGGTAAACTGCCCTAACTTGTTCTGCAAAAAAGAAACTCATTAGGGACAGAATAATATAGAATCTTCACCTAAAAGCCGGACAATTTCACTTATAAATTCATCAGTTATCTTTACACGATACTTTTTTACCTGAAATAACCTTGTCCTGTCTCCATTGTTTTGAAGATGAATGATAGGAAGAATATTACCTTTATACTTTTCAAATAAATTTCTTAAGTCTGAAATGATCTTGCCTTCTGGGAATTTTTCTGTGTCTATTACAATTTTTAGACTTTTTGTAAGGTTCCTTACTTCTTCAAATGACATTGCATTTTCAATCTGAAGCTTGATTGCATCACCGCTGCTTTCGGGTTTTCCAATCAGTACAACAGGAGCTTCTTCTTCAATATATTTATTGATCTTTTCAAATGTCGACCCAAAAACAAGACACTCACATGATCCCGAAAAGTCGTCCAGGTTAAAGAAAGCCATGGTCTTTCCTGAACGGTCAATTTTCTTCTTTAACCCAGTGATTACACCGCAGGCTCTTACCTGTTCAGTGTTTTCTAGTTCTTCTGTCTCTCCTAAATGAATTGTCGCAAAGGATTTATACTCAAGTTCATATTTCCTTAATGGGTGATTCGTAAGATAAAAGCCCAGCACTTCCCTCTCCTTCGACAACTCTTCCTTTGAGGTCCAGGTGTTAACTTCCGGCAGCTCCGGTTCAGGAATTTCAACCGCTTCTGCCATCTCCCCAAATAAGCTGTCGGTTACAGATAAAGCTGAATTCCTTACTTTGTATCCAAAGTCAAGAGCTGACTCAACTGCCTGATAGTTCTGTTCTCTTGTCCCTTTTAATTTGTCAAATGCACCAGCTAATACTAAACCTTCAATTGTCCTTTTGTTTACAGTCCTGGTATCAACATTTGAACAGAAATCGAAAATGCTTGTAAAATCACGCCCTAATTCTTTTTTCTTCCTGATGATTTCCTCAATAGCTCCTATTCCGACGTTCTTGATTGCACACATGCCGAAAACAATTTTGCCGTCTAGTACATCAAAATAAACAGATGGAGTGTTGATATCTGGACACAAGACCTCGATCTTAAGCTTTCTGCAGTCTTCAAGAAGTGTTGTTACTTTATCTGTGTTGCCAAATTCGTTTGTAAGGTTGGCTGCAAGAAATTCTGCCGGATAATGAGCTTTTAAATATGCTGTATGATATGCAACTATACTATAGGCAACAGCATGACTTTTATTAAAACCATAGTTTGCAAATTTATCAATTGCGTCAAATATCTCTACAGCTGCCTTCTGAGGAATATTGTTTTTTACAGCACCTTCAACAAACTTTGTTTTCTGCTCGGCCATAGCCTGAAGGTCTTTTTTACCCATAGCTCGCCGCAGTATGTCAGCTTCAGCTAGACTCATCCCGCCGGCTTTGTTTGCAATCTGAATTACCTGCTCCTGATAAACAATAATACCGTAGGTTTCCTTTAGTATTGGCTCCAGCACTGGATGCAGATATTCAGGCCTTTCAATTCCATGCTTACGCTTAATGAAGTCATCAATGAATTCCATTGGCCCCGGCCGGTATAAAGCATTCATGGCCGAAAGATCTTTAATACTCGAGGGTTTGAGTTTCTTCAGATACTCACGCATCGGGCCGCTTTCAAACTGAAAGACCGCCGTCGTCTGGCCTTTGGAAAATAGCTGAAATGTCTTCTCATCATCAACTGGTATGTCGTCAGTATTTATCTCTATACCATAATTTTTCTTAACCAGATCTATTGTGTCCTGAATGATCGTAAGAGTTCTGAGTCCAAGAAAGTCCATCTTAAGAAGACCTGCTGACTCAATCTCCTTCATGTTATACTGAGTAACTAGATCATTTCCTGTCCCCTGCGTGGCAAGTGGAACATAGTTGCTTACATCCCCGGGAGAGATAACAACTGCAGCTGCATGCTTGGAGGCATTCCTGTTCATGCCTTCAAGTATCTTACCATACTTTATCAGCTCGCGGATTGTCGGATCATTCGAATCCCGAACCCATTTTAGTTCCGGAACCTCTGCTA
>JBLNEL010000428.1:0-4180 GCA_050262615.1 Bacillota bacterium
AGGAAAAACAGAACTCTGCATGGATGGATATCTCTCATCCTAACTACGAACGTTGGAACAGATCACGCCTCCTGGCAGATGAAAGGGGCAGATTTGTCAGGTCTTTAATATCTCAGAAAAAAGACTGCAGAAAACTCTCTGTTCTGGACCTTGGCTCGGGCGAAGGCGGCACTTCAAGGGTTTTCTCAGATGATAATTTTGTAGTCAGCCTGGACTTTAGTTTCGATAAGCTAAAAAGGCAGAAAAGCCTTTGTGCAGATTGCTCTATGGTTAATGCTTCAGCACTTGACCTCCCGTTTTTACCCTCTGGCTTCGATGTAATTATTATGCAGGATGTGATCGAACATATTGAAGGCAATTTAATCAGCCTTCCTGGAGAATTATTAAAATTATTAAAACCCGGAGGTGTAATTTACCTGAGCACTCCTAACAGACATTCTCTTCTTAATCTCCTGGCTGACCCTCATTGGGGACTTCCTTTTGTCTCTGCAATGAATAGAAAAACTATTAGAAAATTTGTATTGCCTGCGGTAAGAAAACAGGACGTCGGCCGGACTGGAATTGCTCAGCTGCTCTCATTAAATGATCTTAAACGTCTTTTCGGCAGAAGCTGCAAACTTGAACTTAACACATTGTTTGCAGTAACAAAATTATTCGAAGGAAGCCGCGCCATTGTGTGGAGCAGCTTCCATTTATCCTTACTGCATATAATTAAACAACTTAGACTGGATCACTTCATCCTTAAACTATCAAACAATTCCGAAGGTATAGTAAACAAATACTTTACACCTACATTCTATTTTTTAATTACTCCTGGTGAATAATTAATACTTAACCCTAAAAGCTTACATAATAATTACTTGATCATTGTTGCCTTTATCGTTCTTACTAACTCTCCTGCCTGAAGCCTGAGGAAATATATTCCGCTCTGCAGTCTTACATTTCCTGAAGGAAATTTTACATTGTATTGCCCCGGCTGCATAAATCCATTAACAAGCGTCTCAATTTCATTGCCTAAAATATCATAAGCCTTAAGTGTAACAAAATTACTTTCAGGCAAATCAAAAGTTACCTTCGTCGAGGGATTAAAAGGATTGGGATAGTTCTGATATAAAGTATAATCTGCCGGCAGCCTTCCATCATTCACCGATGATACCTGTGAACCAACGTAACTCCACTTTACCGCATCAAAAACTATTGCCTCTCCCCTGACTGTAGAACCATCACCTAACCTGACATATCCGCTTTTCCCCTGATCAAAGTTATATGTCCCCAGAGAAACCCAGCTGTTCTTAATAGGCTTCTGGTTTACTGATACTGTTGCTGTACCGTTTTTATGGATTATTTTATATCTGGCATCTGTAGCGTACCCATAAGGTATGTAAGCAAAAACCTCGTAACTGCCTGCCATTGCGAGATCAGGATGCCATTCTGCATAACTGGTGTCTTTTGTTAGTGAACTTGTTGTGTATGTATACCAGAAGTGACTCTTGTATCCCTGGTTTTTATCTCTCCAGCTTAACATCGATGCTGGCGCCTGATTGTTCAAAACAAAGCCATTCTTAAACTGCAGATCATCAACCAGTGTATCTGCCCGCTGAACTGAGGAAGCACGGCAGCTGACGCCCCAATATACTGTCTTAAGGTTCTGGTAACCATTGTTATACCCCGGCCAGTCATAACTTACATTCTTTCCGTTCTCACTTGGATATGAACCTGAGTTTTTATTTCCCCATGGATCATTAAATATAAACGTATGAGGTTCGCTTCCAACACCGTGCGCGGCAACTATATGACCTGCAGTTGTAAGAGCAACACAAATCGTATAAGGATAACCTGCGTTTATCTCTGAAAGTACCAGACTGTGATCTGGAGAATCAGTCCTGCTCGATGAAATGCCGTGCCTTGTATAATAATCAGCTATTGTTGAATATGGACTGCTCCCGCCGTTCCACATAAATCCGTAACCGCCCTGGCCCCGTGTGCTTCCGGCAGCAGCTGAATAATAAAAATCAAACTCCTTGAAATTATATTCATCACAAATATACCTCCCCCAGTGACTTATATGATCTGGCTTGTGATAGGTGCAGAGTATGTCCCATTCAGGAAGAATATTGTAGTATGCAATTACCATTATTGCTGTCGTAGCTCCGCAGGCTGAACTGCCGTTGAAATAATCCGGAGTATCGTAAGCCTGGTGAACATACGGCATGTCAAGCGTAGATACCTTTTTCAGAGATGTATTCATCTCATATGCTCTCACCTTAGGCAATACTGCATAACTCTTTTTATTATTAATACTTACACTATTATTCTTAGCGGATGTTAAGGAGGCAATATTTATTTCATTTTTATTATAAGTGTGATATATTATTTCTGAATTATCCCCCGAGAACTGCGGATCCATCTCCATTATTTCCGGTGTATCGGTTAGCTTTACAATGCCGCTTCCGTCAAAGACTGAAAGAAAAAGATCAGATGAGATAAGTTTAAGATCTTTTATTCCCTTCCTGTAAAAAACTATCTGACTGTGACCGCTGCGCGGCCATGAAGGTTCTGTTCCCTCTCCTATCAGATAAGAAATGTTCTTATTTGTATCGTAAACTTTTATTATTCCGTCCATACTCGAATAAAGCACCATCTGCCCGTCGGCTGACCATTGCGGACAATAATACCCTTTCTTATCATCAGTTATCTTCTGTTTATTCCCTGTGCTCAATTCCAGTACCCAGAGCTGGTCATGCATATCATTATAAACTGCATATTTGCCTTCCGGAGAAACCGGGGCAATATTCGAATAATAACCAAGATAATACTTCTGCATCTTCCCGCTTATGTCAGTTATTATAAGCTCTTTGCCTGATGTAAATGCATACCGCCCGTCAACAGTAAAACTGACCTCTCCGCACTGGCTTGAAGCAGGATAAAGCTTCTTTACTTCCCCAGTTGAAATATTAATAACTGCCGGGGATTGCATGCCTGCGGCATCGATTATTTTAGTGCCTATGAAATTTTCATCCGGCGAAAGTGAATAAAAATTACCGCAGCCGGCTGATGAGAATAATTCCCTCTCCTCTGAATCATTCTTGATCCTTATCGTGGAACCAAAGTTATCCGTAAATACTATGCCATGCTTTGTCGGCAATGGCCTGGATGCATAACCTTGCTGTTCTATATAATCCTGAGAGAGTAACTGTGTGTTAATAATAAGATAAAGAATACTTAATACTGTAAGTCGTAACGGGAATCTCATTGATAACTCCTGATTAAAATGCATGCCCAAAATAAATAAAAATATTTCTTCAGACTACAATAATTTTCATTTTGCCTCGTTTACTTTTACAACCTTTTCTAAATAGAAGAGTCTAAATCATTAGAAAGTATATAAATAGAACAATTTAAGGAGGAACAACATGAAACGTTTTATCGATATAAATTATTTAGCTGCATTCTTTTTGTTGACAGCATTTATCGTTCTTCAGTCCACATTAAGTTTTGCAGATCCCGATAAGAATAAGTTATCAAAAGCGCCTTCTGCAGGCTATCATGAATTTGTTCAGTCTACAGCTGAACCGGTAAGCGGATTCAGAGAACTGATGAGCAGGATCGATTATCCTAAAGTTGCTCTTTATGCACAGATTGAAGGAGACGTCCTGGCAAGAGCATATGTCGATGAGAACGGAGATGTCGAACAGGTTGATATAATCAAAGGACTTGGAGCAGGCTGCGATGAGGAAGTTGTTAAGGCAATCGAAGAAACAAGATTTAATCCTGGAAAATTTAATGGCAAAGCTGTAAAATCCATCTTAATGATTCCAGTTAAGTTCAGACTCCATGATGGAAACTAAACTCTGAATACTAAACTATGAACTAATTCAAAATGAAAATGCAAAGCTCAAATCATAAATACAAAACCCAAATTTCAAACTGATTTTGTCATTTGGGTTTTGTATTTGCTTGATATTTAGTCTTTAGATTTTCCCCTTAAGGATCCAGAGCTTCCCTTCAGGGGTAAGAACCTCCCTTTAAGGATTTCCCTTTAAGGATTTCCCTTTAAGGATTTAGAGCTTAGGATATATTCTTATTGTTGCCCCATATTCTCATATTCCCTTGCTCCGCTCTCTTCATCAGGCCTTCTTTCCTGCTTTCTCTTGAAATTGTTTATGTTATAAGAGATTGA
>JBLNEL010000429.1:0-7777 GCA_050262615.1 Bacillota bacterium
CAGGACCTTCAAGATTTAATGCAAACTGCGTTGCTGATAATACTGCACTTCCGCTTAAGTGATCTGAATTTCCGTTACGCAGACTGATCTCGGTAACTGAGGATATCTTATCCCCGTATAAAGAAGAAAACCCTCCTGCTGAAAAGTCAACCGACTTAACATAGTCCATATTTATAAAACTGTTTACACCCCCGGAATTAACCTGGCTTCCGAAATGATTAAGATTCGCAACCTCAAGTCCATCTATTATAAATAGGTTTTCTGCTGGACCCCCGCCCTTTACAACCAGATCATTATAATAATTCGTAAGCTGCGAAACTCCGGGAAGTATGGTGACAGACCTGACAACGTCTTCAAGATTGCCGGGAATTCTCTTAAGCCGGGAATTATCTAGACGCAGCGAACCAGTAAATTCATTTAATTCACTTCGGTCATTGTCAGGCCTTATTGTTACTCCTGAAATCAGCGTCGGAATTTCATAAAGACTGAAATTCTCAACCGTTATCTGACCTGATATCCTGATATTATCTCTTACTATTGACTTATAACCTATTAATGATACTGATATGCTGTAAATACCCCGTGGTATATTCTCAATTGAGTAGATGCCGTTTGTATCACTTATAGCACCATATGTTGTCCCGGCAATTTTTATCGTTGCCTGCACCAGCGGTCTTTGTGTAAGTGAGTCTGTGATTTTCCCCCGGATTGTACAATCGGAGAGCGGGAACTGGACAGAATTAATGAATAATTGGAAAAATAACAGAGAAAATAAAAACTGCAGCCGGGAGGATTTGATTCCAGCCAAACTGAACGCCCCTTTCCATATCGTATCTTAATGCAAATCATAAATGCCAAATCTGAAAATTCACCTTATCTGACTGTCCAATTAGCAGAAAATAGTAACTATTTATATGTTAGAAAATAAATGGAAAGTGTCAATTGATTGGTGTCAAAGCGTAAATTATTTTTATAGTTCTTAGGTAAAGTTTTTTTATACTGCCGAATAAAACTAATTAGATAAAAAAAAGTAAGTTCCCACAAAAAAAACGTTGTGCTCTGTATCATAATTCAAGGGTTATGCCTAGTGAAGGCACTACTCCCAGGACTGGATCATCTGCAATTTTGTTTTCCCTTCTGTCCCATCTTAAAAATGTTCGGACCTTGTTGTTATAAATATTCTGAATATCCAGAAATGCCCTGATTTTCCATGCATTCATAACCCACTTTCTGTCAATCCGTATATCAAGATAGTGCTGATCTTCCATTCTTGCCGAGTTGTACCTTTCTACCCTCTGAAGACCATTCTCCTCAAATGGAGTAAATGGAATTCCTGATGCATATCTGAATTTCAGATCTATTTCCCAGTTTTCATTCAGAATATATCCGCTGGTCAGTATGAAGTTCCAGGCCTGATCGTAACTTCCTGGATATTCAATTCGGTTTACTCCGCTGAATCTCGAATTACTGCAGGTCAGACTTATTGAACCCCAGAGCGGTCTGTCTTGTGAAATCGTCCTAAGATGTATTTCCACCCCTTTCGAAACCCCGTTCCCTGCACTAATCATCGGATCCAGTCCAATGCCGCAGAAATTATCGTCTGCTCCTGAAAACCCGGCTCCGGCATTTAACATTACAAGATATGGCCGTGTTATACTTGCCGGATAATCTGAATACTTTTTAAGAAATCCGCCCAGAGTAATACTTATCAGGTCTTTAATGTTGTGTCCAAAACTTATATGCATCTGACTGCATTTTATATTCTTAAGTGACTTGCCTGCATTATCAGCAAGCCATAAATATTCAGGAGACTGCCTGTATATTCCATATGTAAACATTACTTTATCTGAGGGAGAGATTATGTAATTGAGACTTATTCTTGGCGAAATCGGAAAGCCATCTTGAAGAGCATTAAAATAATCACCCCGAAGACCAAACGAAATTCTTAGATTCTTTCCAATTGACTGATTAAATTGTAAAGATAAACCGGCTTTAAAGTAATCGCTGTCTGCACAAAGTGAATCGATCCTGAGCGTCTCACTAAACGTCGTGGAGAAACAGTTCAGCTTTAAAGTTGTATAATAATTAATAAACTTTGCTGATGCACTAAAACTTAATTCACTTTCAGGCGCAATCCTGATAGTTGAGTTAAGCTTAATTGTATTTTCAGTTTCACTGGATTTATTCAGGA
Source organism: Bacillota bacterium (assembly GCA_050262615.1). Lineage (GTDB taxonomy): Bacteria > Bacteroidota > Ignavibacteria > Ignavibacteriales > SURF-24 > JAUZPB01. The sequence continues at coordinate 2,192 of JBLNEL010000429.1, forward strand.
AAACAATATTGGGAACAGTCTGATGATGAGTAATGCTTTTACTTAAGCTAATGTTAAAATATCCATCCCCAAATGTATTCGAGTAATTAATTCCTGCAATAATATTATCCTGATCACCCGCAAAAGCCCGTGGATATTGATTATAAGCATCTGTCTGGTTCTTGAAGAATTTAATTTTATCAAGTACTCCGATAAATAAAAACGATATACTGCTGTTATCGTTCAGCCGTGAATTTATCTTGCCGAATATATCATAATACTGCGGAGCAAATTTAAAACCATAGAATTTGAAGACCAGATCAAGATAACTTCTTCTCGCTGAGAAAATATATGTTGTATTTTTATTCAGCGGTCCGTCAAAATTCAACGCAAACTGCGTTGCTGATAATATAACTTTTGACCTTTGATTCTCCTTATTGCCATTCATCATTTCCACTTCAGTTACAGAAGATATCTTGTCTCCAAATAATGATGGAAATCCGCTTGAGGAAAAACCTGCTGATTTAACAAAGTCCATGTTGATAAAACTCGTCATGCCGCCGGCATTCGATAGACTCCCGAAATGATTTATATTGGTAAGCTCAATGCCGTCTACAACAAACAGGTTTTCAGCTGGACCGCCGCCTTTAACGATCAGATCATTATGATAATTGCTGATCTGTGCTACTCCGGGATGAATAGAAACTGACTTTATTACATCATCCAGATTGCCCGAAATTCTTTGCATCTGAAAATTATCTAGCTTATGCGACCCTGTATGATCACTTGTTCCTTCCTGAGGTTTAATAACTACACCCGGCATTATGGCCTGAGTCTCTTCCAGAGAAATATTTTCAGTTTCTTCAGCTCCTTTTGCATCAATTGAGTTTTTTCTGAACGTTTTATAGCCTACACAAGTGGCTTCCAGATCGTATGTCCCCTGAGGTATATTCTTTATCAGATAATATCCGTTCGTGTCACTAATAGCTCCGTAGAGCGTCCCGGCAAGCTTTATTGTAGCTAGCCTGAGCGGCTTCGATGTCGCTGAATCTGTGATAAATCCCCTGATAGCGGTGCTTTGGGCAAAAGAAATGCTATGAGAAAAAATCCCGATGAAAATAATGAGTTTTAGTAGCCACGGCAATGCTGCGGAACATGCCTGCAAACCAGAACTTTTGCAACAAAATAGCCGCAGCAAACAAGTGCAAATTTCCATGTTTTGAATTCAGGTAATTTCAGTTTCAAATTTTAGCTCGCAATATAGAAAATATCTTCTGAGAAGTCCCAATCATTTTTTGCATTTTTTAATTATATCCAGAAGAATTTTGCATGAGTTAAATTTTTTAACTGTTGCATTTTTCAACATCATGGAATTAAAATTTTGCACCAGTAAAATTATTTAATTTTTGTTGCGTTAAATGTTTTTATATTTTTCTGTATTTCATTTTGTTATAATGACTTCTGAGGAAACTTAGAACTAATTTATAAGTTATTATTTATGAGGAATTTTGGGCTTTTTAAGATATTTAATTCGATATGCTGAATTGCAGAGTTAAATTAAGAACAAAAAAAAGGCACCCGGTGCATTAAAATAATGCTGCCGGATGCCGTATGCTTCTATAAATAAATTATTCGGAGTCAGACGAAAAAATAAGGACCAAAATCAGCCTAAATATGTCATTAAATTCTTGCTTTCTGATGCGTGTCTTAACCTGCGGATCGCTTTTTCCTTGATCTGCCTTACTCTTTCCCTTGTTAAATTAAGCTTCTCACCCAGATCTTCAAGCGTAAGACAGGTTTCTGTACCTATTCCAAAATAATATTTCAGTACTGTGGCCTCCCTTTCAGACAAAGTGGAAAGTACTCTTTCAATCTCTTCTTTTAATGATTCGGACATAAGCGTGTGATCTGGTGTCGGCTGCTGGTCGTTAGGTATAACATCAAGAAGATTGTTGCTGTCCTCACCGCCTGCAAATGGAGCATCCACTGAAACCTGACGCCCGGAGATCTCCATTGCGTATTTGACTTCATCAACATCCATATCAAGTTCTTTTGCCAACTCTTCAGGACTGGGATCTCTTTCGTAAGTCTGCTCAAGGTTATTAAATGCCTTCGAAATTTTGTTTAACGACCCGATCCTGTTCAAAGGTAAACGTACTATTCGCGAGTGCTCCGCCAGAGCTTGTAAGATCGATTGCCTTATCCACCATACCGCATAAGAGATAAACTTAAAACCTTTGGTTTCATCGAACCTTTTGGCGGCTTTTATAAGTCCAAGATTACCTTCGTTTATCAGATCACCAAGTGATAACCCCTGATTTTGATATTGTTTGGCTACAGAAACCACGAACCTAAGGTTAGCCTGTACAAGCTTCTCCAGCGCCCGCTGGTCACCTTTCTTTATCCTGATGGCTAACTCTACTTCATCGCTTGCATTTAAAAGGTCTACCTTCCCAATCTCCTGTAAATATTTATCTAATGATTGACTTTCACGATAGGTAAATTGCTTGGCTAATTTCACTTTATCAACTCCTGCTTATTTATGCGTATCTTAATAATATAGTTTAAATTTTAATATATCCAACTGAATTTTTTTGACTTCAGCAATCATATAACTAACCATTCTACCACACATAAGGGTAAAAGTTTCATTAAAGAACTTCAATAGCGTGAAAAATTGCGGACTTTTTAACTTATCTCCCTAAAGAAGCAGTATCCTGCAGTATTATGGTTTGTTTGTATCTCAATTTTTATCTTGTTTAATTACAAACGCGGTTTTTATCCGGAGAATTCCAGAGAATTAAAATAAATTGCAGGTGTGATGAAAATTTGCCCTCTTCTAAACCATTTTCATTATAATATGTTTTATTTTCTGCAGATTTCACTTTTTATTTCTCCGGTTTTTATTCTTTTTACCTCTTATCACCCCCCTTTTCTGAAAATTTAATCAATATTAGCTCCTATTAATTGGATATTTACTCCCGTTTTTGAATTTGTTTTTTCTTATAAATATCCTATTTTTACTTTAAATTGAAAATAATTTGAATGGAGGCATAAACTTGATCTATAAAAATATTCTCAGAACAGGTGAGATGATTTCAATGATTGGATTCGGCTGCTGGGGTATAGGAAAATCAATGTGGATAGGAGCTGAAGATTATGAGTCGAAAAAAACACTTCTGAGAGCTGCACGTGAGGGTATAAACCTTTTTGATACAGCTTTGGTTTATGGAAACGGCCATAGCGAGGAGCTTGTTGGTGAAGCTGAAAAGGAATCCAGAAATTTATTCTTTATTGCTACAAAGGTCCCTTCTATGAAATATGAGTGGCCGGCTTCAGATAATTCATCTATTGAGGACTCTTTTCCTTACGATCATATAATCAAAAGTACTGAACAGAGCCTCAGAAACCTTAAGCGCGATTACATCGATCTGCAGCAGTTTCATGTGTGGAATGATAAATGGGCTGACAGGGATGAATGGAAGGAAGCAGTCTATCAGCTGAAGAAAAGCGGTAAGGTAAAATATTTCGGGATATCTATAAACGACCATCAGCCCTGGAACGGTATTGAAGCTGGAAAAACTGGACTTGTTGACTTTTACCAGGTAATCTTCAATATATTCGACCAATCCCCGACTGATGAGCTATTCCGGTTCTGCAAAGAAAATAAGATCAGCATTCTTGCACGTGTCCCTTTTGACGAAGGAAGCCTTACTGGAAATATTAATGAGAATACACAGTTCCCTGAGGGTGATTTCAGAAACAATTACTTCAGAGGCGACAGAAAAAAAGAAGTGGCTGAAAGAGTTGCACGAATTACCGATGATGTAAAAGACGAGACCGAAAGCGTAGCTGAAGCTGCTCTGAGATATATACTTAGCTTTAAAGAAGTAACTTCCGTTATCCCTGGAATGAGAAGTGAGAAGAACCTTTTAGCAAATATTAAAAGTGTAAAAAAAGGACCGCTTTCACCTGAGCTTATCGAAAAATTAAAGACTCATAGATGGGTAAGAAATTACTATAAGTAAAATCTGGAATTGTTTTGCCCAACGCCGGCTCTTCCGGCGTTGGACTGTCAATTATAAAAAGAATTTTAATCGAAATATCTGTCGGAAAAGGCCATCTGCTATTCTTTAAACTCCAGTATCAGTTCGATCATATTCATATCCCTGTAGGAAACATCCAGTTCCTCAAGCGAAAGATTCATCTTATGCAGAATGAGATTCATTTCTTCAAGAATTATTTTAATGTCGCATGATAGGAATTCTATATCCTTTAACTGCTGGGCAAGTTTGTCGAGGGTTGAACCGATCTCGAAATATAAAGTATTTAATTCCTTGAGGAATCTGCCTTCTTCACTTATTAACAGGTCCATCGGTTAACCTCATAAATTTATTATAAGAAGGATAGAAATCAGAACCAGTCGACTTTATTCCCCTTTTTTAGAGGGAATCCGGTTTGAATTTCCTGCTTAAGGGAAATCAAGGAGACACCATGCCAAAGGTGAGATGACAAACACGGATTCCGGGAAATATTTCAAAATAGGTAATATTGTCTGAGAGAATGTGCTATTATTTAAGATCAAAAAAGCTTAATAGATTGTCAATACTCCGAATAAATAATTTTCATATTTCTTCAATTCTATCTGCCTTGCTTATTTTTTACTCCTTTTTACATTATAATTATAATAAAATCAGGAACCTTCAATGAGTAAAACTCAAATTCCACAGGAACAATGGGCAAGTTTTTTTAATAACTTCAACGCTCAGAACCAGAACAAGATAGTAAAAATTGAGATTACAGATGATGAGGATTACAGAATAGATTATGCCGAAAGCCTTCCGTTTAAAGAGGTAAAGATCACTTCCCAGAACGATGCCGGCATTTCAGTTTCCGTCTCTGCCGGAGCATCTAATTCCTTTTTGCATACCATTGATAAAACCTTAATAGTTATTCTCGAAGAAGTAGAAGAAAAAATAAAAGCCCTGCAGATAAGATCTGCTCTCGGCCGCACAGCTGTAATAAGATTCCATCCCTTAACTAAAGATGATGACCTTATGTGAAAGTGAAACTAACGGCTGCTGTTCAGAAAACAGGATATTTTATCAAAAACTTCTTCAAATGACTGATCTACTGACATGCTGAACGCATCGTTTAAGGGAAAAGGGGACTCATGAGTATACCTGTATGGGAAATCCAGAGTTTCATGCTTTACTGGAATATCTCCCTTTTCTCCTTTTAATGTGGATTCAACTGATTCGGCTGGTATGACATAATCCTGTTTTAAGGATATTGTATATATCCTCTGTGCCGATTCTCTTAATTTGCACTCCCTGTGATCCCTTAAAAGTTCAGTGCTTAACAGTGACTTGAATGCCAGTGCTTCAGGAAGTGGATTTTTATAGAACTCTCTCATTATGGGATTTCTTTCGACTTCCTTTTCAAAATCTTGTGCATAGAATCTGTTAAACCGTTCAAAAGCATTGCTGTCCATAATAGTCTTTACAGCAGGTCGGAATTTATCTGTGGTTGTTCCTCCGCAGAACATGCAGAGCTTTGCATTTTCAAGGTAACCGCTTGCCCCGGAGAAGAAAAGTATTTCTGATA
>JBLNEL010000430.1:0-4511 GCA_050262615.1 Bacillota bacterium
TCATTATATTTTTAATATTAAGGGATAACCCCAGATTTATTTCAAAGTACTTTGTTGATTTGTTCTTGTACCCGATTATTTCAATTCACATCAGTCCCTATGTTGAAGCTACTCTATAACAATAAAGAGTAAGATCATCAAAACTGATATACCTTTTTTTCTGGAGGTCCATCTCCATGCCTTTGATAAGCTCAAAAAACGGATCAATAGGGATATTGAACTGAGAAATGATTTTCGTCAGTCGATTAAGCAGAATATATTCTGACTTTCCTTTGAATGACTTCTCTAGTTCAATTCTCCACTTTCTGAGTTTTTCGTATTTGACCTCTTCAGAATCAGATATGTTATCTACCAGGTCGTCAGTTTCCCTGCAAAAAGCGTAAACTGTATTCATGGCATCGCGCTTTTCCTCAGGCAGAAGACTGAAGGCATAATAGAAACTGCTTTTGCTTTTCTTTGCTATTTCCTGGGCTAAATCCTGCTGCATAACTAATTGCTAAATAAATGTTTTGATAACCAGCGTTAAGTACTCTAACTTATTAAGCTTAGGCCTATGATTTAATACATTATAACCAATATTTTCAATTTTATTAAGTACTTTTTCGCCGCCCAAAATTGTCCAGTGTATTTCCTGTTTAAGCGGAAATGGTAATTCATTCAGGATCTTCCGCCCTCGTAGAAACATCTCCCGGGTCCTTTCAATTTGAAATTTTAATAATGACTTAAAATTACTATTATTTCTCCTTAACTCAAAATCTTCCTCGGTAACTTCAAATCTGGCCATTTCGTCCATAGGAATATAAATACGCCCCTTATTGATATCAATACTTACATCCTGGTAAAAGTTTGCCAATTGAAGAGCAGAACAAATGTAATCTGAACACTGAAATATCTCTTTTTGCCGTATATCATATAATTCAAGAATTATCCTCCCAACCGGGTTGGCAGAATTGCAGCAATAACTCATTAATTCACTGAATGTTCCGTATCTTTTTTTCGTTATATCCTGCCTGAATGCTTTAAGCAGGTTGAAAAAGTTAACATGCGAAAGTTTTTTTTCCCGAATTGTCCTTGCTAATGATGCCCAGTATGCATCTGACGGTTTACCGGCTAATGCACGATTAAGATCTTCTTCATACCGGTTCAGGATTATCAGGCGCTCCTTGTCAGAAAGCATTCCTTCATCAGCAATATCATCAGCCTGCCTGGCAAACCGGTAAATAAGTGCAATGTCTTTTTTCAGACGCCTTGGAACCAGGAACGAGACCACTGGGAAGTTTTCGTAGTGCGTGGCAGCAAGTTCTAGTGATTCCCGGTACTCCTGATCTGTTAGTTTTTCGTTCAATTTATTTGATTTCTTTTCTTCAATCATCCGGATAATTTTTCATTATTCAATCAGTTTTAAGTTACTAAACTTGTCAGATAAAACAAAGACTCATGCCATTGTAATCAGCTGATTTCGGGTAAAGTTTAGGTGATAACTGTCACAGGCTCATCAATTTGAATCCTAACTGTTTGCTAAAAATGGAGATTAAATTAAATTGATATAAAGGGCAGTTTTTAATGGATGCATTATTTTATGCCCATGGGAATTTAAGACAGCTGGCTGAAAAATAATGGAGGCGATCAGATGAGAATAATATATTGGTTTTTACTTGCTGGGTTGCTTATTGTAATTAATTTAAAAAATTTCATTTATGCGCAAACAGATGAAGTCGGGAATATAGAGTACTATCAGATGGAACCTTATGATGATAGCCTTTTTGTAAATATCCAGACAGAAGTCTTTATTGATCCCCCTGATCCGAAAGCAGAAATAATAGTTGATTTACGTGATAAAAACAATCAGACTATATCGATAAAAAGTGTTCTTTATCCCCTTCTGGCTTTTAAACCGGAGACCAGGGCGAAAATAATTACTTATCCATTTAAGCTTAACCTGCTGGATAATATAAATTTTGCCAGTGTTTTTACTCATGTATTTGAAAAAATTAAATTCAATAAACTCTTTGAACCCCCCAGATATACTCAGATTTCTTCACCATTGCAGTATATCAATCCTTATCTTCAGGTTTATGGCGGAGAAAGGTTCGGACTCCCTATAAAGGATGACCTGGGAATTTCAATTGGCTTTGGTACTCCATATTCTAGTCCTCGCGAGACTAACTTCTCTGAGGCAAATATTCATATTTTGGGTTTCTATGCAGGTGCCATTTATTCGCTCGACGCAATTTTTGCTCCAAAAGAAGTTAGAAATCCATTATACGCCGCAACCGGGTACCAGATCGGTTATGTAATTCCATTTGGCAATTTCTTTGAGGTAAATTTTCAGAAATCATTACGCCCTATTTCTGAAGAAGTCCTCAGATCATCAATGGATGGTAGAACAGAGCCTCCAAAATATTTCCAGGGATCTTACCTTAACTGGGAATTCCGCTACCCTTTCAGAACATTAGGATCTAGCAAAGCAAAAGTTTATTTGGCCAGATATATGAAAGAATTCCACGCAGGCTTTACAGGAAGAGAATTATCACTTGCGGGCAGTACTTTCGATTTCAGATTCGATGCACTTTTCAATACTCCTGACAGAACCAGACAATATCTGCTTGATATACTAGTCCAGAAGATCGCAGCATCCTGGGGATTCAGCGCCTTTGCTTTCGGACCTTCTATAGTTATTGGTTATGATGAAAAAGGAAGACTCGACTTTACATCATTTTTTGTTAATGCCAGACTTAAAGTAGGTACATCATTCTGATATTTATCTGTTTTTGTTAATGATACATGTCTGATAAGTCGGAATATATGAAATTCATTCTGCATATACTGAAATTTTAAAATCAAATATTTGTAGTACTTAGCAAAATATTCGTAATTCCTGACTTTTCAGACGTCGCCGGCATTTGTGATTACCCTGCAAATGAAATAAGAAATGTATAGATCAGGAAAGTAACTATGAAAATAAGTGAGACCCAAAGAGCACCTCTTATCATTTGATGCTTTTTTATTTCAGCTCTAATGGTAGCTGGTTCTCTACCTGCCAGATCCTCATTACTGTTTATTGTCCCGGTAATTGTTTCCTCTTGTTTCTTTTTGCCGCTATCCCATAATAGTTTTTTTCTTAGCTCTCCGCTTTCAAAATAAATTAGATTTGCTCCGTGCTTCATCCCTTCATCAAATAAGATCTTTTCCTTTATTTTCCCATCTTTAAAGTAGATCTTGGTCAAACCATGATCTTTTCCGTTTTTATAGCTCTTTTCCCCCATAATCTCACCTGTCTCATAGTAAAATTTTGAGGTACCTTCCGGCACACCGTTTTTGTATACCCATTCTCCTTTGATTGTTCCGCTTTTGTAGTATGTAGAAACTAAACCTTCAATCTTATCATCAATATGGGTTTTATTCTCTTTTAATGGTCCTGATCTATAATATATTCGGGCTGGTCCATTTTTCTTACCATCTATATATGCTACTTCAGCTTTCAGTTCTCCATCATCAAAATAATACTTGGAGATCCCGTTAATTTTATCAGCACTAAATATTAATTCGCTTTTTATAACACCAGATTCAAAATATGTTTTGCAAGTGCCTTCTTTAATATTCTGCCTGTAGAAATTTTCCTCCATTAATTTCCCATTTGGATAAAAGGTCTTTGAAATGCCCTCAAGTTTGCCTTCTTTATAATAGCTTTCTTCTCTGACCATCCCGTTGTCATAAAAGGTCTGAAAAATTCCCTCGTATACCATATAGAACTGTCCTGATTATTAATGATTTATTTTTTAACTTTGCCGGATATTTTTATTCTATTTATTATTATCGAACGTATTTTAAGATTTTTCTGCAGATATTTTATTTTTTTGATTTAACTCTCTAATGAGTTAAAGAAAGAGTTAAGGCGCTTTCATGGCACAAAACGAATATCCTGATCTAAAGCCTGACAGACTAAATGATGATATAGTATTTAATCATTCCAGATCCTTTTATGAAGATGGGAAGCTTAAAAGTGAAAGGTACTATACTGATGGACGGGCACTTTTGAAAGAAATATTTTACAGCCCTTCAGGACAAATCAGAGAAATAATAAATTATAAGAAAGATGGCAGCTATACAAGCAGGCAGCGTTTTTCAGAAGAGGTCTATAAAAGCGGACTTGCTCTGACTTATTATGAAGATGGACAGGTTCAGAGTCAGAGATATTATGTCGATGGCAAAATTCATTGGGAAGAAAAGATCTTTGGCCCTAAAGGTGAACTGCTTGAAGTAATTACTTATTATAAAGGAGGGAAAAACGGTAAACATTCAATTTTTAATGACAACGGCATTAAAATTTTTGAAATAAATTATAAAAATAACCTCCCGGATGGATCATCAAAGTTCTATTATGATAATGGACAGCTTAAAGCTGAGATTAGTTTTCAAAATGGATGTAAACATGGTATTTCAAAAATTTTCTATCAAAATGGCGTCCTTAAGATTGAAGAATCTTTGAAGGATGATCTGCGTGATGGTTA
>JBLNEL010000431.1:0-2863 GCA_050262615.1 Bacillota bacterium
TGCAGTTGCACTTAAAAAATAATTACCCGCGGGCACATTTTTCCATGTGAAGGAGAATGGGTAAGAAGTGCTCTCGCCCAGTTTTGTTCTGCTGTTAAAAAATTCCACCTTGCTTATTGTGCCGTCTTCATCTGCTGTATTTGCAAGAATATAAACGTTTGCCGGTTCCGGAAAAACAGAAAAAGCTGCCGGTGTAACGATGCCTACAGCCGGAGCTTTATTTATTAAAATGAATTTCAAATAATTTATGCTGAAGTCATCCGAGTCCATAACAATGCGAAGTTTCTTAACTGCCTTTGTCAGCAGCGGAATATTAACGCTTACAGTCTGCCAGTTCTGATTCCCTCCGGTATTGGGCACACTTACAGCCCCGGAAACATTCGTGCCGTCAAGCTCTACATGAAAACTTTTCCCTGAAAAAGCCGAGGCGACTCTCATCTGAAGCGAATAAATTCCAGCTGAATCAATGCTGATTGTGTACCCCAGCCATTCGCCGGCCTTAATGTCGGTTATATCATAGCCTCCCTCGCTGCATGGTTCAATATCTGCCCCAGTATCAGTGCGGTACTGTCCTTTTGAGTTTATTGTATCAGAATCGTGATAGGAAGTGCCTTCCCCGCATCTGTCAAAATTTTCTGTTTCTATTATACCCGGAATTGAATAAGGTTTTTCGCCAAACACGCAGAGGTCTTTCCAGCCAGGCATCCGGTCGCGGTTTATTACATTTGGAGCACTATATAAAGCTCTAAGAGCATCGGTGGTATTATCCTTAAAGGCCAGTTCCGACCAGGCCATAAAGAATACATACCTGGGCTGCGATAAGAGCTGGTCTGAAGTCGGCAGTTTTGCGCATTCACCTATTGCAACGGGTTTATCTCCCGCTATAGACAATGCATAATCATACCAGCTCTGGCTGTATCCGTCGGAATAAACATCAAACCCCAGGATATCCCAGTATCCCTCTCCGGGATTATAATCTGCCCATGTCCGGTCGATATCCTGCATATCCCACACCCAGATGAGGTTATCCAGGCCCTTTGTCTTGGTAAGATAATCATGGGTTATCTGATATAACCTGGCCGTCCCATTCGGACCCGGGCGCCCGCCCCACCAGAAGACCTTCTGATTCATTTCATGCAATGGGCGGAATAAAAGCTCAACACCTTTGTCCTTAAGGTACTGCAGATACGGCACAATTATATCAAGCCGTTTAAGCCAGTTGTTATAAAGTGAACCGCCTGGAGTAACAAGATCATTCCACTGGGAGTCAGACAAGAGCTGGTTAATCACTCCGGGATCCCAGCCGCAGGGTTCTTCCTGAGTAGGAGGGCAGGTATGAAACATAAGCTGGACAATTGCGCCATTATTCCACTGCTTCTCAGCCTCATAAGTCATTGTCCATCTGCTTGAAGGAGTAATGTAATCCTTTTCGAATAAAAAGTCACAGCTCCAGAGCCCGGGCCACTTGCCAGTAGTATCATGAACCTGGTTGTAATATTTTGAAGGAGAGGAATTAGGCTCGCGGTTATGCTCACCGGAAATTGTATTTTTACCCGATATGCTTTTAAGATATTCCAAAACTTTGAAAGTCTTTGTCTGTGAAGACGCGTTTGATGCAAAAAGTGCAAGTAAAATAAAAATAGTAAGCTTATTTCTCACGTCGATTAACCCTTTTAGTTAAATAATAACGCACCAAATTCCGCCGGTAAAAAACAGGATTACCCTGCCTGAATCAGCAGAAAATAATATTATCCATGTACAAACATAACAAACCAAATGCCACAGGTGCTTATTACCTAAACGAGTGAGAAAATCAAAATTTTCAGCCAAAAAGCGGATAGATTTTTTATCAAAATATAAAAAGTTATAGAATAGATAAAATTACTTTTCCTTTTTTCTTTCTCATAAATATTAAAGAGAATAAGCAATGATTGTGCCTTGCCGCTGTCCAAAATCAAGTCTGGGCGAATTTAGCTAAATTTTGCATAAACCTAAAGCTTTCTTTCCAAATTGTGACCGCGAGGCTTGCGAAAATTATCATGTCGCTTTTTCACTTATCGGGTGACAATAGTACTTATCATTTCCTCCTTATTTCAGGGGGATTAAATTCAATATTTTCTTTCATTGGGAAATAATCATATTGCTTTTTCATTAAGTTGTCGATTGCTATAATATTCTTATCAATTCTGCCCGACAGCCTCTGCTTTGAGGCAAAAAGCCGCAGACTATCAACAAAAACATAAAACCCTAAAGGGGTGTCTCTAATCAAAACTCCATATGTGCAAATTCAGGCATATTTGCCATACACGGAACACACCATGAAGCCCAAAAATCCAGCAGGTAGTATTTCCCTTATCTGTGGTAATTAAATAAGTTTTTTAAAAACCAGATGTAAAGCTTTTTCCGAGGGAGTAAACTCAACACACTTATAGCCAAGCTCAATTAAATTAATATCTTTAAATAAGTTCTCACCAGAGTTCAGAAGAACCGGTGCTATGGCTATATGCATTTCATCCAGCAGTTTTGCATTCAAATATTGTTTAACGGTTTCAACTCCTCCGCCCAGACGAATGTCTTTTCCGGCAGCTTTTTCTTTTGCCATTTTCAGGGCGGTTTCTATTCCATCAGTAACAAAATAAAAAGTAGTTCCCCCTTCCATTTCAAGAGGAGGCCGTTCATAGTGTGTCAAAACATAAACGGAAGTGTGGTAAGGCGGATTCTCTCCCCACCACCCTTTCCAGGAGAAATCTTTCCAGGGACCTCTCTCCGGCGTAAACATATTTCGTCCCATAATCCAGGCGCCAATATTTTGGAAACCCCTGTTAGCAAAGTCATTATCTATTCCAAAAGTTCCTTCAGGCGT
>JBLNEL010000432.1:0-8533 GCA_050262615.1 Bacillota bacterium
GTCTTAAAACATTGCAGGTCTTAAAACATTCTGCTTTAAAATATTTTAAGTTTCTTCTTTTTTTTCGGCAGCAGCATTAAAACTATTGCTGAAGTTAAAACTGCAGTTGTGGCTGCTTTTGTCACAAATGCCTTACGGTCATATTTCCAGTCAGCCTTCCATCCCTTTTCCGCAAAAATGTTTGGAATATGTCCATGTTTAATATCATCTAAAATTCCTTCGACTACATTAATACGGTCAGCAAGCATAAGTGGAAGCCAGCGGCCGTAGCTTGACTCGCTGTATTTAAATGCATACCGGCGCAGCATTCCGCTAAGTCCATGGGGCGGTGTTGAAGTCCCAAAAACTGCAGTTATATTAGGTCTTTCAACCGAGCGCAGTATCTCAACATCTTCCGGCTGCTGAGGAGGTCTTTCCCAGGTGTAACCCTGGTGTTCTTCATTTGTGCGCTTTTTCATTGGATATGTGGGGTCGTTTTTGCGGTCTGCGTCAATACCCCATCCGTTTATATGATTGTGTCCGGTTCCCCGGATATTCTTGAAATCACTTGGACTGGTTTGATCTGTCATAGTTATTTTTCACGTTATTTATAAATCTATTTGTTATTTAAGCTCTTGCTGAAGGTGGAATAAGTACAGGTTTAATGCAGTTATCCAGCTTAGCTGAGAACATATGATAAGCATCTGCGACTTCTTCGAGCGGTATTCTGTGACTAATTATCTCCTTTGGATTAAGCACTCCTGACTTAACATGTTCAATAAGTCTGGGTACAAGCCTTTTCACAGAAGCCTGGTTTGCGCGAATAGTAATTCCTTTATTTACAACATTGCCGATTGGGAAGAGGCTGTCAATTGGTCCATAGACTCCAACAATAGAAACAATGCCTCCTTTTTTCACTCCATTAATTGCCCAGTGAAGAGCAGTGGTAGCGCCACCCTGTAAAGGTAATTTTCTACCAAGAAGAGTTTCAGTAGCATTTCCAGCAGCATCAGAGCCAACAGCGTCAATGCATACATCAGCTCCAAGAGAATCTGTTGTTTTTTTCATAAATACAACCGGATCGCCAAGCGACCGGAAATTATGTATTTCGCATTGTGCATATTTCTGTACGAAATCCAGTCTGTAATCAAGATGATCAATAACAACTACACGTCCGGCACCGAAAAGCCATGCGCATTTTGCAGCCATTATTCCAACCGGGCCAGCGCCGAAAATTACAACAGTATCGCCGGTCTGAATGCCCCCCATTTCAGCTGCCTGATATCCTGTAGGGACTACGTCAGTCAGAAGAACAGCATCATCAAAAGCCATCCAGTCAGGAATTACTGTTGGTCCGACATCAGCATAAGGCACACGTACATATTCAGCCTGTCCACCGTCATATCCGCCTGCTGTATGCGAATAGCCGAAAATACCGCCAGCGGCAGTTGCCTCCGGGTTGGATTCATGGCAATTGCCGTATAGTTCCTGTTTGCAGAATGCACAGATTCCGCAGGCTATATTAAATGGTACTAATACATGATCGCCTGCTTTTAATTTCTGTACAGATGACCCGACTTCTTCAACAATTCCTGTGAATTCGTGTCCAAATGTCATACCTACCCTTGTATCGGGTACCAGTCCATGGTATAAATGCAGATCCGATCCGCAGATACACGTTCTGGTTACTCTTACAATTGCATCATTGGGATGTCTTATTTCTGGATAGGGTTTGTCTCGGTCAAGGCGGACTCTGAAAGGTCCGCGATAATTCATTGCTAGCACAATAATCCTCCGGTCTGTTTTAAGTGGGCATACTTGAATTTAAGATATACGGATGTTTCGCTACAATCAATATGAAAATCCCGGCACCAGATGGAAGTGGTTAAAAAATTATGAAACAACTTTCATAATTCATGCGTCATAATAAATAAAGAAAAGGAGGGAAATAAATTGGACAGTGTAAAAGCACTTAAAGAACTTGCGCTTGCCACCAGGCTCAGAAGGTTAAGCGACCGCCTTTCGAAAGATGTATCGCTGATATATAAAAAATTAAACATCGACTTTGAAGCCAAATGGTTTACACTGATTTACCTGCTTAAAAACAATTCGCCTGTCACAATAACTCAGGCGGCAGCTGATCTTGGAATATCACATACTGCAGTTAAATTATTAGCCGGGGAACTGATAAAAAAAGAATATCTCACTTCTGAAAAAGGGAGTGAAGATGAAAGACAACGGTTGATCTTCATAACTCCAAAAGGCAGGGAGCTATGTGAAAAACTTGCGACTGTATGGAAAGAGATTGAATTTGCAAACAGAGAATTGCTTATTCATTCTGCCCCTGATTTTCTCAGTGAAATAGACAGAATTGAAGAGGAGCTGGATAAAATTTCCATCTATGAAAGGGTATGGACAAATCTTAATGGATCGAAGCCGGGAGAATTGAAAGTACTCGAATACAGTGCAAAACTGAAAAAGCATTTTCAGAGATTGAATTACGAATGGCTTGAAGAGTATTTTTCTGTTGAGGAAAAGGATAAAAGTATACTGCTTCATCCAAAGGAAAAAATAATAAATCATGGCGGAACAATATTCTTTGCTTTAATTGATGAAGAGGCGGCAGGAACCTGTGCTGTAATCAGGCATCCCGGCAATAAATATGAACTGGCCAAGATGGCAGTTACTAAAAAATTTCAGAACAGGGGAATTGGTAAAAAGTTACTTGAAGCAGCCGTCAGGTGGGTAAGAAAGCAAAGGGCAAAAGAACTTTACCTGCTTACAAATGAAAAGCTTATCGCAGCAAATATAATATATAAGAACTATGGATTTAAAAGGCTTGAAAATAGTCCGTTTAAGAATTCACCTTACCAGCGGAAAACCTACGCAATGAAACTTGATCTGAGCAGCAAAAAATAATTGAATAAGAGGCATAAAAATGAAGAAGATGATTACGGCATTTTATTTTTTACTTGGGCTGACAATTACCTCAGCCAGTACACCGGAACAGCCAAAATTTGTTCGCCAGCTTCAGGCTGTAAAAATTAATGAAAGAATAGTAATTGATGCTGATCTATCTGAATCAGTCTGGCAGCAGCCCGGCTGCACAGGACTAATACAGCAGGAGCCGGTTCAGGGAGCAAGTCCATCACAGCACTCTGAAGTATGGATAGCCTTCGATGATGAGGCACTGTATTTTGCAGCAAAATATTATGACAGTCATCCTGATTCAATTTTAGCACGCCTTGTAAGACGTGATTTTATATGGGGTGATCCTTCTGACGGTTGCGTACTATATCTTGATTCTTATGGTGATAAAAGAAATGGATATTTTTTCTATGTCTCAGCTGCGGGCGCACTGGCAGATGGACTGATTGAAAATGATGTAAAGCAGCCAAATGACCTTACATGGGATGCTGTCTGGGATGGTGCTGCAAGGATAGATAAGGATGGGTGGTCAGTAGAGATGAAGATCCCATTCTCTCAGATCCGTTTTAAGGATGGGAAAGTGCAGAACTGGGGCATTAATGTAGAACGCTTTATAAGCCGGAATGCAGAGACAGATATGCTGGCATATACTCCGCGTGATGAAAGCGGCTTTGCTTCAAGGTTCCCTGAGCTGAGGGGAATTGAAAGTATCAGATCTTCTTCACGTTTTGAACTCCTGCCATATGTAACAGGGAAGGCAGAATATATAGGAAATGATTCAAAAGATCCTTTTAATCCTGGTAAAAAATATCTTACCGGTGCAGGACTTGATATAAGGGCTGGACTTGGGAGCAGCATGGTATTAAATGCTACCGTTAATCCGGACTTTGGGCAGGTGGAGGTTGACCCGGCTGTTGTCAACCTGACAGATGTAGAGTCTTCATTTGAAGAAAAGCGTCCCTTTTTTACCGAAGGAGTGACGATCTTCAGGTTCGGCAGGGGAGGATTAAACAACAATGTTAATTTTAGCTGGAACTCGCCAAATATATTTTACAGCAGACGAATAGGCCGTGCACCGCAGGGTACACTGCCTTCATATGATTATGTAGATATCCCCAGCGGGACGCATATTCTGGGCGCTGCAAAAATATCGGGGAAGATATCAAATGACTGGAGAATAGGAACAATACATGCTCTTACAAAAAGAGAATTTGCAGAAATTGAATTAAATGGAGAACGTTCAGATATTGAAGTAGAGCCATTGACTTATTATGGTATTTTCCGAGTACAGCGAGACTACAACTCAGGCCGTCAGGGCATTGGATTACTGACTACTTACACAAACAGGTTTTTCAACCATCAGGAGTTATCGAATTCTTTAAGCAAGAATGCTCTGAGTGCAGCTGTTGACGGATGGACATTTTTAGATAATGAAGGCACATACGTCCTAAGCGGCTGGGGGGCAGTCTCAAGAGTAACGGGCACTCAGGAAAGAATGATTGCTCTTCAAAGAAGTTCAGCGCATTATTTTCAGAGACCCGATGTAAGTTATATTAAAGTAGACAGCTCGGCAGTTTCGATGGCTGGGTATGCCGGACGTCTTCAGATGAATAAAAACCGCGGCTCCATTGTTCTGAATGCCGCAGTCGGCTTTATAAGTCCAAAGTTCGAAATAAATGACCTGGGCTACAATTCATACAGTGATATAATAAATGCCCATATATTTACCGGTTATAGATGGAATCAGCCAACCAGAATATACCAGAATGCAGGCTTTAACCTGGCCTCGTTTGCAGGCTATGATTTCGGCGGAAACAGAACATCGCAGGGATATTACCTGGGAAGTTATATTACATTCCCAAACTTGTCTGGAGCCAACTTTTCATTTACTTATAACCCCGAGACCTATAATGCAAGAAGAACCCGCGGAGGTCCGCTTACATTAAACCCGGTAAGCCGTTCAATGAACTTTTCTGCCTACACAGACAACCGGATATTCTGGGTACTTAACTTCAACGGCACATTAAGGAACGGAGAGGATGCAAAGTCTTATACGCTTACTACAACACTGGAATTAAAGATCACTCCTACACTTACACTTCAGATGGGACCGAATTTCTCAAAGGATGATTTTCAGACTCAATGGGTTACAGCCTACAGTGATAAAAGTGCTATGATTACTTATGGAAAACGATATGTTTTTGCACATCTTGATCAGAAAATTTATTCTATGGATCTGCGTGCCGACTGGATAATAAATCCCAAATTAAGTATGCAGGTATATGTTCAGCCGCTGATTGCCTCAGGAAGGTACAATAATTTTAAGGAGCTTAAGCGTCCAGGGACCTACAGTTTTCTTAAATATGGAGAAGAAGGGTCTGTTATTACAAAAAACATTTCTGAAGATGGAAGTGCAGCATATAAAATAGATGCTGATGGAGAGGGTCCGGCAGTATCAAAGACAATAAATAATCCTGATTTTAATTACCTGTCGCTTCGCGGCAGTGCGGTCTTAAGATGGGAATATCTGCCAGGATCAACTTTGTATCTGGTCTGGACACAAAGCAGGCAGAATTATGAATCAAATTCCGAATACAGTTTTGGACAATCGATGAATACTTTGTTTGATGTAAAGCCTGATAATATCTTTATGCTTAAGTTATCTTATTGGTTATAAACAGATGTGAAAACTTAATGGTTAAAAAAATAAGTGGAAGGAGAAAAGACCAGAAATAAAAGCCATGAATCGAGGGTGACAAACTTTTAGAATGCATTTAATTAGCGAATGATGTATATAAAGGTATATAGCATTCTAAAAGAACAGTAACCAACAACTTATAAAGGGAAAAATATGAAAAAAGAAGATTTTATACTTTTTAGTGGAGGGATTCAGGGCGCTGAGGCCGAATTTGGAGCTAATGCGGCGAAATTCGGCATCGAGGAAATAAATTTTACATTTGAAGGGCATTCGATTGTAAGGCACAGGGGCTTAAGGGTGCTCAATCATGATGAACTGAAAAACGGGGACGTAAGTCTGGAATACGTTTCAAAGTTATTGAACCGTAATTATCCCAAGACCCCTCTTTTCAGAAAGATCCTTCAAAGTATCTGGTATCAGATAAACAATGGTCAGGAGATCTATGTTATTGGTGAAATACTTGATGACAATACTGTAAAAGGCGGCACCGGCTGGGGGACTGAATTTGCAAAGATCTGCAACAAACCTCTTTTTGTTTTTGATCAGAAACGTGATGCCTGGTTTTTATGGAATCAGACAGAATGGGTCGAGCTTAAGAAGGATAACCAGCCAGTTATAAACCACATTTATTTTGTAGGAACAGGAACCCGGTTCCTTCAGGAAAACGGCAGGAAAGCAATTACAGGACTTTTTGAGAGAACCTTCGGCAAAATGGGCTGATAATTACTGCATCTGAAATTTAGGAAAATAAAAATTTTCTTCATCTTTTATGTTGTTGAAATTAAGTAAGAAAGTAAATAATATTTTGTAGGCTTGGAGACAAGCCTACCTGACTTTACAATTAAAGTGAGTCAGCGAAGGTAAGAAAACGGGATAGTACATCTCGCATTGTTTCATAATTTTCTATTAGCCTATCTTAATAATTTCTCCGGAATATAATTAACATTAATTACTCAATTAAAAATCCAATATATAAAATCTTTTACTTAGCCTGATTCTGCTAATCTTCTGATGATGAAAGTGAAGTGAAAGGAATTGGAAATGTATTTGATGCGAACTGAGATTATCATGAACCGGCTTACTTCTGAGAGGCAACAGGTAATAAGAAATTGCATTTGACTTTTTAATTAATTTTCGCAAATTGTGGCCCTGAAATTAAAGTTTCAAAAGATTAGTTGTTTAAATGTTTAATTTGAGGATATGCTATGTCGTTATTAGTATCAGTGAGTATTTTTGCTTTCAGTACACTTACAATTGGTATGGGTGTTCATGTTGTTTGTAAAATGGTTGATCTTCTGGCTTTACCTTTAAAGATAGCTGTTCAGGCTAAAAATAATTCAAAATAGATAATACATATTTACTTGCAAAAGGTATTAATCATTACAGGCTGCTGACAGCAGCCTTTTTTATTCGTCATTTCATTCTCATCTTATTGCATATCATTTAATTCAACAGCTTTTATTTAAAAGTATCATAAACTGCTTCATTTTAATTCTTACAATCGAATTTTTAGCATTTGACTCAGGTAAGGTAGAATTATCATTTAATAAATATCCTTTTATTAAACAATAATTTTGTTAAATTGCGTATGTTCTCATTGATGAATTGTGAGGGAGGGAATTTCAATTAAAATTCTTTAGAAAAAACTGAGAATGGTTTTATCATGGAAATAATAACATATTCATTAAAAGATGAGCATCATGGTTCACAGGAATATTATAATACAGTACGTGATTTTACCGATGAAGTTCTCCTGCATGCGGAAGATACATTAACAGGTCTTATAGATGAATATAAGGAATACCTGCATAGATATCAGTTAGAGAATGTACGTGAAACCGGGGAGTATATACTGGAGATGCTCAGTTTTGGTGTTTTATGGAAGCAATATGCTTCTACAGCACTTTCAGTAAATCATGCTCCTTTTATCAGCATGGCCTACATGGCAGAATGGCGTAAGAAGCATCAGTTCCTTAAGCCTTATATAGACACAGCACGCGGAATATTAACCACTCTTTTATTACTTCCTGAAAAAAAAGATGAAAACCCTTCCGGATTGCCCACTTTAGATGAGATAGATCATGTCTGCAAGTGGTTCGAGGCCACAGGTGAATTCCGCGAACAGGCACTGCGTTTTATATGCTGGAGAGCTTTCTGGCAAACGAAAAATCAGGTTGAATTAAACAGGATATTTTTTGCCATCTATAATTTTACACTTTGGTTTGAAGAGCGGGCACTAAAAGTTTTAGGAAAGTATACTGAAAATGTTGACAAATTCCTGCGTATTTCGGCCAAACATTATCTCTGGCGTGAAGACAGGATATCCTGCACACGTTCAAGGGCTGAGTATCATTTGAACATGGTCGGAGCTGAACTGATGAACCGGGCCTTCAGGCAGGATTTTAAGAAAACTGAAAATAAAGCTGTTCTATTGCCTGGATGTATGAGGTTTCACCAGTCAGATAAGTGCAAGGCAGTTAAAGTCCCGGGCGGCTTAAAGTGCGAGGGCTGCCAGAATGAATGCCGTGTTAACCAGCTGCGTGAGATGGGGAAAAAATACAATTTTGAAACATATATACTTCCGCATGCTTCGGACCTTTCACTCTGGTCGCCGCAAAAGGGGATGCCGAGCCGTGGTGTTATCGCCTCTGCATGTCTTACAACGCTGGTTGAAGGGGGCTGGGAATTAAAGCGCTATGATGTCCCTGCACAGTGTGTTGTACTTGATTTCTGCGGATGCAGTAAGCACTGGCATTCAGAGGGAATAACAACAGAACTTGATATAAAGGAATTAAAACGTATATTACAGTCTGATTAATTAGCGGTGAAATACCTCTATTCCAACATGCCGCCTAAATGGTTTTTACACTTCATTTTACAATTCCGGGAAATTTTATAAAAATAATTATATAAAATTCAAAGTTTAAT
>JBLNEL010000433.1:0-4878 GCA_050262615.1 Bacillota bacterium
GTCGTTGAGAATGGCGAGGAAGCTTACGAAAATGCGAAAAAACAGCATTTCGACCTTATATTAATGGATATGCAGATGCCCGTTATGAACGGGTTCGAAGCTACTGAGAAGATCCGCCTTCTGCCGGGATATAAAGATACTCCTGTTATTGCTCTTACTGCCTTCGCTATGAAGGGCGACCGGGAAAAATGCCTTGAAGCAGGAGCTACAGATTATATCCCTAAACCAATTGACAGCAAGGAATTCATAGAGAAAGTAAAGTACTATACAAAAAAATAAAGTATTAACATTTTGTTTTTATACGAGAAAATTGAGGAATAATGATTAGTGAACATCCAAGAGTGAGATTTGCCCCTAGTCCAACTGGTTACCTGCATGTGGGCGGGTTAAGGACTGCACTCTATAATTTTTTATTTGCAAGAAATCAAAATGGTAAATTTGTTCTCAGAATTGAGGATACCGATCGCACAAGATATGTTGAAGGAGCTGTTGAAAATTTAATTAATGCTCTTGAATGGGTGGGACTTCAGTTTGACGAAGGACCGGTAAAAGGCGGCGAGTACGGCCCTTATATGCAGTCAGAAAGATTGGATATTTATAAAAAATATGCCGGTGAACTAATTGAAAAAAAGAAGGCATATTATTGTTTCTGCACCTCCGAGAGACTAAGCGCACTGCGCGACGAGCAGCAGAAACAGGGTTTGCAACCAAAATATGATAAACATTGTTTAAACTTGACTCAGCAGGAAATAGAAGAAAGACTTAAAAACGGGGATCAGTATGTCATAAGAATGAATATTGAACCAGGTCAGAAGATTGCCTTTGATGATATCGTACGCGGCAGAGTTGAATTTGATAGCACAATTATTGACGATCAGGTATTGATAAAAAGCGATGGCTATCCGACATATCACCTGGCAAACGTAGTCGATGATCATCTTATGAAGATTACACATGTTATCAGAGGCGAAGAATGGCTGTCTTCTACACCTAAACATGTTTTACTATACGATTTCTTCGGCTGGGAAAAACCTGCATTCTCTCATCTTCCCCTTTTACTTAATCCCGATAGATCAAAATTAAGCAAAAGACAAGGTGATGTTGCTGTTGAAGACTACAGAGCAAAGGGCTACCTTAAAGAAGCTCTCTTGAACTTTGTTGCTCTGCTCGGCTGGAATGCCGGCGACGATCAGGAATATTATGATCTTAATGAAATGATCGGGAAATTCTCTCTCGAAAGGGTTAATAAATCGGGAGCTGTTTTTAATATCGAAAAGCTTAACTGGCTTAATGCTGAACACTTAAGGAAAAAACCGGCTTCTGAGATTCTCGGCATGCTCAGAGAGGAACTCGCCAAATCAAACTTTAACGGAAATGTATACAGCGATGATTACCTTCTGATGGTTATTGATGCTATGAGAGAAAGAGTAACTTTCGTAAAAGATTACATTGAAAAAAGTCCTTATTTCTTCGAGGCTCCGGTCGATTATGATCAGGACGTGCTGAAGAAAAGATGGAAAGAAGATTCAGCCAGAAATCTCGAAGTTTTAGCTGAGGAATATTCAAAACTTCAAAATCCGGCGAAAGAGGACTTTGAACTTGTTTTAAAACAAACTGCTGAAAAACTGAATGCCGGAACCGGTAAACTCATCCATCCTGTCAGATTAGCAGTCTCAGGTGTGGGCGGTGGACCTGGCCTATACGATATACTGTATATTATTGGCAAGGATGAAACAATTGCGCGTTTGAAAAAAGCAGTTGAAACCATAAAAATCTGAAATATATTCGGGGAATTATATAACCCAAGAGGGTATAAAGTTAATGGAAAATAAAAAAGAGAATACAACAGAAAAAAATCTAAATAACGGCTCAGATGAAAATACTTCTGGCAGCTCAACAACTGCTGCAGCTGGTGATTTTATAAGAACAATTATTGCAGAAGACGCTAAAACTAATAAGTATTTCGGGAAAGTACATACTAGATTCCCTCCTGAACCAAATGGCTATTTACATATTGGCCACGCTAAATCAATATGCCTTAATTTCGGTATAGCCCTTGAAAATCCGGGCGGACAGTGTAATTTAAGGTTCGACGATACTAATCCCAGCAAAGAGGATGTTGAGTATGTTGAATCAATTATTGAAGACGTGCACTGGCTGGGCTTCGACTGGCAGGACCGTATGTTCTATGCCTCAGATTACTTTGAACAGCTGTACCAGTATGCCGTTCAGTTGATTAAAGATGGCAAAGCATATGTTTGTGACCTGAATGCTGATGAAGTTCGTCAATACCGTGGAACATTAACTGAACCAGGGAAAGATAGCCCTTATAGAAACCGCTCAGTTGAAGAAAACCTTGAACTTTTTGAAAAAATGAAAGCAGGTGAATTTCCTGACGGATCACGTACTTTACGCGCAAAAATTGATATGGCATCGCCTAATCTCAATATGCGTGACCCTGTAATATACCGCATTTTAAGAGCTACTCATCATAGAACGGGCGATACGTGGTGCATTTATCCAATGTATGACTTTGCACATGGACTTAGTGATACAATCGAAGGGATAACTCATTCTATATGCACCTTGGAATTTGAAGCTCATCGTCCACTTTATGATTGGTTCCTGGATGAATTAAAAACCCCATGGCATCCTCAGCAAATTGAGTTCGCCCGTCTAAATCTCAGCTATACAGTTATGAGCAAACGCAAACTCCTTGAACTGGTAAAAGAAGGACATGTAAGAGGCTGGGATGATCCAAGAATGCCCACTATCTCTGGACTTCGCAGACGCGGCTATACACCGGAAGCCATAAGAAATTTCTGCGAAAGAGTTGGTGTGGCAAAAAGAGAAAATATGATTGATGTCGCTTTGCTCGAACATAGCATTAGAGAGGACCTTAATAAGCGCGCTCTTAGAGTAATGGCTGTTTTAAATCCATTAAAAGTAGTTATTGATAATTATCCTGATGGACAGGTAGAAGAACTCGAGGCAATTAACAATCCTGAAGATCCTTCTGCCGGCACGAGAAAGGTACCTTTTTCAAAAGTGATTTATATTGAGAAAGATGACTTTCGCGAAGATCCGCCGAAGAAATTTTTCCGTCTCTCCCCCGGCAATGAGGTTAGACTAAGGTATGCATATATTATTAAATGCGTCGATGTTGTTAAAAATGATGCTGGAGAAATTATTGAACTGCATTGCACTTATGACCCTGAAACTAAGAGCGGATCAGAAAATAGCGGCCGTAAAGTTAAAGGAACAATCCACTGGGTTTCAGAAGATCATGCCGTAAATGCTGAGATCAGGCTTTATGACCGTCTGTTTACTGTTGAAGATCCGGGCAACACGGCTGAGGGTCAGGACTGGAGAGATTTTATTAATAAGGATTCACTTGAGATCTTATCTAATGGAATTGTTGAACCAGGCCTGCTAAATGCTCAGCCAGGTACACGCTATCAGTTCGAAAGACAGGGATATTTCTGCGTAGACCCAGATTCCATTCCGGGTAAACCTGTGTTTAACAGAACTGTTACACTTAGAGACTCCTGGGCTAAGATTGAAAAGACGCAGTAATAATTAAAAGCCCTAATAAAAATTGCGAGTTAATCTCCTGCAGTCAGTCAGGAATCACGGATATAAAAAAAGCTGCCTTTTATGGCAGCTTTTTTTTAATATTTATATTTAAGCCATTTTGCTACTTCAGACCATTTTGGTTTCTTTCCGCTCATCAGTATTCCAACCCTGTAGATCTTACCTGCAAGCATAAAGACCAATATCATTGTAAGTAAATTTATTCCCAATGAAAGCATTATCTGCCACCATGGAACTTCAATTAATGTCATCCTAGCAGGCATTACAATGATCGATGAAAATGGGACTAATGATGAAATCCTTGCCAGGTTGCTTCCTGGATTATTCTGCATGGATATTGCAATAAAGAAAGGTATCATTATCAGCATCATGATCGGCCACATCCCTGATTGTGCATCCTGTTCATTATCAAAAATTGCCCCTACTGATGCAAATAACCCCATGAAGGTAATAAGTCCTACAAGATAGTTAAGCAGGAAGTATAATATTTGGCTCATGCTTAATTTCAAAACTAGCTCCGCTGGCAGCATAAACCAGCTTGTAGAAATCAGCACCATTAATGGGGATAACCAAATTGCCATCTGCACTAAACCAGTAACCGAACTCCCGAATATCTTCCCGGTCATCAGTTCCCTGCTGTTTACTGATGAAAGCAGAACTTCCACAATACGGTTATTCTTTTCCTGAACAACAGAACGAAGCATAAGTTGCCCGGTTATTATTAGACTGAAATAAAGTAAAAAAGTAAACAAAAATGAAACGACCAGATTTCCGTAACCTTCTTCTTCAATTTTATTGTCTTTCGAAACCCTGTAACCGCTAAAATCTACACCTTTACTTGCAAAGCTTACATCTTCCTTCGAAAATTGTTTATCCTTAAAGTAAATATCAACCAGGGCTTTATTCACCGGTTCCTCTAATTTCCTGAACATATTGACATTATTCGGACTTTTAGAATAAAACTCAATCTTCTTGTCCTTCATTGCATTTTCCGGCAAATAAAGAATTCCGGTAAGCTTTTCTCCTAATACTTCATTCTTCATCTTACTCAGATGTTTTTCAAAAGAAATTTTGTCAAGAGTCTTATATTCAAAAGAATAATGCCCGCTTTTTACAAACTCAAGTGAGGATAATTCCTGCTCAAGTTTACCGGTCAATTCCTCAGATGCAGTAATTATCTGCATTTTTGTGTTATCATCATTGCCGACAGTCATTAAAAACGTCTGCAAACCGAGAATTCCAAATAAAAATACTGGAATTAAAAATGTCATTAAAAGGAAACCT
>JBLNEL010000434.1:0-4932 GCA_050262615.1 Bacillota bacterium
AGAAGACAACATCAGTCACAAACTGATTGAGCTCTCAGAAATACAAACAGTAACCAGGCTAAGGTTTTTCATCAGAAAAGAGGATAATGCTGATTATGAGTTAGCATATAGAATGGATAAAGAGCCTGATTATGAACTTTCCTACAAAGCTGCGACAAAATATGTGCTCAGGAACAGGAAGTTTTTTGAATTACTAAAAGAAAAAATTCAAGCTTCAGATGTTCTGATAATAAATGATACAGAAAAAGGATTTATTTCTGAAAGATTTGTTGAAGTACTTTCCTCTATAGTAAAGGAAGAAAATAATGAAAGGGATAAAAGAAAAGCTCAACATATAATTATTATTGCAGATCCAAAGACCAACTGGCAAAAATTTCAAAGTCTTCCTGAGCTAATAATAAAGCCAAACTTCAATGAGACATTAAAGGAACTGAAACTTAGTTTTCCGAAAGACGGAAAGGATATAGGTCATAATGACGAGCTAACACGCATTGCTGCTGAACTATTAAAGAAATATGGAGAAGCAATAAAACATTTTGTTATTACTTTAGGGAAAGACGGAGCTGCTTATATAAGAATCAAAGGTTCATCGTTTGAAATTACAATGGTTCCAGCTATCAATTCTGAGCCAAAAAAAACAAAATCTGCAGCGCATTGCGGAGATGTTTTTACTGCTGCGCTTGGTCTTGCCCTTACTCTTGAAAATACTGATATTCTTTCTGCCGTGGTATTTGCAAATCTTGTTGGATATCTTCAGTATAATAAAAGTGACCGGGAGAAAGTAAGTATTCAAGATCTACTAAACTAAAGATGAAAAGTCACTATTTTTTAATAAGGTTAATGGACAGTTATCTTAAAAGAACTCTCATCTAGTCCTTAGCTCTCATCTAGTCCTTAGCTCTCATCTAGTCCTTAGCTATCATCCATTCCTTAGCTCTTTTCTAGTCCTTAGCTATCATCCATTTCTTAGCTCTCATCTAGTCCTTCACTCTTACTTTTCTTGTAATTGTAAACTCCTCCTGTTTTCCTCCTGCTTTCTTTCCTGTAAATGTTAAGGTCCAGTTTCCATTCTGCGCTTTCAGTATAAGTATTCCTTTTTTATCATCTTTACTTATCAGCATGCCATTATAATTCAGGGTAGAAGTTTCATTATCCGGATTTGCAACATCAACCTTATCCAAAAGGACATCCTGGTTGAACTGGAATGATATTATCAGTTGTTTTATGAAAGTAATCTGATAATCGAGCGAGACATCGACAGCAGGGAGGTTATCAGTCAAAACAACTGAAATTTGTTTATTTATTCCATTTGAAACAATTACGGTGACAGTAGTATCAATGAACCCATTTAATTTTAGAGTGATATCATAGGCTCCATCGTTCAGGTCAGTTAAGCTGCCAGGAGTAACCTTACCCGTATTTACTCCATTTAAGAAGATCTGTGCCCCGGACGGGTCAGACTGAACTGAGATAGAATTTTTCAATGGAAGCACTTTTCTCAGGGTAATATCTCTTGTCAAATTCTGATAATTATTAATAGAAGCCGTAAAAGTAGAATCGTAATAGCCGTTAAGTCTTAAAGTAACAACATAACTCCCATTACTAAGGTCGGTCAGAGTATCAGGGGTAATTTTCCCCGTGTAGTTACCGTTAAGAAGAATCTGTGCTCCAGATGGATTAGAACGGACAAAGATACTTCCTTTTCGCTGAATAATTTTTGAAAGAGTAATATTTCTTTCATACCTGGAATTGTTAGTGATATTTACATTAAATGTAGTATCATTATAGCCTGAGAGTCTAAGTGTTACAAGATAATTTCCCGGATCCAGGTTAGTCAGGCTATCGGGTGTAAATCTATTAGAGTTAATCCCATTAATATATATCTGAGCTCCAGCTGGAACAGAGTTAAGAGCAAGGCTAGCTTTTCTCTGCGGCGGTATTTTTGTAAGGGTTACACTTTTTGTAACGTCCTTATTATTAGAAATAGTCACATTAAACGTCGTGTCCTGATATTCATTTAGTTTAAGAGTAATTAGATATGTTCCATTTCCAAGATTTGTAAGGGAATCGGGAGTTATTTTCCCTGAAAAGCTATTTGAAAGAAAGATCATTGCTCCCTGGGGATTTGAATTAAGTGTTATACTAGCCTTATACTGCTGAATTGGAACAGTACGGGTCAAAGTAATATTTTGAGTAATCATATCACTATCGGGGATTACTACTGAGAATGTAGTATCCTTATAGTCCTGGAGCTTTAGTGTAATGAAGATTGTACCAATCTCAAGACCTGTAAGAGTATCCGGAGTAGTTTTAAAGGAATTAGACCCATTTATTAATATCTGAGCTCCAGAGGGATTTGATCTTACGAGAACCGAGCCGTTCTTTTTGGCTGTTCTCATAACAATGTTTGTGACGGTTTTCAAATTATTAGTAACAGAAGCAATGAACGTAGTATCCTTATAGTCCTGTAGTTTAAGTGTAATCTGGTAATTGCCGCTTTCAAGGCCAATTAAACTATCAGGTGTAATCTTGCCGATATTAGTCCCCAGAATATATATACTAGCCCCTTTCGGGAAGGACTGCAGATGCAGACTGCCATTACTGCTAAGAGAAGGGTTATTAACAGATTGTTCATCTACACATGAAAACAACAAAAAGGGGAACAAAATAATTAAAAGCGGTACAAAATAATTCCCAATATTGTTTTCCGAATAATATTTGCTTAATAATTTCAAGATACGTTACTCCACTCTCCTTATAACTATTCTTCTGTTGACCATTCTTCCCCAGACGTTATTATTATCTTCAATAGGATCTTTACTGCCTTTTCCTTCGGCTTTCAGCTGGGTGGGGGAGATCCCTTTTTTTGTAAGGTATTTTAAAACCGCGAGTGCACGTTTCCTTGAGAAGTCCTGCAGCTGTTTTTCAGATCCATTATTATCCATATAAGCTTCTATTTTCCACTTTGCTCCAGGGCTGCTTTTTATCATATTTGCAATTTCATCTAATTTCTCATAAGCATCTGGTTGGATGGTAGCTTCATCACGAACGAAGGTTAATTCACCATGAAGTAAAAACTCCTTCTGTGATTTTTCTTTTCTTGCTGCTGCTTCTGCTGCAGGTTCTTTAACTGCATGATCTTTAACTGCATGATCTTTTACTGGTAATTCCTTAGATCTGCTTTCCATTTTTGGAAGAGTTTCCTTAAGAGCGGTTTTATTATCTACAGGCAAATTTCTTTCATTTCTTTTATTTCGGGTATTGATATTTTCTTTTACAGGCGGTGCCGGTCTGTTTCCGGTTTCCTCGTTATCTATCACTTGATTTGTTTTACCTGCCGATGTATTTAGCCGGGAGGTACCAGATGCAAGGTCAACATCCGGTTTACCTGAAACTGTATCTTCCTTTAGTTTAATATCACTTAATTTTTCAACTTTTTTAACTCTGCTTAAGAGTGAGTCGAGGCTAGAAATTCTGATCTGTATAGGTTTCTGCTCACTCTCAATATTTCCGGAGGCCACAGCAGGGGGGTAATCCTTAGGCTGCGGGATTTGGCGGGGAGAGGGGACTTCCTCTTTTTTATATTTACCTCCAAAAGCTATGGCATATGAAATTCCAAAAGATCCGGTAATATAAAAGTCATTGTACATTCCTGAAGGGACGCCGTCCAGAAGGTCAACAGGAAGATAATGATAAGCTGCTGAAAGCTTAAGGAGGAAGGATTTGCTTAAAGCGATATTAATACCAGCTTCTGCATCCAGAGCAAGGGAGTTAAAGTCCGGAGCGTCATATTTTTTATTTTTATCTCCGATCCCATCGGTATGAAAGCTAAGAAATGAGAAGCCTAAAGAAGTAAAAGGAAAGATTATTCCATTAGTTGTCAGGGCATACGACCCCCCGAAGCCGAACAGGAACATATTCGTCCTGAAATAATCCGGGGTTTTATACTTATCCATTCCATAGAGCAAATCTTTGCCGGCATAAAGTTTCAAACCGAAAGAGTTAGCTGAAGATGCAGGGAAAAAATATTCTACTGATCCTCTTAATCCGCCTCCAGGTACGGTAGTGGCATAATCAGATTGCGAAACTGCGAGATCACCACCTAAAGAAAGCACCAGTGAATTTGAGAATGCGTGATCTTTCTCTGATTTTTTATACTGTGCGACAATATTGCCTGAAATGAAGTATAATACGGCTAAATATAGTATTAACTGTTTCAGATCTCATCCCTCTTTTTTATAATATCGGAAAATTTTTCCGATTAATACAAATCCAATATCCACATTCTGCAAATGATGAGATCTCTGTCAAACATGATCTTTACTTGAGAAATTACGGTGGAGAAATGACAGTAGAGAAATTGCGCCTAATAATAACTGGAAAGGGAAATATTTTAATTATTACACAGGGTCATCAATTCAGAATAAAAATTTTGCTATAAAGAGCAACTATTATTAGTTTAGAAATAAATCAGTATGGGAAAGAGGTACGGAAGCAAAGATGAAATATTTCGCAGTAATTTATTTTCTTTTGAATATCATTTTATTTTCCACGGTCAATTCCATATTTGCACAGCAAAGGCAGAAAGTCCTGATAGATTGTGATCTGGGCGGGGATATTGATGATGCATTCGCATTAGCATTACTTTTAGCCAGTCCGGAGGTAGAGATACTTGGGATAGTATTAGATCACGGGCAAACAGATAAGCGTGCGCAGGTTGCCTGCAAATTATTATATCAGGCCGGAATGGGGAATATACCTGTTATCAAGGGGCGGCAGACACCAACAGTAATTGGCAAAGACACGGGGGCGGCTATTTATAATGATCAGTTTTACTGGGCCGAAGGATTTGAGAGAGTAAAACCACTGGATAAGTCTGCTGATGATTTTATTATCGAGACTTTAAGAAGATTCCCCAATGAAGTAGTTTTG
>JBLNEL010000435.1:0-5016 GCA_050262615.1 Bacillota bacterium
TAATATGAAAATGAAAGTGAGGCCGACATTGAGCCGTTTATTATCTGTACGCTCTGCGACTGATTTGGCCCTGATAGGACACGAAACCCCTTAAAATCAGGAGCCTTAAAATTTCTTATGCTGCTGACATCATCGCCGTTAAACTGGAAACTTACCTGAAAAGGCTCATTTACACCAACTGTTGTACTGTTTACTGATGCACTGAAACTCTGCGCATTAAGGTTACCAAATGCGCTGATGAGTATTAAGATCAGTGCAGAGATAACCGCTGATTTAATTTTTACTTTATTCATATATCTATTTCGCAATAATTAACTCTACAAATATAATACTTAAAACTATTAGAACTGATATAAGCAAGCAGCTTAGACCATAATCAGCTTTTCCATAGCCAGCATTTGCCGTTGGCAGCTTTTTACCATTGGCAGCTCTCAGAAGATTCAGCAGTTACCAGTCCTTGTCTGTTCTTACAGCTTTTCCTTCATGCTTACGCAGTTTTTTCTGAAGATCCTGCTCATTGTTTCTGATGGCGTTAAGTATTCTTTCAGCTTCTTCCTTTGACATTTTTTCCTTGTCCTGCTGCTGCTGCTTTGTATTATCCTGCTGAGCTTTCTGATCCTGGTTCGGCTTATCCTGCTGGTTCTGATTGTTCTGATCTTTATTCTGGTCTTTATTCTGATCCTGGTTCTGCTTGTTCTGATCCTTGTTCTTGTCCTGATCGTTCTGATCTTTTTTATTTTGATTGTTCTGATTGTTCTGATTGTTCTTATCCTGCTTATTATCCTGCTTGTCGTTTTTGTTTTTCTGCTGCTGGTTGTTTTGTTCTTTAAGCAGGTTCAGCGCATAGGAAAGATTATACTTTGTATCCTTATCGTTTGGATTAAGCTTCAATGCATTTTTATAAGCTTCAACACTTTCTTTAAGCTTTTGCGATTTTAAGAGTGAATTGCCGATGTTGTGATATGCCTTTGCCTTTAAGTTTTTATCACCGGTTTTTGCCAGCGACTGCTGATATGACTTAAGTGCTTCATCATACCTTTCCTGTTTATATTGGGCATCTCCCAGGTTGAAATATGCATTAAAGCTGTCGGGGACCTTTTCCATACCTTTTTTAAAGTTTACTTCTGAGTCACCGAACTTCTTATCTTTATATAGTTCAACTCCGTCGTTAATAAGTCCGCGTGCACTTTGGGCCTTCAGGCTCCCTGAAAAAAAGCCTGCTGCACAGACCAGCGTTAAAACTGAAGTTTTTAATATCGAAATTTTATTTCCAAACATTTTCTTACCTAAACTTAAATGTTCTTTATTATTTCTCAAGCCCGAGCCTCTGACTGATCTTTTTCCAGAGAGCTGATTTCTTTTCAGAAATGAAAAACTCTATTATCAAAAGAAGAATTGCAGGAGCCAGCAGATAATAAAATCTGTCTTCATAGCTTGTGATCTTTGAAGTGCCATACTCTGTCTTTTCAATCTTTGAAAGCTCCTGATATATCTGATCAAGTTCGTTCTCGGAGTTCGTGCCCCTGTAATATCTTCCCTTGCCTTCGCCTGCTATCTGCTTCAGGATTGTTTCATCCAGTCTTGTTAAGACTACATTATTATCCTTATCAAGTTTATACCCGACAGGATGTCCGTTCTGGTCATAAAGCACAATAGGCACTCCGTTTGGAGATCCGAGGCCGATTGTATAAACACTTATATTCTTATCGACTGCTTCCTTAACTGCATCTAAAACATCCCCTTCGTGATCCTCGCCGTCAGTAATTGCGATAATTACTTTCTGTGTTTTTGCTTCTTCCTTAAAGGACTTTGTTGCAAGTCTTATAGCTGAACCGATGGCTGTACCAGGCTGCGGAACGGAATTTACACTTACTGCATTAAGCAGAAGATTGGCAGCTGCATAATCAGATGTCAGAGGAAACTGAACATATGCATCGCCTGAAAAAACTATAAGTCCAATCCTGTCGCCTCTTAATTTCTGGATCAGCGCTGCAATCGAGTGCTTGGCTTCTTCAAGACGGCTAGGCTTTATATCTTCGGCTTTCATGCTTAATGACACGTCAAGCAGTATGTATACATCAATACCGGTCTGTTTTACCTCTTCATACTTTGTTCCTATCTGAGGGTTTGCAAGTGCAAGGACCAGCATAATAAGCGCAGTAATGATCAGCGTGCTCTTTGCAATATATTTGAACCTGCTTTTTTCAGGAGCAAGCACTTTCAGAAGTTTTACATCTGAAAACCTGCTTAGAAGCTTTTTCTGATTCCGGTAAACCCACCAGAAGAAGAATATGATCAGCGGTATTAAATAAAGCGCATCTAAAAATTCTTTATGTGCAAAACGAAACATTTATTATGCTTCCTCAATATTCTTTTTAATATAATTACGGGATCTTCTTAAATACAGTTCTTGAAAGCCATAGTTCCAGAAGAAGTATTATCAGTCCCACACCAAGCCAGGGATAAAATAATTCTTTTGCGTTGCGGTATGAAGTAACCTCAATCTTTGTTTTTTCAAGACGGTCAATCTCCTGGTAAATATCTTCAAGCTTCTTGTTATTTGTAGCTCTGAAATACCTTCCGTTTGTCATTCCTGCAATTTTTCTTAAAAGCCCCTCGTCTATCTCGACCGGCATATTCTGATACCTTATTCCAAATGGAGTCTGAAAAGGATAAGGAGCTTCACCTATAGTGCCGACGCCAATTGTGTATACCCTGATACCAAATGACTTTGCAATCTGCGCAGCAGTCAGTGGATCAATTTCACCTGCATTGTTTACACCATCGGTAAGCAGAATTATAACCTTGCTGGTCGATTTACTATCCTTAAGCCTGTTTACTCCGTTTGCCAAAGCTGTACCAATAGCAGTTCCGTCCTGTATCATGCCCGACTTTACTTCTTTTAACAATCCTCGTAAGACCTGGTAATCAATTGTAAGAGGACACTGCGTAAAGCTTTCGTATGAAAAAATAACAAGCCCTATACGGTCTGAAGTTCTCCCCTGTATAAAATCGTCAATTACATGCTTTGCTGCACCAATCCTGTTTGGTTTGAAATCTTCAGCAAGCATGCTCCCTGAAATATCAAGCACCATTGCAATATCGATTCCCTGTGTGTAAATGTTTTCTCCAGAGGTATAGCTCTGCGGCCTTGCAAGCGCAATAATGAAAAACCCGAGAGCAAAAAGCCTTAAGCCAATTGGAAGGTGCCTTAATCTTTCTTTTAATGTCGGCGCAAACCCCTTAAATATTCCAAGCGAGGAATACCTGATCGCAGCACTTCTGTTTCTGCCGAACTTCCAGTACCATAAGGCCATCAGCGGAATAATTATTAATCCATACAAAACCCAGGGGTAAGCAAATGTTACATTCTTAAACATCTAATGCCTCCTGCTGCTGCTGAGTGTCCTGCGGCTCAACAGACTTAGGCACTGTCAGGTTTACTATTATGTATGCCTCTTTCATCATCTCTTCATTTATATCATTCATCGGGACAAACTTTGCAAATTTTACCAGATCGGCATTGTTTAGAAAATCAGATGTAATATCAACTACTTTTGAAGCACCATCTGCTTTTCTAAGGGATTCAAGAAGTTCATTTGTCGTGCTTTCAAGAGCAGGAACGTTGAACCTGTCTTCAAAATAGCGGCGTATGATCTGGGTTATCTCCGAGTGATATTCCTTTATTTTTCCTGACTGCCAGAGCTTCTTTTCTTCAAGTGCTTTCAATGAATCAAGTGCCGTCTCATGAGGCTCTTTTTTTATAACAGTTATTATACCTGCTCTTTCAGCTTTCTTTTTCATGTAGTATCTGTAAGCAAAATATGCTGCTGCAATCAGTATCAAGGCAACCAGTATCCACAAAGCTATAACTTTCCAGTCAAGCGGTATTTTTATCGGATCCTTTATGTCTTTAATATCACTTCCCTGACTTACCTGCAGTGAACTGACAGTAAACTTTACTTCATTAGTAAGGACAGACTTTTTTGATGTATCTCCCTGAAGAGTATATTTTACAGCAACAGGAGGAATGCGCACATCGCCCGAGTCATATTTAGCAAGTGTAAAACTGTAAGTCGTAATTGTCTTTCCGTCTTCTTCTTTTACTGCCGGACTATCCGATTTGAGCAGCTCAATTCCCGAAAGGCTGTCTTTTATTGAAGGGACTGTTAAATTAATCCCTTTCTGCGCATTTACCTCGATGCGGTAATTAATGTAATCACCAATCTGATAGCGTGCAGAATCAACTGACGCTTTTACTGAAACGTTCTGCGCAGAGGTTAGTACTGATAATATTGCCCATAAAACGATCAGGGCAGAAGTTTTTAATCTTACCATCTTCTTTCACGTAATCTGAAAAAATCTATTAACGGTTTAATATATGACTGACTGGTCTGTACCTCTATTGAATCCAGGCGGCTTTTGATAAAAAGTGATTTTCTCTGCCGTATCTGTTCAGCGCGGGTCTGTGCAAACCATTTCTGAAGCTGAAGGTTGTCTGTATCGAGATACCTTATGCTTCCGGTCTCGGCGTCCTGAAGCTTTACAATGCCTACTTTTGGCAGTGACTTTTCTCTTTCATCCTGAAGCACTATGCCTACAAAGTCGTGTTTCTTTCCGACTATTCTAAGGATCTTCTCGTAGCCTGAATCAAAAAAGTCGGAGATAAGAAAGACAATACTTCTTTTCTTTATTGTATTGTTCAGATATTCCAAAGCTTTCTTAATATTTGTTTCCTTTCCTTCAGGTTCAAAGGAAAGGAGTTCACGAATTATTCTTAGAACGTGCTTCTTGCCTTTTCTGGGAGGGACAAACTTTTCGATCCTGTCGCTAAAGAGTATAAGTCCGACCTTGTCATTATTTTTCATAGCAGAAAAAGCAAGTATTGCACTAAGCTCGGCTGCAATCTGCTGCTTTGTTTTTTCAAGGCTGCCGAATACAAGCGAGCCTGAAAGATCGACTAAAAGCATAACCGTGAGCTCACGTTCTTCTTCAAATACCTTAATAAACGGATGG
>JBLNEL010000436.1:0-3917 GCA_050262615.1 Bacillota bacterium
AGGATTAGCCTTAATAAATTCCCTGAATTTTCTGTCATAAACAGGCAGGATTTCACTCAGGGTACCTTTAAGGGTGTTTTTAGAATATTTCAGCTGAAAATTCTTGTCATATAACCAGAAGGCCTGTATGTTAAACGTGGGGAAAGCAGCGTAAATATTAATTTCGGCCCACTTATCCTGATGATTTTTCATAAACATCATCATCTCATCCCACCTGGAATAGTCGTCAGTAAAGGTGTAAAGCCCTTCGCCAAGTTTCCTGACTGAATTTTCAAGCAGGGTAGCATGCTCATTTTCTTCATCTTTTAAGAGCATTTTAACCTTTTCAGTTTCAGAATCCTTCAGAATATTCAGGGCAATAATGAAAAGTGCTGCAAGGGAAAGAAGTAAAAATATTACTTTTTTATGAATTGTACTTTTTATGTTAAATTCCAACATTTGAGATACATTTTATTGCATAAAGGCATTTAAAAATGAGTCAATCTGGAGAAATGGTTCACTTTCTGGCCAGATAAGCTGGGAAGATATGTCCGGACGTGATTGGGGAAATGATTAAAAAAGCACTAAGAGTTAAAATAGCATTTATGCTTTAGCCGGCTGGCTAATCTTCAACCTCCAAAAATTCAGGGCTCTACAGGAATCAACAATATCAGAATATATGGACCTAATTTCACCAGATATATAAATCAATTTTCCGGTGTAAAAATATGAAATTACCCGCACAACAGCAATGATTTGGAATAGGAGGGAGGAAATTATCAGTGCACAATTATCTTCTCTAAGAACAACTGTGCACTATTTCTTCATTCATGTCTAGTCTGTATTTCATTTTGTAAAAACTTTATTTGCCTGCTATCTTCTGGCCGCCATTGCAGCTGCCGCCGGTGCTGATATTTACCATTACAACCTGGCCTGTTCCCGGGGCACTGGCAAAGCCGTTATTTGAAACATACAGGTTGCCGTCGGGCCCTAATGTCATTGCTGTCGGGAAATTCAGCCCGCTTGTTACTTCAGAAACATTATTCACGTCCCCGTTTGCAATACGCATTATCTTTCCCGTGTTTGGAGCAAAGAACGGGGGCTGCCCATTGCCGATTGATGTTTCAAGGACATACAGGTTTCCGGAGGAGTCAAATGTAAGTCCCAGTATGGTTGTAAATCCCGTGGCATAAGTACTTAGGCTTTGTCCATCCTGGCTTATCTTAAGGATTTTAGCCGCGCCCACGGGATAAGGAACGGTAGTTAAGTTCCCGACATAGAAAAACCCGTCTTTATATGCAATTGCTGTCGGAACTATATGGCCCTGGCTTTCAGATATATCCACAACGCGCTCAATACTGCCGGTGTTAAAGTTATATCTGTCAAGTTCACCGTGATTTGATTCAATGAAGTATAGGTAATTGTCGAGCATTATCATGCTGTAAAGGTCGCCGTCGGGTTCAAAATCATCGGCTTCAGGATTTGCTACGGGATGGGACTTGAGGAAGCTGCTTATATCGGCAATTTCTTTCCATGAGCCGTCGCTGTTGACCTGCAGAATTCCGTTAGGTATTTCCGGGTGGCCATGAGAGCAGCCTGCTCCGGAGAGAAGCGCATAAAGACTGCCCTGATAGAAGGCTACGCTGCTGATTGAAGTCATTTCACCTCCTGAAGCAGGAGCGGTCTGGGTTGAAGGAAAGTTTGTATTTAGTTTTGACTGGCCCTGTGATAGATTTATTTTTGTTATGCTTCCATTGTGTCCGCCCAGATATGGTCCGATTGGCGGAGGCACCTGTTCGCATTGCCCTTCGGTTGATATACACCCTTTTGTACCCGATTCAGAAACGTAGAGCATTTGATCAGGACCAAAAATGAGCCCCCGGGGCTGATTTAAGTCCGTTGCTACTATGGTTTGAGTGCCATAAGCAATTTTATTTAATGTAACGGTGCCGCTTCTCGTTCCGGATTGGCTTACTGCAGTCGGCATTTCGGCATCCTTACTGCATGCGATGAAAATAAAAGAACAAAGAACGACTAAAGACAGATAGCCTGAAATAATACGTCTAATAAATCCTCCTTCAAAAAATTAAAGAACAATGAATTTAATCCTCTGCATTAAGGCAGGTGTGCATCTTACAGTGAAAAACCCGCCGCATTTAGACTGATTCGTATCCTTCCGCCTTAGAGCCATTTCACTTTCGGAAAGTAAATTTTACCCGGTCTTTCCGCGTATAAGATGACAACAAATTATATATGTATTCACAATCCGAGTTTCAATGTACATTAATTTACATACATGCATTTTGCCACCACGTTTTGATGCCGTTAGATCTGTTAATAGAGATGCATTCTGCTGTCCAAAAAGAAGAAAACTATGAGAGGTATTGAAAAAAAGCCTGAAACCAGCTTGATAATGATATAATATGTTTAGTATTTTTAATTCAACTTTTCAATGATACTACAAGTAAAATTAACCGGGGTTAAAATGATCATCCGCAAAGAAAGAGAATCCGACTTTGAAGCAATAACGAATGTTACCAAGCTGGCTTTTGCAACCCTAGCATTAAGTCCGCACACTGAGGAGTTCATTATCAAGGCTTTGCGCGATGCCGGCGTACTCACACTCTCACTTGTAGCTGAATCTGAAGATAAGATTATTGGCCATATAGCTTTCTCCCCCGTTACAATCTCTGATGGAAGCGATGGCTGGTATGGTCTTGGCCCAATATCCGTTCTTCCGGAGCTGCACAGGAAAGGGATCGGGAAAGCACTTATGCATGAGGGCTTATCCATTTTGAAAGAAATGGGAGCCAAAGGAGTGGTTTTAGTGGGTGACCCGAACTACTATCAGCGCTTCGGATTCAGAAACATTCCGGAATTAACTTTTGAAGGTGTCCCGCAGGAGTACTTCATGGCCCTTCCCCTCGGGAAATATTCTGCTCACGGAGCGGTGGAATTCCATGAGGGATTTAATGCCACTGCCTGAATTCAAACTCTGCCTTATTCAACTTTAAAGGGCTTTTTGTTGATTTTTATGGTCCAACGGCAGTTATTAATTGCATGCCTGATTGTCAATAAGGAAATTTTTCTCTATTTTTGAAATCAGATTTCATGAATAGTGGTTTGATATTTGGCAATGTATGTGTTCCTGGTTATTATCTGCTTTAACTCACATAGCATTCCTGAAAGCGCACACATAATATTTTATGATTATCAAATAATAACAGGCTCTGAATGCTTATTAGAAGTATTCTAATAGGTTTTCTTCTGTATTATTTTATAATCATTCATTTACAGAAATGAGTGATTGCTGCTAAAAAAGTCAATTTACATTTATTCAATAACCAGATACCATTAACAATTATGAGTTTTCTTTACACATTACTAACGACACAAAACACTGCATCGACTATTCTTTATCTTTGTCTTGCTGCTTTTTCAGGTGTAATTATCGGGAAAGTTGAAATAAAAAATATAAAGCTTGGCATTGCAGGGGTTCTTTTCTCGGGGCTGCTGATTGCGCACCTGGGAGCACGTGCCAATGAAGCCGTAGTTGGTTTCGCACGTGATTTCGGTTTGATTTTATTTGTTTATTCAATCGGACTCGATATAGGTCCGCGCTTTTTTTCAACATTCAAAAACGAAGGGTTAAAGCTTAACTTATTTGCGGCTTCAATTGTTTTACTGAATCTTGCAATAACCTTCGGCATTTATAAGATTTACGGTCTTCCCCCATCTCTTGCAACCGGCATTATGTGCGGAGCCGTAACAAATACTCCAAGTCTCGGCTCAACACAGCAGGTTCTCCATGAATTCTCAAAGACCGGGGCTCAGGCTGCTAGTCTCTCAGGAATGGGTTATGCAGTAGCTTATCCATTCGGTGTTATGGGAATCATTCTTACAATGATACTTGTAAGGATATTTTTCAGGATAAAAGT
>JBLNEL010000437.1:0-11117 GCA_050262615.1 Bacillota bacterium
GAGAATAAGGAATCACATGAGGATAAGAAGGTAACAATTCAGCTTCCTTTATACAACGAGCTTTTTGTGGTCGAAAGGCTGATCAATTGTGTCTGTGCAATTGATTATCCGAAAGAACTTCTGGAAATACAGGTGCTGGATGATTCAACAGATGAAACCACAGCTCTAGTTGCGAAGCTTGTAAAAGCGAAGCAGGAGTTAGGCTTTGATATAAAGCAGATAAGAAGGAGTTCAAGAGAAGGTTTCAAGGCAGGTGCATTGCTTGAAGGATTAAAGATAGCAAAAGGTGATTATGTAGCTATTTTTGATGCTGATTTTATGCCGAAGCCGAACTTTTTGAAAAAGACGCTCAAATATTTTAACAAACCTAATATTGGCATGGTTCAGACCAGGTGGGATCATGCAAACAGTGAAGATTCACTGCTTACTAAGGTGCAGGCGCTTGCCTTAGACGGTCATTTTGTTATTGAACAGAGTGTCAGGAATAAAGCAGGGTTCTTTATAACATTTAACGGTACAGGCGGTATCTGGAAAAAAGAGTGTATTGAAGATGCAGGCAACTGGCAGGGTGATACGCTTGCAGAAGATTTGGATCTTAGTTACCGTGCGCAGATAAAAGGATGGAAATTTGTTTATCTGAGAGATTATACAACTCCGGCTGAACTTCCGGATGAGATCAATGCTCTAAAGGCTCAGCAGTTCAGGTGGACAAAAGGGCACATTGAAACTGCAAAGAAACTGCTTCCGCAGGTTTGGAAATCGGATGTACCTTTAAGAATAAAACTTCAGTGTACTTTCCATTTGTCCAGTAATCTGGCATTTCCTTTTATTTTGTTAGCCGGAATATTAAACGTCCCGCTTGTTTTCATTAAAAACAGCGGTCCGCATGATGCGTTTTTCAATTTGATGTCGATCTTTATTCTCGCATTTATCAGTTCATTTATGTTTTATCTTTACTCACAAAAAGATATTCACACCGACTGGAGAAAGAAGATTGCGTTATTTCCCTTATTTATGGCCGGAAGTATGGGTTTTGCGGTAAATAACTCAAGAGCTGTGGTTGAGGGGCTGTTAAATAGGAAAAGTGAATTCGTACGCACGCCGAAGATAAAGGATGATCAGGCAAAAGAAAAAGTAAAGGAAAAGTATAGTGTAAAGAAAAAGATTGGCGTTACAGTTTATGTAGAGCTGATTTTAGCTGCTTACTGTTTAGTAGGAGTTGTTGCTTCAATATACTTTATGGAAATTGCAGCACTTCCGTTTCATCTTATGTTTTTCCTTGGATTTACATTTGTCTCAGCCATGTCTTTAAAGAGCGCTTACGCAAGGAAATGAGGCTGAGCATTGCCTGATAAATCATCAAAGGATTTAATTGAAGAGAAGATGGCACTGGTTTATGATTACAACCAGGCCTCTTCTCTATTTATCAGAGCAGCAGACAGGGAGCTTCAGAAGAGCAATCCGCAAAAAGCCCTGGAAATTTTACTTCAGGGAATCAAAAATCATCCTAAGTACCCCACAGCTTATATTCTTCTTGGCAAGACACATCTGGAACTGAGTAACTATGAACTTGCTGAGGAGGCTTTTAAAAAAGGCTGCAGTCTGATCAGTTCCGAGAGTTCACTCTCATATTATCTAAGTGAACTGGAAAAGAAAAAAAGCAGTCATCCGGGCATCACGCAAAGCCGCAGGATTCCTTTCTTTGATAGCGGCATAACTGAATATTCAGAAGATAAGCCACAGGGGAGCGGGACTTCTGAAAATCCGGCAGCAGAAGCAAAACCTAATAATATGCTTTCACTTGATGACAGGCTTGATGATGTTGCAAAAGAAATAAGTTCTGTGAAAATTATAGTCCCAAGCGGTGAAAATGAGCAAGCAGTATCTAGTGAAGAATTTGCTGAAAATAAAAAAACAACAGACAACACACTTATAGTATCCGAAACACTTGCTAAGATTTATGTTTCACAGGGGAAATTCAAAGAGGCTGTTGAAGTCTACAAAAAACTTCAGATAAAGTCACCGGATAAAAAAGATTTTTACCAGATAAAAATTGAAGAGATACAAAAGCAGTTAGGTGATCTTGAGAGAAAGTAAACAGAGATAAAAACCTTTTCCTGCTGCAAACAAATTACATTCCTTATCACAATTCTTCTCCAAATTCCATTAACAAAGCCAATTAATCCCCGGTTTGTAATGGCCGTCACAGCTAATGCACTTTATTTTCTTATACTCCTTGATAATAAAACATTAATAAAATATACTTTAAGAAGTAAGAAGAAGAATAGCATAAATACAAGGGCCTGCTGACAAATCATATCCCGGTGACAAGCCTGATGCGGTAGTTATTCTTAAGCATGAAATTGACAAAGAGAGAGATTTATTAGGGAGAGATAAAATATTTGTAGGAGAATTACTCGTATACAAATATACAAGGGCAAATCACTCATTCCGACATATCAAAAACATATAACAATTAAAGGAGGTTACTTTATGAAAGGACTGTCAAGGGTGTATAGTCTCATTTTAATGCTTCTGCTGTTTTCAGGTGCAGTAAAGTCTCAGACACATTTTATAGCAAGGTTAACAGGAGACCAGGAGATTCCGGCAGTAAATTCTACTGCAAAGGGCACAGCAGCATTAACATTAACTGATCAGGGCTTAAGCTACATAGTTACTATCGACAGTATTGATCAATTTACAGAGGCTCATTTTTTAATAGGAGCAACAGGAGATACAGGAAGATCAGTTAAGACAATTACGGCAAGTTTCAGAGGAAACACAGCCTCAGGAATCTGGACTAGTGCAGATGCAGAGCCGTTAACAAATGATATAATTACATCATTAGTTTCGGGCAAGGTATATATCAACATTTTGACAGCAGCAAACCCGAAAGGTGAATTAAGGGGTCAGATAGTTCCGGCATCAGGGACCAGTTTCAGGGCAAGCCTTTCAGGGCTAGAGGTAGTTCCATCTATCAATACAGGTGCTACAGGAACAGCTTCATTTCTTTTAACAGATGCAGCACTATTTTATTCAGTTACAGCAGCAGGAATGACTGGTATTACAGGTGCAAGTCTGGGATTAGGTGCGATAGGACAGAATGGGACAGAATTAATCCCAATTACATTTGAAGGCAACAAAGCCTCAGGAGTTTTGACGAGGAACGGAACGCCATCGCTTACCGAACGAGTAATCAGGGCTATGTTACTTGACAGCCTTTACATTGCAGTGAATACAACTGCAAATCCGGGCGGTGAGATACGTGGTCAGGTTATTCAGTCAGGCGGTCATTTCTTTACGGCAAATCTAACCGGGTCACAGGAAATTCCGGCAAATAACACATTTGCAAAGGGTTCCGGTTATTTTACACTAACAAAAGAAGGACTGGTTTTTGCAGTAACAGTTAACATTGGTGAGACAATACTTGCTGTAAACCTATTAAATGCTCCAGCCGGGATGACGGGAACAAGTACAATCAAGGACCTTACACCCTTACTGGTCAATGGAAAGACAATTAGCGGTGTCTGGAGATTTAATGATGCCGAGCAGCCTCTTACAAAGGAACTAATTAGCGAATTGATGAAAGGAAACATCTATATAAATTATTATACTGCAAAATATCCTAATGGTGAAATAAGAGGGCAATTGACCCCATCGGCCGGCGTAAGCTTTAAGTCACACCTTTCAAGCGCACAGGTTAATCCGCCTCTGCCAGACAGTGCAAAAGCCAAGGCTGAAGGTACTGGTAACTTTGTGCTCAGTAGTGATGGATTATCATTTAATATAACCGTAAGCACGCCAGATACATTGAAGACTGCCCATTTTTATGTGGGCAAAGCAGGCCAGCCTGTTGTATATCTGACAAGTTATGTAAGAAGCATTCGTGAGTTCCGCGGAACAAACGCAACCGGTGTTTGGAAGTTTGTTGATACAGTTGACTCGCCACTTACACCAAAGATACTTGAATCATTATTGAAAGACGAAGTGTTTGTAAATATAAGAACCAGGAAAGATACATTAGGAGGAATACGAGGCCAGGTGCTATTAAACGGCGGCACCTCATTCAGAGCACTCTTAACTGGCAGTCAGGAAGTGCCAAAGCCGAAGACAAATGCAACAGGTACTGGTGATTTTATCCTTACAAACCAGGGGCTCACCTACAGAATTACAGTTGACAGTGTTGTAGTTGCTTCAGCACACTTCCATATGGCGCCAATTGGTCAGAGCGGGGGAGTAGTAAAGGACATAACTACTGATTTTGCAAATAACACAGCAAAGGGTACCTGGATGACAACAGGAAACCAGGCCTTAACAGGAGATCTTATTAAAGCCTTGTTGACGGGAAATATTTATGTAAATGTTCATTCACCTAATAATCCAAACGGTGAGATCAGAGGGCAGCT
Source organism: Bacillota bacterium (assembly GCA_050262615.1). Taxonomy (GTDB): domain Bacteria; phylum Bacteroidota; class Ignavibacteria; order Ignavibacteriales; family SURF-24; genus JAUZPB01. The sequence continues at coordinate 4,407 of JBLNEL010000437.1, forward strand.
TTTATTAAATGAAGGCTGGGGCTTTACAGCTTCATTAAATGGAAAGCAGATTGTTCCACCAAATAACTCTACAGCAGGCGGAACCGCATCGTTTACCTATACACCGGCAGGATTGACTTATGATGCGACACTTGCCGGTTTAGCTCCAACCTCGTTAACTATTAACAGGGGACCGGTTGGGCAAAGCGGTGATATGGTAAGAGACCTTTTTGCAGAATTAAATGGAAGCAGAACAGTCTCGGGTGCATGGATATATAATGATGCCGATACACTTAACAATGATGTGATCAACAGTTTATTGAGTGAAGGCTTATATATTACTGCAGGGTCGTCTGCTTTTGCACAGGGAGAAATTAGAGGGCAAATAGTTCAGACAGTTTCAGGGGCAGTTTTATCGGTCAAAAACCGTGAAAACAAGGTGCCTAAGGCATTTGAATTAGAACAGAATTATCCAAATCCTTTTAATCCCAGTACAACCATAAGATTTGCCGTTCCGGCATATGGACCTGTTGAACTTTCCATCTATAATATATTAGGTGAGAAAGTCATGACACTAATAAACAGTAATATGGCAGCCGGAAGCTATGAGGTGAACTTTAATGCTTCAAATCTGGCAAGCGGCATTTATCTATATCGATTACAATCAGGGCAAAACCTGGGTGTGAAGAAAATGATGCTAGTTAAATAAATTCCGAGAATTTTCACACAAACTGTCCTTTCCCTTGTATTGTTTCGGGCGGCACCCCAGCCGCCCTTCTTTTTTTTGAAGCAAGATCCTCTGCAATTTGTCTACTGTAATTTGCCGACTTAAAAATCTCAAGAATGATCTCAATGAAAATTATCTGAACAAAAAATATCTGAACAAAAATTGCCTGAACAAAAATTGCATGAACGAAAGTTGTCAGAAAAAAAAGAGGTCAGATAGAAATTTGGATCATTCAGAATAGTTGCAATACAGGATAAAGCCCATTAGAAAAACACAGGAAATAAGTATTTAAATGGAAATTTTGTAAATTTAAGATCATATATTCCAGCAAAAAAAGAATTTTAGCTGGCTTTAATTTATTCCAGGATCTTAAAAGATGAGGTGAAATAATGGTTCTTCTTGAATTCAGCATGAGTCCAATGGATAAAGGTGAGAGCTTAAGCCCTTATGTTTCCCGAATTCTTAAATATATAGATGAAAGCGGGGTAAAATACAAACTTACTCCCATGGGAACAATTTTAGAGGGGCAGTGGGATGAAGTGATTTCAGCAGTAACCGGCTGTTTCAAGCTACTTGAGGAGGACTGCAGACGAATAAGTGTTAATCTGAAAGTTGATTATCGAGCAGGTAAGGAAAGTCGAATGGAAAGCAAGATAGATAAGGTTGAAAAGATAATTAACAGAAAACTTTCCAAATAGGCAGACAAAGACATGTGGATACAAAAGGAAATAAGATTTTCACAGAAGTCCCGGGGATTTCACCTTGTAACAGGTGAAGTGTTAGCCCAGGTGCCTGAAATACGCAATATATCAATAGGGCTGATGCATTTGTTTATTCAGCACACCTCGGCATCACTTTCGATAAGTGAGAATGCTGATCCCTCAGTCAGGAAGGACATGGAAAGCTATTATAACAAGATTGTACCTGAAAACGCTTCCTATTTTACACATACAACTGAAGGGAGTGATGATATGCCTGCGCATATTAAAGCTTCGCTTCTCGGCAGCAGTCTGGTAATTCCAATAACAGGCGGCAGGTTGAATCTGGGTACATGGCAGGGTATTTACTTATGTGAGCATAGGGATTACGGCGGCACAAGAAGGCTTATTGTAACAATAAACGGGGAGTAAGGGGGACCATAAAAAGTCTCAGACCAGATAGTCTTTTAAGAAAATCTCAAGGATTTCGCTATTTTTTGATGGTAAATATTTTTCCTGTATAATATCAAACTGATTAGTAAGTACAAGTCCCCATGTAAAATTAATCAAAAAAGAGGGCAGGTTAGGCAGCAGGTCTCTTTTTGCGTATGATTTGAGGAATTTATTTATCACATCCTCCTCGTTTTTAAGCATACTTTTAAGCAGCTGGCTTTCAGTCTCAGGCATAAATTCCATAAAGGTACCAATAACAAGGTTATATATTAGAATATATTTATCCTTAATATTTTCCTTCAGGGCCAGATAGCCCAGGAGCTTGTCCTTTAGTTCAGTCTCAGCCGAGTAAAAAATCTCCTGAATTTCGCTTATAAACTTGTCAATTTCAAGGCCAAGTACCTCCTGAAAGATTTCCTCCTTGGAAGCAAAGTAGTTATAAATACTTGCTTTCCCTATTCTTAAATCCCTTGCAATTTCCTCAATTGTGGTTTTATTTAGCCCATGTCTGGCAAATCTTTTCTGAGCTGCCCGGATAATGAGAGATTTTTTAGGGTTATTCTTCATTTTTTATAAAATTAGGATGAATGGAAATAAAAATACACAAAATCTAATAGAAAAGTAATTGCTTTTGACCGGAAGTGTACATAAATTTGCAGTTCTAATGTAATAAATCCTAACAGGAGGCAGTGTAAGTTATGGCTATGATGGCCAAAATGAGGAGTCTTGCTCCCGCGTTTATAATCACAATCGGCGGAATTTTTATATTATTCATGGTTCTGTCTGATTCAAGAGTCGTCGAAATATTCGGTCAAAGAAGGAATGTTGTAGGCTCAGTAAATGGTGAAGATATTACTTACCAGCAGTATAATGCAGCTTTGGAGAGATTCAAACAGCAGCAAAGAGAACAGACCGGCAGGGATATCGACGAAGAGAACATGGATGCTTTCAATGATCAGGTCTGGGATGCTATGGTTACAGAAAACCTGATCAAAGAGCAGTATAAGAAACTTGGTATTTCCGTAACCGATCAGGAAGTGCGTGATATTCTTTTTGGGCCAAATCCGCCAGAAGCCTTAAAGCGCCAGTTTGTTGATTCCTTAGGAAGGTTCAACAGGCAGTTATACGAACAGACATTGCTTCAGCAGAAGAAAGAAGTATTACTTAACATTGAGGACTTTGTTAAGCAGAACAGGCTGCAGGAAAAGCTTTCGAATTACCTTTTAGCTTCTGTAAACGTTAGTGAAGGTGAGATTAAGCGCAAATTCATTGATCAGACAGTCAGGATGAAAGATGAGTATGCACTAGTAGATGTAAATACAATCGGTGACAACGAAGTATCTGTTTCAAATGAAGATATGGAAAGATACTACAAAGAGAATATGGACAAGTATAAAGTTGAAGCTCAGAGAAAATTAAAATATGTACTGTTCTCAAAGGCAGCAACAAAAGAGGATTCAGCGTCAATTAAGAATAATCTGACAGCAATTGCTTCAAAGGCAAAAAATGACACTGCAAGTTTCAGTTCGTACATTAAGATCTATTCTGAGCAGCCTTATTCAAAAGACACTGTTAAACAGAACCAACTTAGCGAGGAAGCTTCAAACCTTCTAGCAAATGCAGCACCTGGTCAGATTGCAGGTCCGGTAGCTACATACGAAGGTTACGTTGTTTATAAACTTTTAGCAAAAGTTCCTGCAAATGAAACCTTTGTAAAAGCTTCACATATTCTCATTCCTTTCGGAAGCGATGAAATTAAAGCTAAAGCTGATGCAGAGGATATCTACAACAAATTAGCTTCAGGCGCAGATTTTGCACAAATGGCAAAAGAAAAATCAACAGATTTCGGCAGTGCAAGAAGAGGCGGTGATTTAGGGTGGTTCGGCAAAGGACAGATGGTTAAGGAATTTGAAGATGTTAGTTTCAGTGCGCCGGTTGGAGCAGTACAGAAGCCTGTAAGATCAAGCTTCGGATATCACATTATTAAGGTCACAGGAAAGTCAGCAAACGCATTTGTTGTTGAAAGAATTGTAAACCGTATTAAGGCTTCAGCTGCAACACAGGAAAACGCATACAATTCAGCTAATGACTTTGCTTACGTAGCTAAAAAAGGCAGCTTCGAACAGGAAGCTCAGTCATTAAAGTATAAAGTGGTTGAAACTCCTGCTTTTACAAAAGATGCTTATGGTATACCAGGACTTGGTGCAAATAAAGCTCTTGTTGATTTTGCATTTGATAATGGTAATGGCGATATCAGTGAGGTTTACAAAGTTCCTGCAGGATACGTAGTTGCTAAGGTCTCTGAGGAAATTAAACCTGGAGTTAAGAGCTTTGAAGAAGTTAAAGCTTCTATAAAGCCGCTTGCTTTACGTGAAAAGAAATTTGAAAAAGCAAACCAGATAGCTGAACAGATAAAGAAACAGGCAGCTTCAGGCCAGCCATTAAGCAGTGTAGTAGCACAGTTCAAAAATGCAAAATATGATACTACAAACACCTTTACTGCTTCACAGGGAATTCCTGGTGTTGGAAGGGATTTTGCTTTTATCAATGCATCATTGAAAACAGACATGGGTAAAATTTCTGACCCGGTTAAAGGACAGCGTGGATGCTATGTGATCAAAGTCCTATCAAAGACGCAGTTTGATCAGTCAGCATATTCTATGCAGAGAAATTCAGTAAGAGATAACATTTTGCAGGAAAAGAAATCATATTTCTTTAATCAGTGGCTGACACAGTTAAAGAAAGATGCAAAGATTGTAGATAACCGCAGAATGTTCTACAGGTGATAGTTTATACTCTGAAAAGAGAAGATAATACTAAAGATCTTAAAAAAAGCCGTGAAGAAATTCACGGCTTTTTTATTTTAAACAAACTCAGAGTCTGAAGGTTTTTGAACTTTCGGCAATAAAATTCTATTTTTTAAATGTGTAGAATTGTAATTTATATATGTCAGCAGTTTTAGGATGGTTATCATCAGAATAAGTTATCCTAACAACAGGTCATTTTTATAATTGCATATTTAATCCAGACAGAATGAGTGTAAATTATGAAATCGAAGCCGGCTTTTTTACTGATCATATTTTTAGTTATTCAGTACTTCTCAGTGACATTTGCGCAGAACAGCAGTCAGAGGATTAATATTTCCTTTAATGTTAATTATACAACCACTGCAAAGATGTATTTAAATCCCAGATCATCTGATGAAATCCTAAGGAACAATTCTGTGCCCTTTGAGAAAATAGTAAGTCCGTCGGTTGATGTGCGCTATAATCTGACCGATGAACTTATCTTAGGCTTAAGCACAGAATTCATGAAAGAGACATCCATGCAGCCGGATCTGATGGTCTCGACGCCCAGGGGGACATCATACTTAGTAGTTGAAGATGGATTCAAGCTTATCCCAATTGAATTATCTGCGCATTATTTACTCCCGTTTTCAAATGACAATTTCAGGTTATACATGGGAGGAGGAGTAGCTTATTATATTGGTGAACACATAAGAAAGTTCGGTGATGTTGAAGTATCAAACCTCAGGCGTGAATTTGCATATGGTATACAATTCAGCGTATCATCAGATTACATGATAAACAAATATATTTCGCTGCGTGGCGAGATGAAATTCAGGGATCCTGAATTTGAAGTCACCAGCCGGTATAACAAGCAGACAGTAGAATACCAGAACCAGAGACTAAATTTATCTCAAAGTGAATTTATCTCAAAAGTTAATGTAGACGGAATCACATTTTCTTTTGGTGTGGGCTTTCATTTCTAAGGAAATTAGCCGGGATTTTGTTAAATTTGCCACTTATGAACCAGAAGATAATTTATTTAAATGGATTTATGGCTGCCGGTAAAAGTACCATTGGCCCCATATTGGCAAACACGCTAGGCTGGGAATTTTTTGATCTGGATAAGGTTATTGAAGAAGAACTTGGGAAAAAGATAGTCGAGATATTCAGTGAAAAGGGGGAAAAATATTTCCGTGATAAAGAATCTGAAATTCTGGGAAAGCTCTCCAAAATGAAAAATGTTGTAATTTCTTTAGGCGGCGGGACATCCTGTTCAAATAATAATCTGGAGATTATTTCAAAAACCGGAACGATTGTTTATCTAAAAGCTTCGCCCGAGGCGCTATTTAACAGGTTGAGGAATAAGAAAGACAGGCCATTGTTTAATGATGCCAATACAAAGGATGAACTTAAAAACAAGATTGTCCAGCTATTAAAACAGCGGACGCCATTCTATGAACAAGCCGATCTGATCATTAATACTGATATCGTTCCGCTTGGATTAACAGTTGATAAAATTGCCCGTTTAATTTCAAAGAAAATCGATGAAGAAAATTGACATACCACTTAAAGAAAATTCTTATAAGGTCTTAGTCGGGAGCAATTTGCTGCCAGTAATAAGCAAGGAAATCCTCAAACGAAAATTAAGCAGGAATGTACTTGTAGTAATTGACGGCAATGTAGATCGTCTGCATGGAGAGAATCTGAGGAATTCGCTAGCTGATCTTCCCGGGCGGGTTAATTATTTTAGATTAGCTCCGGGAGAAGGATCAAAGTCAATTGAAACATTGAAGAGTATCTATGACTTTCTTTTATCGGAGAACTATGGGCGGGACAGCCTTATAATCGCAGCCGGCGGGGGTGTCACGGGCGATATTTCAGGTTATGCAGCAGCAACATTTATGCGCGGCGTAGACTATCTTCAGCTTCCTACAACCCTTCTTTCTGCAGTAGACAGCTCAGTAGGCGGTAAAACCGGCATTAACTATAACGGTACAAAGAATATAATTGGGGCTTTTTATCAGCCAGTTCTGGTTTTAAGTGAGCTGGATTTTCTTACTACATT
>JBLNEL010000438.1:0-4010 GCA_050262615.1 Bacillota bacterium
CAATCAAAAGAAAATGCATCCTTTTCAGTATATTCTTATTGGTTTGTCACTATGTCTTTTTTATACATTGCTGCTTTCAATTTCTGAACATACAAATTTTGATCTGGCATACCTGATATCAAGCCTGGCAATAATAAGCATGATTGGTTTTTATGCAAAAGCTATTCTCAATAATTTTAAACAGACACTAGTCCTTATCGTGATTTTGTGTTTCACCTATTCATTTGTATATATAACACTTCAGATTCAGGATTATGCGCTGCTTATCGGAAGCATCGGCTTAACTTCAATATTAGCTTTTACAATGTATATAACACGGAATATAAACTGGTATCAGTTTGGTTCTTCAAAAAGCGGGGAGCATTCTGCAGGCAGCCGGACAATGCTGTAATGAAAGTGTATGTAAAATTTTCAAAAGCTAACATATTATTACTAAACATAAAAATACATTACATATTGGGGTAAATACCTGAGCGACCCTTCACCAATAATTAATCTGCTTTCAGGACTTTTAAAAAATAATCAGGAAATAGCCGGAATAAAAAACACAGCTAAAAGCAGGAAGCTACATTCAGACAAAAAAATGATACTGCTGCGTTAAAAATTGAGGTGCAGTCAATTGATGTGCAGTCATTGGCATTCATCCAAAGAATGTTACTTCTTTTTTATTGCCTGCTCTCTTTCTTTCTCTGAAATAGCAGAGAGCAGGTAGTAATTTGAATACATATAAACTGCCGCAAGTACAATAAATGCTGCTGCTGCATATAATATAGATGGGCTGTAAAAAAAGATGGCAGCTGCACCCAACGGAATGAGAATATTATTTGCAGACTGCAGGCTTTGGTTCACGCCTTGCAATTTCCCCTGTTTGCTCTCTTCTATCGATTGCGATAGTCTTCCATTGTACGTTGGATCGAATAAGCCCTCGCCGGAAATTATTAATACTACAACAAGTGAAATAACAACTGCAGAATGTACATATATACTTGCAAGAATTAATGCCAGACCGCCTCCAAGACCAATCAAACCAGCTACCCCTATACTTCTTTCATTAAAATGTTTTAATAACCAGGGCAATAACAGTGCACGTGAAATAATTTCACAAGCACCAACAATCGTCAGCAAACTGCCAATAAATGCCGGTCCCCATTTATAAATGTCCTTCAGGAAAACGGTAAAATTAAACTGAAAAATGCCCAGAGCCGCATAAAAAAGCACACCCGGTATGAGCAGTAATTTAATTTCTTTCAGGCCAAGTATGTCTTTGAAATGTGAAAATGTATTAAAACTCTCCGGAGTTAAATGTTTAGTTCTCTTTTCGGGAGCTAAAGATTCAGGCAGCAGAAAATACACAGCCAAACCCGAAAGCAATATTAAGGCGGCAGTAATAAAGAAAGGCAGCGGCAGAGCAATGCTTCCCAGCAGTCCGCCCAGTGCAGGACCTCCTATTTTTCCTATTCCCATAACAGAACCGATATAGCCAAACCATTTTGTTCTTTCTCCGGGTTCGGTACTGTCAGACATATATGCAAACAGTGTACTGATATTGCCTGCCGTAAGCCCGTCGATAATGCGCCCAAGGAAAAGTATCCAGAGTGCACCGCCTATTCCAAAGAAAACATAGCCTGTAACAGACCCCAAGAGGCTGATGAGGAGGATGTTTTTCCGTCCGTACCTGTCGCTTAATGCTCCGAAAACAGGAGCAGTAAAAAAGGTACAGGCGGCAAATACCGACATTAATGCGCTCATTCCTACAACAACCTGCCGGGAGGGAAGGTACCTACCCACAATAAAAGGCAGTAGAGGCAGCACTACAGACAATCCGACAGAATTCAAAAACACAATCCCTGCAATAATCCACAATGAATATTTTTTCGTTTTTATTTTCAAGTTCAATTATTCCTTATTTGTTACACTATTTTCTTTATTATGAATTGATAATGCAAAATTATAGTGTATTTTAGAGATAAAATAACTGCATTTGCCACAAAAATAGTCGCAAAAGACTTTTCATGGAAAAAGACAAACATCCAACAGTACCGAACGTTATAAAAAGGTTTGCCCAATTATTAGGGACAGAAGTAAAAAACAGAAGATTAGAAATTCCTGAAAAATTTGGTAAGGGCTATTGCTCAGGATTTATTTTTAATGAATATATCCGGATGCTGATACTTAATTACGATCTGAATGAGGACATAGTACTGGAAAATCCTGACCTGGATGCCTCGGGGAGAATGATACTTTTTAAGTTTCAAAATATTATCCCAAAAACTGAGATATTAGCAAAAGGAAAGCAGTTAAATGCAATACCTTCAGTTTTAATTGCAACCAGTAATATGAATACCGAGGTAATTATTCCGGTTGATACAAATACTGCCTCTATTAATATAGAAGTGGATGCAAATTATTTGAATGGACTATTTGATCTATCTGAAAGATCGCCGGTTTTGCAAGGCCTGCTGCAGAATACGCAGCCTTTACTATTCGAGCAAATGATTTATCCTTTTTTACAAAAAATTGTTAATGAAATTGTGAGTGAACATGTTGATGAAACTTTTGAACTGTTTTTTCTGAGGATAAAGGCAGAAGAACTGATCTGCAGACTATTAATGGAATTTGAAAAGCGGGATGAAAAACGTCTTTATGCCTTAAATAATCGTGATATACAAAACATTTACAAAATAAAAGAGCAAATGCTTGAACATCTGGAAATTCCGCCAGTTATTAAAGAATTAGCAGTTTGTGCCAATATGAGTCCATCCAAGCTGAAACGATTATTTAAACAGATTTTCGGCAGCAGTATTTTTAGTTATTATCAGGAATTCAGGATGAAAGAAGCCGCCCGTTTGCTGAAAGAGGAAAAGCTGTCTGTTTCAGATGCGGGTTATCAACTGGGCTTTACTAATCTAAGTCATTTTTCAAGGGTCTTTAAAGAGCATACCGGGATGAAGCCGAAACAATATAGCCGGTCTTAATCTCTTAGCCTGAAGACCTGTAAAGAACAGCAGGAATACTATAAAAATAATTTTAATTTTCATTTATCAAGGTATTGATATCTGAAACAAACAGCAGCGAGTCTTTGACCTTTAGTTTATCATGTGATCTTCCCAGTTTAACAAAACTTTTTGACTGTGCAACATTGGTGCCCTAAACTGTTTAAGTAACAGGATTATTTGGATTATTTATATTGTAAATTTCAAGTCCTGCAGATGATCCCAGCATGAGATCAGAGTATTTTAAGTTATTCCACTGAATCTCTAGAATTTATAAGTCAGTTCTATGCGTGTCCAGTTCGAAGCATCGGCACCGCTGAAGTAATAACTGCCCGGGATAAAATGCTCGAAGAGCAGATGACCCGAGAGATTTTTATTTATATTCATCAGCAGCTTTGCTATCATTAAATCTCCGCGTGTATGTCCCGTTCCGCCGGGAAAAACATTTGAAGCAGAAAGCTGCGGGGCCATAAGATGATGGTAATCTAAATTAAAATTTAACTGTTCATCAAAACCGAACTTAAGTGATGCAAATACTGAAGCAAAATTGGACCAGTAAGCTACTTTATTAAATTCCTTTATAAGCGTATATGCGTAGGAGTCACTCCATTTAGGCCATCTTGAAAAAATCGGGTCCCATCCCTCATTATCTTTCGTTGAAGGATCGTCCCCGCTTAAATATGTCATTCCGGCTGTAAGTGTGGCGGGAAGAAATTTTTTCTGCCACATAGGATTGCAGTCAAAATATGCATAGCCTCCATAAGCTCTGCTGCTCTTATCAGCTGATCTGCCGAACTGGTAAGCTCCTTCAAGCGTGGTACTGAAGTTCGGGTTAAGCATATAATTCAGGCGGCAGCCAATTGTATTAAGCCCTGAAGAACTCTGGCTAAGGCTCTTATCAGGCTCGATATAATCTTTCCTCATGTAATAAGATTGAACATTTGCAGCCCCGAGTTTAGCCGTGTAGTAAAGACCGCCTCCGGCTTCCGACTGTTCAATCAGGTTCCATGTATGCTT
>JBLNEL010000439.1:0-3026 GCA_050262615.1 Bacillota bacterium
ACTCTGAGGACATATTCCTTGATGAAGATGGTAACTATCAGCCAATTAATGAAGTATGCATGGGTGAGGTTTATTCGAAGATTGACAAATGGGACCAGATGAAGTCCGATATTGAAAAGAAACTTTCAGCTGAAGATATAACTGATGAGGAAAGGGAATTACTTGTATTAAAGAGCAGAAAAATTGAAAGTCAGATCTATGAATTAAAGCGCAGGGCAGGGAGTAAAGAGCTTCAGTATATGCCGGTAATGATGAATGATGCAAATAAGTTATTTCCGATTGAACACTTAAATCAGTTTCTCCAGGCGCAGTTAGGAGCCGATTTTGCTGATCAAATAATTTATGATCCCAGAACCAACCTTTTTACTCTCCAGGATGAATCATTAAGAGAACTTTATACTCTCTATATCGATAAGGGAAGTAATGACAAAGAAGATAAGAAAAGGATGCAGGAACTACTTAAAGCATACTTTAACAAAGATGATAATCCGGTAATGCTTATTGCCTTAAATAAAGTAAATGGAGTTGCATTACCAGCATTAAGGAGTGAAAAAGGTGAAAGGCTGCTTGAAAAAGTAAACGGACTTGATGCAGCATTCAAGGAATATCTGGTAAATGTCGAAGATGCTGATAAAATAACGGATAACTATAACAGGGCATATAATAACTACATTCAGAAAAAATTTGATGACAGACCGATTGAAGGTCTTTCAAAGTTCGCCTATGACCGGGAAATAAAGAAAGATGCTGAAGGAAATCCGATTGTAGCAAGGGATAAAGCCGGAGCCCACAGCTGGGCAACTGTAAGAAGAATGTACGAACAGGGCAAAGGCCTTATAGCTCATGGAGTAGGCTTAGGGAAAACTTTAGAGGGTATAATTCTTTGTTTGCTCAGCAAAGAAACAGGACGTGCAAAAAAACCTTTAATTGTAACTCCGAAATCAGTTCTCATAAATTGGGCCGAAGAAATAAGAAAGTGGACCAATGAAGTTAATTTTCTTGTTGTCGGCTATACTGAAAAGATGGTTGACGGTAAGATGAAATGGGTGGAGGATAATAAGGAAGAAAAGCAACTGAAACTTCAGAGAATTGCAACCGAAGATTTTGATATGGTCTTAATTTCGCGCGATACATACCGTAATATTGATTTTAGCCCCGAAACTAAAAACAATATGCTAAAAGAATTGGCAAACAAATATTTTGAACTTCCTGAAAAGCCGAGCAAAAAAGTTAAGGCTAAATATGATAAGCTAATGGCTTCACTGGCCAAGGTTATGACAAATAAAGATGCTATTGAAGGAGTCTACCTGGATAACCTTGGGATTGATATGGTGATCCGCGATGAAGGACATGATACAAAGAATCTTCTGGTCCCGATGGAGGAAGAGATAGCAGGAATTAATTCTACTATGTCACAAAGGGCTCTTCATAACTTTTTCTCCAGTAAGATCATCAGAGGTCAAAACGGAGAAAAGGGAGTTTTCACACTTACAGCTACACCAATATCAAATAGTCCGCTGGAAGTATTTAACATGATGCTTCCATTTGCTGAGAAAGAACTTCAGGACTTGGGTGTAAAGAATATGGATGAGTTCATTCAGAAATTTGCATACACTGAAGTAGTTCCGACAGCAGATCCGGATGGACGAATTGTTGAGAAGTCAAAGTTTGCCGGCTGGAAATCTCCTGATATTCTTAGGAAAATATTCTTCCGCTTTACTGATTATATGACCAAGGACGATTTAACACCAGAGGAAAGTAAGAGTGCAGGAATAAAATTCCCGAAAGAAACTCCACATAAGGTAATCAGCCACCTTAATGATGGTCAAAGGGCATTGATGGAACACTGCAGACTGAGGCTTTATGCAGTAAGGTATAAGAAAAAAATATACAATGACCAGGGTGAATTAACAGGTATTGAGTTCGATGAAAAGAAAATGCAGGATGATATTCAGGCCGGTCTGGTAACTGAAAAGTATCTGAAGCTCACTGAGCAATACTTTAATGGTGAATATCTTCCAAGATTTAATGAACTAAATTCAAAAAGAAACCCAGAAGATAACCCGATTGATGACACATACTTTGCAATTCAGTCTGATATGATTAAGATTGCAAGTGACCTTGACTGGTATAAAGAAGCTCAGGAACCGAAGAAAGATAAAAACGGTAATCTTATTCCGGATATTAGATTCGGTAAAAAGATAGATGAAAACTATGTTAATCAGTATAATGATGTTCATAAAATGAACCAGCTTACTGAAGGTGTTGCAGGCATGTATAAAAGCGGAGGAAAGCAGATAATTTTTGCCATCAACACTTCACTTCATGAAAAACTAAGACGTGATTTTATTGCTGCAGGTGTAAAGCCTGAAGAGATTGCAATTGTAAATGGTGCCACGATGAAGACCGGTGAAGACAGGGTAAGAGTATCCAGGGAGTTCAACGCAGGAAAATACAAGGTCATAATCGGCAATTATGCAACAATGGGTGAAGGACTGAACTTCAATAAAATGACCAGCGATATTCATCACCTTCAGCCGGCATGGAATTATCTGATGATTGAACAGGGAAATGGCCGAGGTATCAGACAAGGGAATGATCTGGACTTTGTAAATACCCATTATTACCTAACAAGGGGATCGGTAGATACATTCATGCATGATAAGATTATGACCAAAGGACGTATGGTTGATGATTTTATGAGAGGACTTAATAATAAATGGGATGATGAAGTAAAAATGGATGAAGATGAATTGATGATTGCTCTGGCTGATAATCCAGAGGAAGCAGAAAGGATTTATAAGTCCAGGGAAAACAAGCTGCAGAAGGTTCTGGAAGAAAAGGAAAAAAATAAGAACTATAGTCAGTTTGATCAGATCTTCACCATAAAGAACCAGATGAACAGGATTGAAGATAAGGAATCCAAGAGATATAAATCCTTAGCCCAGGAACTTGAAAACTTAAAGAACAGACTGAATAATTCAAATTTCAGCCATAAGCAGCATCTTGATTTAGATGAAAAACCA
>JBLNEL010000440.1:0-12733 GCA_050262615.1 Bacillota bacterium
GTTTTGGTGCTCAGATCTCGTCAACATCAGTAATGAGTTATAATGATCTTTGGAATAATTATGTGAACTACAGAGGTCCTGTGTCAGGGGCAAATGATATATTTGCCGATCCTATGTTTGCAGACACAACAAAGGGTGATTACAGGCTTAAGTCATGTTCAAAACTTATCAACGCAGGTAATCCCGATATAAAATATAATGACAGAGACGGCTCAAGAAACGATATTGGAGCATTTGGAGGTCCCTTAGCTGATTCATCCTGGACAATATCCGGCAGCAGTGCACTTATGATTGATTCAGCTGCTGCATTCTCGAGTGATACAGTTGAGGTTGCTATTGATGGGAAAAAGCTAACCGGTATAGCGGGACTTAACCTTTCAATATCTTTCGATCCCTCACTGCTTAAAATTATAAATGCAAATACCGGTAATCTTACGCGAAGTTTTTCACTTGAAAAGAAACAGGCAGACGAAGGGTCTGTAAATCTCATACTTTCATCAGAGCATGGAATAAATTCAGAAGGCGGAGAGCTCATAAAGTTATACTTTGTATCAAAAGCCAGCAAGTCCTTCAGTACCTACATAAAACTTGACAGCGCCAAAGCCAGTTTTGAAGCGGCTTACCAGAAAAATATCGTTGAACTGAAAAACGGATCTGTTAATATAACAGTAACAGGGGTAAACGATAAGACATCTAGTATTCCATCAGCATATAAATTATATCAAAACTATCCAAATCCTTTTAATCCTTCGACAACTATAATGTATGATCTGCCGCGTGACAATAATATATCAATCAGGATCTATGATATACTGGGCAGGGAAGTAATCTGTCTTTTTAATGGATTTCAGAAAGCAGGCAGTTTCAAATTAAACTGGAATGCTGTAAATCTTCCCAGCGGTATTTATTTTTACAGAATTGAGTCCGGGAGTTTTACAGATGTAAAGAAAATGATGCTGATCAAATAAAAATAGGCATAAACGAAAAAGCGGTCAAAAGTTCTTAAAAAATTAAGTTACTTATGACCGCTTTAGCGGAGAGGCCGGGATTCGAACCCGGGGTACCGCTTTACACAGTACGACGGTTTAGCAAACCGTTGGTTTCAGCCACTCACCCACCTCTCCAGGTGTTTCAAGCTAAATTAACGCTTTCTTAAAGAAGAGCGCATTCAATAATTTAGAGATACTAATATAACATTTATTACTGAATTATAAAATAACTTTTTAAAAAATCTTTAAACTTTTATTACTATTGCTGTAAATTATTCTCTTATTTATTTAATTTACCAATAATTCTTTGAATTCATAAATTTTGCAGTTCATATTAGTTACAGGTAACAGATCTTAACAATTCAGTTTTGTTTATTGTCGTTTCTGATCCAGGAGTTTTTAATTTGTAGTTAAATTTTGCTATTGTTGCTCACCTAATGATTTTGTTTAATAAGTATATAGCCTTTTTTAAGATTTTAACACTTCTGCTTTGGAATTAGAACGTCTGAGCCTTGAACTGACTAGGAGTTATTGACTTAAAATCACAACAATTGTTTAATTATTTAAGGAGTTTTATTTGAAAGAGCTGATTTTTGCCTCCGGCAACAAGGGGAAAGTAGTTGAAGTATCAAAAATATTTAATGGTTCGGGTTATAGAGTTGTTTCGTTATATGATTTGGGGGATGTCCCGGATATAATTGAGGATGGTGAGACGTTTGAAGATAATGCAAGAATAAAGGCACAGTTCATATATGATAAATATAAACTTCCGGTTATTGCTGACGACTCAGGGCTAATGGTTGATCAGTTAAATGGAGAACCGGGGGTTTATTCTGCCAGATATGCCGGTGAGAATTGTACATATGAAGATAATAACAGAAAGCTGCTTCAGGAATTGTCAGGTTTAGAGGAACCTCACATTGCCAAGTTTGTCTGCTGTGCAGTCTATCTCGACGGGGAGAACTACGAATGTGAATTTGGCGAAGTTCCGGGTAAGATTATCAATAAGATTAGAGGTGATAAAGGGTTTGGGTACGACCCGGTATTCGTACCTGACGGTTACGATATAACTTTGGCCGAAATGGATATGGAATTAAAAAACAGTATAAGTCACCGTGCAAAAGCTTTTAATAAACTTAAAAACAAACTGATAAAGGATGGATTATATGAAACTTAAGTATTTTTTTGTTGGAATTCTGTTTGTTCCTTTGTTTTTCCAGGCCTGTAAAAAGGACGATTCTAATCCTGCATCAAACCAGCAGCAAACTATTGATGCACAGAGATACTATCCCGGCAACGTAGGCAGCCGTTTCAGTTATACAAACTCCCCGGGTAATGGGATTCGGAATCTCACTTTTACTGGTACAAAATCTATAGGGGGAGTTTCTTACATAAGCCAAAATAGTATTTCTTATGTCGGGTTAGATTCCCTGAACGCAACTACATATTTCCGGAGAACCCCTGATGCTGTCTATTTCTATATTGATACTACAGGTTTAATGAAATTCTTCCCGGATTCGTTAAAGTCATTACTTACTTTTAATATAGATAAGGAAATAATAGCCTTTAGTTCCAATTTAGATAAGACAAAGCCATGGTCTGCATATAAAATGGATGTAAAGATAGCAAATCTTGCTAATGTCAATATTATTGATCTTACGGCAAATTATCTGGGTGATGAAAATATGACACTAAATCTGACTTCTGGCCAGGTGACTAAAGCAGCCAAAAAGATACGTTATGACTTTAAGCTTTCAGTACCAAACCTTAGCAATCTTTCAAGTCCTACGACCCGCACTTTTAGTGCTAACGCATGGTTTGCCGAAGACGTTGGAATTGTAAGGCTGGAAGGAGATGCTTCTGTCCTCGGAGCTTTGGGCGGGGGCAATATAAATTTAGGCGATACGACAAAAGTAATTACTCAGACCATAACTGCTTATGATATAAAGCCTTAGTCAGAATAGCTTAATTTAAAAAATATCAGTTAGTTATCCGGGCCTCTGTCCTATAAAAATAAAGGGAACAGAGGTCCGGCAATATAATACTTATCATTATTTTTCAGCAATTATAATCTGTACCAACCCAAAAGTAAGTGCGTAGCTTTCAGTTTTTCTGTAACCAGCATTCCTGAATAATTCAACCAGGTTGACATTCTTATCAAATTCCTCGACAGATTCCGGCAGGTAGGTATAGGCTTCTTTATCCCTGGAAATGATTCTGCCGATTACCGGCAAGATATTTTTGAAATAAAACTGATATAAAGCTTTCAACACCTTATTGGACGGGAGACGGAATTCAAGCACTGTTACTTTGCCGCCAGGCTTCAAAATTCTGAAAAAAGAACTAAACGATGCAGGAATGTCATAAAAATTTCTGACACCGAATGCGACGGTAATATTGGTAATTGAATGATCTTTAACAGGGCAGTTCTCCGCAACCATCTGTATCAAATTGCCATTGCTCCATTCTGTTTTTTTATTAAAAAGAAGAAGCATTTCTTTTGAGAGGTCAGCTCCAAAGATCCTTCTCACGCCCATCTTTCTAGCTGCAATAGAAAAGTCGCCGGTTCCGCAAGCAACGTCCAGGAGCACTGCATCACTGGAAAACCCTGTTAAGCGGAGGGCTTTTTTCCTCCAGTATAAATCGATTCCTGCACTTAAGAGATGATTCAGAAGATCATACCTGTAAGCAATCGAATCGAACATTTTTTTGACGCGTATTTTTTTATTCATATATATTAATGTTGAAAGTAGAAGTTATTATTCTTAACTTTTGTAAAATAAATGGAGCCGCTAAATGGATAAGTATTTAAGAGCAATTCGAAAGAACATTTGTTCGATTTGCGTCGACTCGACTGATACCGGAAAATGTACGTTGAACGAGCATGAGATCTGCGCCTTAGAGCTTTATTTGCCCAAAATTGTTGAAATTGTACACTCGACACAGAGTGATGAGATGGAAGATTATGTCCGCTCATTGCGCTTTGGTGTCTGTCTTGAATGCCGTGCACAGGAAGAAGACGGTTCATGCTATCTGAGGGAGGATATAAACTGCTCTCTGGACAGGTATTTCCCATTGATTGTTGAAACAATTCAGAATGTAGACAAGGAAGCTGTTTAGAATTTATCATAACTGAATAAGTTTTTCCCTTTGATTTGCTGCCATCTGTTATAAATGTAAATTCCACTCCACATTGTAACGACCATAAACAGAGTACCCCCCAGAAGGTCAATTACATAATGATAACGAAGGTAAACGGTTGCAAAGATCAACAGCATTCCGATCGGAAGCAGGAAGTACTTTGATCTCACATTAAATTTTACAGCCAGATACATTGTAATTAAGGTCATTTGTGTATGTCCGCTTGGGAATACATCCCGCTGTACAATTTCTGCAGGGTTTGGTGTTCCAAAGGGGATTGATTCGCCCGCATTTACTACTTCACGAAGGAAATTAGTAAAGAATAAACCTGGAAGTTCATTGTTTATATTTTCAAATGCATGCAGTGTAAAACGCGGTCCAATTGCCGGAAGGAAAAAATAACCAACATAGGAAAGAAAAAATCCATAGACAACTGAAAATATACTGAAGTCCAGAGCAGTCAACCTTTTCTTTAAATAAAGGTTTATTCCCAGAATGATAGGCAGTATATAAAATGATCCATAGGCAAGCTGAAGAATTTCTGTCAGAAGCGGATTTGCAATCCTGAGCAATTCCTTTGTCGGATCAGTGCCGAACATAAACCGGTCTGCCTGTATAAGCAGATAATCGTAATCGTAAATTCTTATGGGTTTGATCATTACATACAGCTCTTTAAAGGTCAAAAGTATAAGGGGTGCTATATACCAGTAATGAATGATATTCCAAAACCTGCTTCTGCCGTTATCATCAAAATAAGCTGTGGTAAATACAAATGCGGTAACTGCAATGTTTATCAAAATTAACAGGTACCAATGTTCAATTCTTGGGATAAAAATCAGATTTAAAAGGGAAAGGAACAAATAGAAGGCTATTACTATTAAGTCTGTTATATTAAGTTTAAGAAACAAATCTCTTAAACTTCGTGGTTCTTTTACGTATTTTTTCGTTTTATTATATATCAGATCTTCCAATTTTCTAAAACTATCCTTTAATAATGATTATTGATCCACCCTGTTTTCTGCAGAATTACTTTCTGAGGCTAATTTATTCCGGATATACCTGCTCAGTGAAATAAAATCATCCAAATCCAATTGTTCAGCCCTTAAGCTAAGGTCTACAGGCGAGAGGCTGAAATCCAGATTCCCAAATATACTATTATTTAAAGAATTTTTTAAGGTTTTCCTTCTGTTTCCGAAGCATGCTTTCACGACTTTGATAAATAATTTATTAAAAATCACATCCTGTCTTTCAGTATTAAAATAAATATGGACCACTGCCGAAAAGACCTTCGGTTTGGGATAAAATACATTTGGAGAAACTTTAAAGCAATATTTTACTTCTGCGAAGTACTGCAATATTACAGCTAATATTCCGTAATCTTTTGTCCCTTTTTCTGCTGTAAACCTTTTGGCAACTTCATGCTGTATCATAAAGACAGCATCTTCAACAATACTGACATTTTCAATAAGCTTAAATATTATTGGAGAGGTAATATTGTATGGGATATTTCCAACAATTCTCAGTTTTTTATTTTTTTCACCAAATAGAGGCAACAGGTCTATCTTTAAAAAATCATCATTTAACAGAGTTAAATTACTGAATTCAGATTTAAGGTCCTCACAGACACGTTTATCAATTTCAATTGCTGTAAAAGTGCTGATCCTTGCAGAAAGTTCTCTGGTCAGTGCTCCTAAGCCCGGGCCTATCTCAATCAAAACATCATCTTCTTTCGGGTTTATTTCCTCAACTATCTTTAGGAGTATATTTTTGTCTTTCAGATAGTTTTGCCCGAATTTCTTTAGTGGTTGAACTCTGTCCATTTAATAATTACCGGTTTTTGCTTAAATAGATAAACTTATTTATATTCTAAGCGGTAAATATACCAATATTTTCCCAGATTGCGATTCAAATATACCGACAAGTTTTAAGTCTGTATAAATGAATACTAGAAATTATTCATTAAAGGAATTATATTAAAGTAATGAATTGATACTTCTTCTGTAAATCTTTTAATATAAATAACTTGCAAAGTTTATTTATATTCAATTGCATCACATAATTTTATCCATTCAATAGGGAGTAAAATTGGCTAAAGAGTATATCGTAAGTGTAGACTTTGGCGGCACAAAGATCCTGGCTGCACTGTTGGATCCAAAAGGTGAAATAGTTGCCAAAACTAAAGTTGCAACAGAGGCAAAGAACGGCACATCAAAACTTATAAAGAGACTTTCTGAAGTAATTGAAAAAGTAATTGAAGAGGCTGGAATATCCCCTGATGATGTTAAAGCGGTCAGTATTGGCATTCCGGGATCGGTTAATCCTTATACTGGTAATATTGGTACTGCACCAAATCTGGGCATTGTTAATTTTAATATTAAGGAAGAGCTCTCCCGTTATATAAAAATTCCAATACTTATTGAAAATGATGTTAACCTTGCCGCTCTCGGTATTCAGAAATATGAACTAAATGGTGAAGCAAAGAACGTTCTTGTAGTTTTTGTTGGTACAGGTATTGGAAGTGCACTTATCTTTGACAATAAACTATATCGCGGCAGCACTTATTTTGCCGGAGAGATCGGGCATATGAATGTCATTAAAAACGGACCTCTTTGCGGATGCGGGCATAAAGGATGTTTTGAGGCTGTTGCCAGCCGTACTGCAATTGTAAGGGATATAAAGAAAGATCTCAGGGCAGGGAAGAAGAGTGCTCTCAGAGAACTGGTTCCTTCTGGAAAGCCGATAAAAAGTAAATCTCTTGCTCAGGCGATAAAAAAGAAAGATCCAGTTACTTTAAAGCATGTAACCAATGCATCAGACCAGATTGGAATTACTCTGGCTAATATAACTAATCTGCTTAATTTAGATCTTATTGTACTTGGCGGCGGGGTTATTGAAGCTCTGGATAAATTTATGATCCCCAAAATAAAGGAGTCATTTAAGAAAAATGTTCTTAAGGATGCCGGGAAAAAGATTAAGATAGTAGCAACAAAGCTTGGTGATGATGCTGCAATTTATGGCGGATTAGCTCTAGCTGAGGAAATGAAAGAAGAAAGAGTTTCGCAATAATGGGCAACTCAAACTAAGAGGTTTAATAGAAGCGATTTTATAGAAACTGTCTCACAGACCATTTTTTTGGAAATAGTTTACAAAAGCTGAAAAAAATAAACCATTAAACAAACACTTTGTAATATTACTTGTTAAATTTGGCTTTTGAGACAGTTCGTTATATACACTGGTTATATTTATCCGGTGGTTACGAGAAGGATTTCTCTATTTCTTCAAGCCGTTCAGTCAATTCGGTCCACCTTAAGTATATTTCCTCCAATTGCTCTTTTACTGAGCCATATTCAGAGTGTTTTTCTTTTGCCAGACTTGCATTGCTGTAAATTTCAGGTTTAACCAGATCGGCTTCCAAATCTATTTTCTTTTGTTCAAAATTCTCAATCTTTTTTTCGCAGACCTGGATTTCCTTTAATATATCTTTTGTTGCAGCGTATTTCTTCTGACGCAGTTCTGCTTCAGCCCGTTTCTGATCTTTCCGGGTATTAAGGTTATTGCCGGCAGAAGAGTTGGTGACAACGGACTTCTCACTTTGAATTAATTCTTTTCTTTTTTCCAGGTAATAATCAATTCCGCCATAGTAATGCTTAATAGTTCTGTTCCTTACCTCAGCAACTTTATTGACTATAGGTCTCAGGAAATCAACATCGTGTGAAACCAAAACTAAAGTTCCGGTGAATTCCTGAAGAGCTTTCTGCAGAACCATTTTTGAATTATGATCCAAATGATTTGTAGGCTCATCCAGTACTATAAGGTTAGCCTTTGTAAGTAATATCTTAGCTAATGCAACCCTGCTTTTTTCACCTCCGGAGAGCACTGCGATCTTCTTAAATACATCATCACCAGTAAAAAGGAAAGACCCGAGTATTGAGCGAAGCTGTCCGACGGTTTTATCTTCAGCTATTCCGTCAACTGTCTGCAGGATATCGAAAGATGGTTCCAGGCTATCAGCCACATCCTGGGCATAATAAGAAATTAAAGTATTATGGCCAGTAATCCTTTGTCCGCCATCAAAAGCAATCTGGCCTGAAATGATCTTTGATAAAGTTGTTTTTCCTGCACCATTAGGACCTACAAAAGCAATTTTATCCCCACGGTCGACCTTAAAATCTATGTCCTTTAATACCAGATTATTTCCATAGGACTTGGTGATCTTTACCAGTTCCATAGCAACAACACCGCTTTGCGGAGGGTCAGGGAAGCGGATATCTATTTCTTCCTCGAAGTTCGGAAGCTCAATGATCTCCTCTTTTTCCAGCTGCTTTATTCTGCTCTGAACCTGTTTGGCCTTGGTTGCTTTATATCTGAAACGTTCAATAAACTTTTCAGTTTCCTTTATTTTTTTCTGCTGCTGCAGGAAGCGAGCTTCAAGCTGGGAATCCCTTTCTTCCTTAAATTTAAGGTAAGCATCATAATTTCCGTTAAAGAACGTTAGTTTGTTAAGATATATTTCCAGAGTTTTAAAGGTCACTTCGTTAACAAAGTGTTTATCATGTGAAATTATCAGCAGTGCTCCTTTATAACCTTTCAGAAACGAAATGAGCCACTCGAGAGAATCAATATCAAGATGGTTTGTAGGTTCATCTAAGAGCAGGATATCGTGACTCGACAAAAGCAGTTTGGCCAATGCTATTCTCATCTGCCAGCCGCCAGAGAACTCGTTAGTTGCTTTTACAAAATCCTTTTCCTCAAAACCTAATCCCAACAGAACTTTTTCTATTTCAGAATTTATCCCGTAATAACCTACCTCTTCCATTCTGTGATGAACTTCTCCCAGCCTGTGTACCAGTTTATCCCTTTCGGATTCATTCAGATGTTCAGAGTTTAAGCTTTCTGTAATTGCCAGTTCTTCTGTCTGCAGATCATTAATTACCTGGAGTGAGGATCTTACTTCATGAAAAAGCTGTTTCCCGGAATGGTATACAATTTCCTGGGGCAGATAACCAATACTTATACCTTTTTGAAGCTGGATCTTTCCTGACTCAGGCTGCTGAATTCCGCAAATTACCTTTAAGAGTGTTGTTTTTCCGGCACCATTAGCGCCTACAAGTGATATTTTATCAGATGGGTTGATCTTTAAGTTTACATCTTTAAAAAGGTACTCACCCGAAAATTGAACTGAAATATTTATTAAATCAATCATAAAACCGGTTTACTGTTCCCAGAATAGTTTAATTTTATTATATGCTGTCATTTATTTTTTTATAATTGCAACCTTAGCTGTCCCCACATTGCTTCCATCTTTGTCATAAGCAACGATCAGATAAACACCGGACTGGACCAATTCGCCTGAAGAATCTTTTCCATCCCATGTAGCAATTCCAGCTCCAGGAGACACAAAATTAGCAACCATTTTTCCGCTTACTGTAAATATCTTAATTTCAGAATCTCTGACAAGACCGCTAATATTAATATTCACCGGACCACCTTTATCAATAGTAACCGGGTTAGGGTAAGCATACATATTATCCAGATTTTCCTGGGGGTTAACTGAATTGGTGGTGACGGCAGCTAATCCGTTTAATGTTCCAATGTAGACTGTTCCTGTTTTATTATCAATTGCTATACTGGTAATCCTGTTATCCGGCAGCGGGCTGTTTTCGACTGTATAATTTTCAATTAGTTTAGTACCGTCAGAAGATAATAAGAAAACGCCTTTATCTGTGCCAACACATTTTTGATTTAATGCATCAACAGCAATAGTCATTGCATTCTGGGCTCTCATAATGTAGACTGTAGATAAAGTGCTTCTGGGTCTGGAAGGGTCATCAATAATACTTATACCATCAGTCATTCCGACCCAGATTTCACCTCTCCGTCCTAATGCCAGGCAGTTAATACCGCTTCCGGACAGTCCATCTTCTGATGTGATCTTGCCCCAGCCGTCCTGATCGGTAGAATAAAGGGATTTCTCCTCGTTGAAATAATATAAGTCTTTGCCAATAGGAGAATTGGTTTCGCTTTTTGCAAACCACTTTGTGTTGTTATTATCAATGACAAGCCCTCTGGCAAGAATATCCTTATAATCCATAGGATTTGTAAAATGTGTCCAGGTATTATCAGTAGAAAGCCTGCTTAAGGGCTGCCGTGCCTCAGACTGATAATTTGTAACCCAGAGATTGCCCTTTGAATCAGTCTTAAAGCCATGAATAACAAGGTATTTAACACCTGCAGGCGGACCTACCATTCCGGTGTTGTTGCTATTAAAAATAGCAGTATCCTGATCTTTGATCCTAATAAACCCATTTCCCCATGTTCCCAGGTATAATACATTATCAGGAGCGACATAAGCCTGATGAATACTATTTACGCCAAGAGCCGGATTATTTCCTGTGCTGAAGTTCAACCAGGTGCTGCCGTTGAATTTATAATACCCCAGATTTACTCTATCGCCGCCGGAAGCGACATAAAGATTTCCATCCTTGTCTACTGCCATTTCATTAAACAGATTAGCTCTCGGACCATTTGGAGCCGCAATGTAGTTATCCTGTGGTTTTGAAAGATCAACTAATCCGTTTGAGGTAATAACAAAGATTCCATTTGAAGATCCCATTTTCGCAAACTTTATATAGGAATTCTGCGGATAGGGAAAAGTCACTTTACCTTTTGTATACACGATTAATTTACTCTCATCAGTAATCAGAAATAATGTATCATTTTTTGCTTTTGCATCCAGAAAGCCATAACTAATAAGAGCCGGATCTTTTATCTGCCATGAATTCCCATTTTGATATAATATACCCCTGTCTGTAATTGCAATAACAGTATCTCTGTAAGCTAATATTTTTTTAACGGATGCCGCCGGCAGATCTGTTCCATTTGCAAAAGAGTTCCATGATTCAGGTGCTGAGAAATTTGAATTAACGGATTTCTGGGAAGCAATGCCTGAAAGGGTAGTGACATATACTCTATCAGTCTTGAAAGAGCTTAGAACCTTTAGGTCGGCATTAAACGTTCCAAACTTGGTACAAGATTCATAAAAAGAAAAAGTTTTTGAATTTATCAGCGAAAGACCGAACTCAGTTGCAATAAAAATTGTATCTCCGCTGGCATAGATTTCATTAATATTTTTTGCCAGCCTGTTGGTATTGGCTAATTCGAGAATCCTTTTATATTCTCTGGTCGAAGGGGAATATATATCGATTGACCCATTTTCACTTCCGATCCAGACTTTACCTTCAGCATCTAAAGCTATTCCTGTTAATTGATTATTACTAAGACCTTCAGCTTTGTTGAGTATAAGATATGAGTTATCCTTTCTGTTATAAAAAAATACTCCGCCCTGACATGCAGCCCAAATCCCATCATCTGTAACATATGCATCTCTGATGTTCTGGAGATTTGAGAAATTCTTCCATACTCCCAATTGCTGCGGGTAAACAGCTGTTGTAAGTAAAAGGATGGTCAGCAGACTCAATAATTTTTTCATTTTTAATAGTTTCCCGGAATTTTTAGTATTTCTTGTTCAGATAACTCATTTAGAATTTAAATTTTTATAAGAATTCCACAAATATAATATTTTTGGATAAATCAAAAAGCATATTTCGAAATCAATAGATTAGAGCAAATTAAGTCAGAAGAAACAATACGCGGTATAAATTTTGCCGATAGACAATATCCGATTTTTGTGATATTTTGGTGAGTAAAAACAGGGAAGAAGTGAGTTTTGCGGCTCACTTCTTAACCTTTCAAATTTATTCAAGTGCAGATAAGTTTTTCATCAGATCTGCCATTTCAATAGCACTTAAAGCTGCATCCCAGCCCTTATTGCCTGATTTTGTACCAGCCCGTTCAACTGCCTGTTCAATTGTATCAGTAGTAAGGACTCCGAAAATTACAGGTGTTCCATATTTTAAGGATGCCTGTGCAACTCCTTTTGATACTTCAGAAGCCACATAATCAAAATGAGGTGTTGCCCCACGTATGACTGCACCTAAACATATAACGGCATCATACTTTCTGCTTTCGGCCAGTCTGGATGCGATTAATGGGATCTCAAAAGCTCCAGGGACTTTAAATACGGTAATATTCTCAGAAACAGCGTTATGTCTTTCAAGGCAGTCAGATGCGCCTTCGAATAACTTCTGACTAATAAAATCATTAAACCTGCTTACGATGATTCCGAATTTGTAGTCCTTTGCGGAAAGTTTTCCTTCGACTATTTTATACATAACGAAAATTTCCCAAGTTGAATTTTAGACCTCTAAAGTTAATAAACTTTCTGATCAAATTAAATAATACATATCTAAATATTATGCGCCATTTTTAACAAGCATTTTACGCATAGTATCGATGTTGGAAGATGGGATATAGTATTTGCCTAAGTTATGTTCGTCATCTCTTTTGCCCCCATGGAAATCACTGCCACCTGAAGCCAGCAAGCAATATTCGTTTACTATACCTCTATAATAATTTACCTGACCAGGGTTATGGCTTGGATGGATGACCTCAATTCCATCAATTCCGAATCTTATGAGGCTTATAAGCAGTTTTTCACTTATATAACCAGGATGAGCGATAAAGGATAATCCACCGGCATCGCT
>JBLNEL010000441.1:0-7500 GCA_050262615.1 Bacillota bacterium
TTAATGTTGCCTGTCACCTGCATATGCTTGGCGAAAGTGTCACAATTATAAGCCGGATTGGAAAAGACAACTTTGGACATGAGGTTCTAAATAGCCTTAGAGAAAAAAATATTAGCACTGATTATATACAGCTGGATAATAAAGAAAAAACTGGGATTGTCAATGTGAACCTTGATAACATGGGCAATGCAGCTTTCGAAATAGTTGAACCTGCAGCATGGGATTTCATAGAACTTACTGATCAGCTAATAAAGAAAGTCTCAGCCTCTGATCTTCTTATATTCGGCAGCCTGGCGCAAAGGAATTCTTCTTCACGCAAAACTATAAGTACTTTAAGAACGCTTGTTCCAATTACAGTATTTGATGTTAACCTCAGACCTCCTTATGACAATCCTGAAATTGTTGAGGATTCGTTTACCGGTACTCAGATTGTAAAACTAAATGATGATGAGTTAAGGCAGATCTCAAATTGGTTCGGTTTTCCAAGTGACTTAAGAGAAGCAGCCGAATCAATTTCTCTTAAATTCGGCTGCACAACTATCTGTATAACAAGAGGTGAAAACGGTGCATCACTTTGGCACAATGGAAAATGGACTGAGCATAACGGATTCAGGGTTTCTGTAAAAGATACAGTCGGCTCTGGTGATGCTTTCCTTGCTTCTATGATCTCCGGTATTTTAACAGGCCTGGAAGATGAAAAGATCCTTACCCGTGCAAATGCCCTTGGCGCTTTCGTCGCATCAAAAGACGGTGCAACTCCCGGTCTTGATTTTAATGAAATAAACCGGCTTATCTCAAACCCTCGTAAGTAATAAGACGGATATTGTTTTTCTTTATAAAATCTGAAAAGCGTTCAGACAAAAGTGCATTCAGCTCAGCCTGACGGTGTTTGCTCATTTCCTTTAATCCAAAAGAATTCATATCTATCATTGCCTGCAGTTCCGGCTGGTCTAATCCGATATGACAGACTAAAAGATTTATCTTATCAGTTTCTAAATTGTTAAGAATAGTAATCAGACTGTCAAGCTTTGTCTCAACCGGATCGGAATACATGATTTTTGTATCCTTTTCACCAAAATAACGGGATATTCCGAGACCATATTCTTTTGCAAGCTTTTCAAGTATTGCCCTGTACTCAGGCTTATCAACAGCTGTTCCCATATGATAATCAACATAAGAGATTTTAAGGCCTGAGTGAATCCCCCTTTCTATCTGCGCTCTAAGTTCCTTTTCAATTTCATTTAATTTTGGATTATTCTCATTGAACTTTGCTCTCGATGGGAAAAAGTATCCGCAGCTGTCAACAAGACTTGGCACTGCATCTTTACCGCTGACCGGTCCCCACCTGTAGTTTTTCCACTCAGCATTTAACGTAAGGTGAATCCCTGCAGCAATTTCAGGATGAAGCTTCAATATATCAACTGCTTCCTGATACCATGGACATGCAAACATTACGGAGGCGGAAAATGGAATACCTGAATCGATAAGTTTTAAAGCTGCCATGTTAACTGCATGAGACATTCCAATATCATCACACCTTATAAGCAGTGTTTTTGTATTCTCCTTTCCCTGTGCAAAAAGAGAAATGGCAGATAAGAACAAAATAAAATAAACTGTATAGATCTTTTTCATTACCTGAATTCCTTCTGCAAAATTCCAAATAGCTGCATCCTGAATGCTGCTTTTTAATTTATTAATTATCAATGTTCAGACTGGCAGGAACGTTCCCTATTGTGGCGGCTTATAAGCAGCGGCTACATTCAGACAATCAACTGAATATTCATTCCTCACCTTAGAATATGAGAACTCATTTTTTCAGAGATAATTGCTCTGGCCAAGTAAATATAGAACAACAGGAAAAATTAAACAAGCTGTAAAGACTTATATAGCATCTGAATATTACATTTTTATCCATTTCCAGGCTATCTTCGCTAAAATTACAGAAGTAAGATTACCTCTTATAAGCAGGTTTTTACCATCAGGACTTAATTTAATTTCATCTGCATTTTCAAACCTAACCGGCCAGAGATTACCCCCGGTATAAATATTCCATCCCTTGGAGGAACTAAAATATGAATAAGAATATGCGCCTTCATTTTGCGGATCAAAATATATTGCCGAAACAGAATAGGTATTGTCCATATTAACTGTTTTAGCAGAAGCACCTGCATAATTGTCCCACAGAACGGCTGAGCCTTTTTTAAATATAAAGAGATACTTCCCTGATGGACTGAAGGCTATAGAACTTACTGGATCTGAGCTTATCAATTTAACTGAAGTTCCATCTAAAGCATTAGCAGAGAAAAGTTGTCCGCTGTTATCGTTATATATTAACTGCTTTCCATCGGGTGAATATTCCAGTACACTAAGATTATAGACTGAAGGATATTTTCGTGACCACTTGAGATTCCCTGTACTTACCTCGTAAACCACAATCCCTGCTTCACCGTAAGGTTTGGTATCATAAAATGCAAGGAACTTTCCATCAGGACTTAACGCTGAAATAACAGGAGTCATGCCATACCCGTAGCTTGTCCTGCGAAAAGTGTTTTGCAAAACTCCTGTCTCAATATCCCAGACTTTGATCTCATAATTCTCACCGCTTGTAGCAATATACCTGCCATTCAAACTAACAGAGACCTTAACATTGTTATCAGCAATTCTGCGGATCAGTTTACCTGATGAGCTAAATATTCCCACCTGTGTCTTTCCATTTGGTAGTACATAACTATTACCTTCATTGCCGCCTGCAACAATGTTTCCTGAACCAGGGATAAAACATACGCTTCTTGCTCCGTATGTGTTATCTAATACAATTGGCTTTTCTAAACCAAGCCCGTAGTTTGCATATTCAGATTCACTATAATCCGAAGTCCCGTTTATAAAAAGAGCTGCAACTCTGTAACGGTATGTAGATTCTGTGTTCAGGTTTGTATCTGAATAAGTTATGGTATTTGCGGGTACTGTTGCAATGTTATGATAAGCAGAGTTATTCTCACTTCTTTGAATAACAAAGCCTGTTTCAATTTTGCTGTTGTCCTGCCACTGAAGCTGAATTGTCGTCTGTGTTGTATTTTCAATAGTAAGATTTGAGGGACTAAGAATATCTTTTATTCTGAATACATTAACTGCAGATGCAGTTCTCATTGTGCCTTTGTAAGCTGCTATTCTGTAGTAGCACAATATTTTTGTATCTGCCAAGATCGAATCCTTGTACGATGTTGTATTGGCTGATAAAATGGCATAATCCCTGAAAGATGCTTCATCATTAAGACTCTTTTGCACTATAAAGCCATCTTCCCAGTTTGAATTGTCCATCCAGGATAAAGTAAGATTTTTCTGGTCATTTACAGTTACTTTCAAATCTGACGGAGCATTTAACACATTGCTTTCATTAAATTCTGTGATCTTATCATTACAGGACTGCAATAAAATAGAAATTAAAAACCAAAAAGGAATTAAACATTTTAAGCTGACTGCTTCAACTGACATTTTTCTCATAGTTAATATCTCACCCATTTATCGTAATATTTCCATGACTGATGAACCGAATAGTTATAAACTATGTCAATATCTCCGTTAGCAGAAACATGCAGTTCTGTAACAGGTCCGGGATAAGAAATCTGAGCTGAAAATAGCTTTATAAGTTTTGTCGTATTGAGTTTATCCATCTGCCAGACCTGCAGGAATCCGGAAGCATCAATAAGCGCCAGGATCTTAAGATCAGGAGAGCACGCAAATGCCCCGCCTGCGCTTAACTGTTTTACTGCAGCCTGGCTCTCAATATCCCAAATGCTAATATAATTCCTCAACTTGTATAATACATATTTATCATCCGGTGAAAAAGTAATATCAGGATATGCTTCATCCGCCCCGTACCAAAAACAATGCAGAACATTCCACGATCCTGTTTCAAGCAGGAAAAACTGCCAGTAAGTACTGACTGTTAAATATTTACTGCTGCGGCTGAAAGTAAGATTCCTGATTACTGTACCGGCCTGTGAACTGTAGACTTCTTTGCCTGAATTAAAGTCCCACACTCTCATCGAACTGTCATTGCCGCTGCCTGCAAGGTAAAGATTATCAGGACTTAAGGAAATGTTTACGAGTCCGGACTGTGTACCGGCAAAACTTCTGCTCAGAGTGCCATCTGCTATATTCCACACTTCAATATTCTTAGTCTTATTGTTTGAAATGACAAGAGAATTATTATTGGTAAAAGAAATTGCAGATGCAGTAACTGCCAAGGTCCTTTTTACCGAATTATCCAGACTACTTAAAATAATAATGCTTCCCTTCCCGTCAGATGAAGCCTTTAAGGTCTCATCAGGACTAAAGCACAGAGTTTTTACTCCCGTAGCAGTTAGTGTTTTCTCAGATATATAAGGATCATTCTTTATACTGACTGAATCAGAAAATGTGGAATTGTTTTTTGAGGAAACACATTTGATCCTGTATGTATATGAATTTGCTATATCCAGTGTTGTATCTGTGTATTCCTGAAGATTTGAAGGCAGGATTGCAATCTCCTCGAATTGCCGCTTATTCGTGCTGCGCTGAATAACATAATTATTTTCAAAATTACTGCTGTCTTTCCATATTAGTTTTACCGCATTTGCGGAAATTGATTTTACAGATAAAAATGATGGTGGATTTCCCTTGAAAGAAGGTGATTCCGGGTCATTAGGGTTTTCCAGTACCGGGGTGACCAATTCATTACATCCTGACAGAAAAAACATCGCCAGAAATACTGCTAAAAATAAATGTTTAATTTTCATTGCCTTTGATTATATACTGATGCAGTTAAATATTTTATATGAAATAATTTATTTAATTGGGATTCCAAACTTTATTTTAATTTCCTGGTCATAACCCAATAAAGCGCTTCCTGATAAAAGATCTACCTTTGTTTTGTAGATTTCCAGGTGGTCAGTCCTTGATTCAAATATCAATGCATCCAGAAGATTATATACATAGATACCGATCAAAGCCCCAATAGATATTCTTTTGATATTTAACGCACTTTTGGCATCTGACTGCGCAGATAAAACTACACTACGGCTGAAAACAGCATCGCTTTCATTTGAGGCATTTGCATATCTCTGCAAAGCATCATTATAGATCTGTAATTTTTTATTGTAATTGTCTGATGAAGAATAAACCAGATATCCTGAAATCAATGCCCCTGCAAAAATCGACACACCCTTTATATAAGATCCGTTATAAAACTGGCCTGCTCCTGGCAAAAAAAATGAATATCCTAAAGGTGCAAGAGTAAAATCATTGTACCTTGCAGAAACTCTGTAAGTATAATCAGGGTCTGTCTCTATTTCATCTGAGATATTTTTTGATGTCCTTTTGTCAAGCAGCTCAATGCTGTGAGTGCCCTTAACTAATAGCTTATTTATGTATGCAGATGAGTCGATTTTCTGTGCATCAACAATTAGGTCAGCTGTTGGAGGTATGTTCAGAAATGAGACTGAGCTGTTCAGGCATGTTAATCTGGCCTGCAGGTTCTCAAGGTTAGAAGTCATATTAATGACAGTCCCCCATTCACTGTACCCTGTTTTTTTTAATTTTACAGCATGAGGCTTTGTACTAAGTTTCATATGAAGAATTGGCGTTTTTCCCATCAGTGAATCATCAATGAATACATCTGCACCTTCAGGCTCTGATTGGACTGTCAGCAAGCCATAGGTGCCATCTAAAACAGCGATAATTTCGCGCCTGAAGTCCCCCCTGTAAACAAAGTTATATCCCCAATCCTTAAAACCTTCCTTCTTTATTTTAACTGAATATGGTTTCTTAGGAAAATTATTTACCTCAACAGGCGTCTGTCCTATAAATTCACCATCGATGTAAACATCGGCGCCTTCAGGTATGGAATTAATTACAACAGGATCTGCTGAAACTTCAGTTAAATTCTTATTTGCCTGGCAATTCGAGGAGCTGGAAAATAAAAAAAATATAAATATCAGGAAAATGCATAATTTTAAATAACTCATGAGTTTATTTTTCCAGAAATAAAGTAAATATTAAATTTTATGGTTTTCAGGTGGAATATAAATAAATATTGATAAGCAAACCAGAATTTTAACTTTAGGCAATAGGGTATTTAAAGCCGGTGAAAGTTTCATCTTTTCGGTAAATGAATCCTTGCTTATAATAATCTCTTCTAAAATCTTCTATCAAAGATAATTATTTTAGAAGAAAGAATGCAGGATGGGAATATGTTTATTGACGGTCTTAGATCTAAATAACAGAATTATATTCACAATGAGCTTTTATGCTTATGATGGTATCTGTTCTTTAAGATCAGGTCGCCTTTAAAAAATATAATACCAGCGATAACTAGCATTAAAACCATAATAAGAACAATAAGCACCCCAAGCAATATATATAAGTAAGTTGGCATAATAATCTCCTTTGCTTAAGGAAAGCTAAAAATGTTTTTCCGTACTAAACTAAACAGATTATTTAATCAGTTCCTTGTCTTTGCCATTATGTATAAACGGGGCAATCAGATCAATTGGTACAGGAAAGATTGTTGTTGAATTCTTTTCAGTTGCAACTTCAGTTAAAGTCTGCAGAAACCTAAGCTGTATTGCAACTGGATTATTGCCAATTACTGTTGCTGCTTCAAAAAGTTTCTGACTGGCCTGGAATTCCCCGTCAGCATGAATAACTTTCGCTCTTCTTTCCCTTTCAGCTTCAGCCTGTTTAGCCATTGCACGCTTCATCTCAATTGGAAGATCAACATGTTTTATCTCAACATTTGAGACCTTTATTCCCCATGGAGAAGCCTGAGAGTCAATTATCCTCTGAAGCGACAAATTGATCTGATCCCTTTCGGCCAGAATTTCATCAAGCATTGACTGCCCCATTATACTTCGCAGCGTTGTCTGAGAAAGCTGCGATGTTGCCTGGAGGTAATTTTCAACTTCAACTATTGCTTTCTCAGGGTGAAATACTCTGAAATAAACAACTGCATTTACCTGCAATGAGACGTTATCTTTTGTAATTATATCCTGTGCGGGCACATCAAAAACAACTGTCCTTAAACTTACCCTTACCATTCGGTCAACGATCGGGATCAGAAATATAAGTCCGGGTCCCTTTGCTCCTATGAGCCTTCCTAAACGGAATACAACCGCCCTTTCGTATTCCCTTAATATCCTGATCGCACTAAAGATTATGATCAGTAGAAAAAGGCCTATTATAACAGCTAATCCCTGGTATGGTGCCATAGCTCCCCCCTTATTGCTTTATTTTAGTTACTTGGTAAATTTGTACTTGGTACATTTTGTTTATTAATTTATTAAGCAGTATGGTTACATTTTTTAACCATAAGATTAAGGTCCTCAACATTTACTATTTCCACATCTTCTCCTTTATTGATCAACCCGCTTAGACTTTCGGCCGACCATATCTCTCCATGAACATGCACCTCACCTTTTGGATTAATATCTGAGATTGCAACTGCTCTTTCGCCAATTATGC
>JBLNEL010000442.1:0-6057 GCA_050262615.1 Bacillota bacterium
ATCGATATTTCTTAAGTCGCATTACGAAATGTTCCTTAATATCAATCAGTACATCCGAGGGGTGATAACTATTGCATTTATTGCATCGGTATATTTACTAAGGCTGAGTATGAGAGGAATAAGAAGTGCCTTTGATTTTAATCCTTTACTTTCGCTTGGAGTATTAATTCTACTTGTATATCTTTCTAACAAGCTTCTGCAAGGGGTTAGTAAATAAAATATGATTTATTGTTTTAGAAAACATTCAGATTTTACCGCATCTGGCCAAAGGATCAAAGGCTTAATATTTATAAGCGGGCTGGGTGATAATGCCAGACTCATCGCTAAGTAATTTATATAGTACTTTATCTGCTAGGATTTTTTGAATCGTGGTTTCTTTTCCGTCAATCCACATAACCGAATTTACAAGTCTTACACCATGGCTATAATCAACATAATAGTTTACATGTCCGGTATATAAAGACTGAATTGGGCTGCCATCTAATTTATGCCATCCATAGATTGCAACACGTGTTGGTTTAGAAGGCAGAAGATTAGTTATGACAATATCTTTCTTTAGTCCTGCAATAAGATTTCCTAAACTTTTATTCATTTGGAGTCTTTTTGCTTCTATATCCCGATTATGCCTGATGAACGTTGTTACGAGCTCATTATTATTTCCAACAGGAGCGTAAGTAATTGGTTCTAATCTTACTGATGAAGAAAGATAGATAAGGTTTACAATTTTCCTTGTAGGAAGAATGCATCCATAGTGATCGGCAATATTCTGAGCAGTCTGAGGTCCCATAGGAATTCTGCAGAAATCGTTGTTTTTTCCGATAGAAAGATAGTCAGGCATGACTTCAAGTACAATGTCATGCTGAACTCCAAGACTATCTGAAGCCTGAGTTCTTATGCTGACCATAGTTCTTAAGAAGTCAGGTATATTTCCATTTAAGAATTCATTCAGTATAAGAGGTTCTCTTTCGGTAAAAGACATATTTTGTATAGTATGCATGAATTCAGAGCCGCTTAAAGCATCATCTGACCTATTAGGAATTGAATAAGATGAAAATGTAATACTGTCTATTTCTACTGCAGGAAACTGAACCGGACCAGATTTTGTATTTACTCTGAAAACCATAGCGGCGGAAAATGTAAGGCTGTCGATATCGGAGAGTTTTATTTGAATTATTTTATTTAAGGTGTGAATATTCAGTGAATATTTTATAGCGGGAGAATTTAAGTTAAATGTAATACTATCGAGCTCCGGGAGCAGGAATTTATCAGTACCGGTTTTACTCTGAATATTAAGAAATTGTCCACTTACAGAGAAGGAAAGCAATAACAGCAAAACAATGGGGAAAGAAAGTTTTTTCATATTTCTTCTTTACTCTCTTTTTATGGATAAAAGCTGTCACTGCTCTTAAAAAACAGTGACAGTCTTAAAATTAAAATAGTTATTCAATATATAGCTTATGATTTCCAGATGGAGCAAGGACTACGTATTTATTATTATTCTTTATTACTTTCAGCAGTTTAGCAGAGCCATCAAGTTTAATAATTGCCGGCTTCTTATTAAAAGCAAGCATACATCTTGCCGGAGCTTTATAGTTTAGTTCTATTCCGCGATCTTTTATTGTGCATTCAATAAGTTCATCAGAGATATCCAGCAGACGGATTGTTTCAGCAGGGTCTGCCGAAGGCTTACCGGAGATAAAAGAAATACTATGACTGCCCGGAGGAACAATTATGCTATTACTGTTAAAGCACGGCCATAGATTTCCGTCCATCGATATCTGTTTGCTTTTAGAAAAGTTATCAAGCATTATGGTATACGGGGCATCTACTATCCATTTATCGCGGTCTTTTGACATATGAGATTCTAAGGCCATTACATAAGGCATAATATCCCAATCATATGGATAAACTGTAGATTCAGCATAAAAGCACACTCTTCCTGATCCTTTATCTGCAACATTAAACTGCTGAAAGACTTCAGTGCCTGTAGGCTGGAGAGAAGCAAAGCCTTCCTGTGCAGGCGGATGTATGCCGACAACATTTATATCTATAGCGAATTTATCTTTATCAACTATATTCGAGTATGCTTCAGCAAGCTGTTTATATCTTTCAGGTGGGCGTGACCATTCGCTAAGGGGGTCCTCTACCTGAAGAGTTGAATTAAATTCCTTTGCAAGTGAAATTGTATGCTTAAGGTCAAATCCCAGGAGCTGGTCGAATTCAGGATGAAGCGAATTATCAAGCACTGTAAAAATAATTTCCCAATCGCGCTTATCGTGTATTCTTAATGAATCAAGTGTCTGGACAATATGTCTTAGAAGTTGATTATTTACGCTTACACGGTAGCGGTAAAATTTATTCAAAGAAACTGAATCCTTCTTCCAGAAGTGGACAGAGGCAGAGTCAAAGAGCTCTTGCTGATCAAAGCCGTAGAGTGACGTAAAGTCTTCTCGTGCAGTTTTATTAAAGCCGGTAAAATAATCTGGTCTTTTAGGGCCTTCAAGAGCCTCAGCAACGCCGCCCGTAATTGAAAATTCAGCAATATCAATTCCATCCCAGTCAAAGCGAAGCATTCGGGAGAAGTCAGAAAGAGCAGCTTTCATGCAATCTTTATTCTGAAGGTCCATCAGGTAAAGAAAGTCAAGGTGGGCATCATTGCCGGCGGCAGTCTTCTGGCGCCACTGAGGGTGTTCATCCCAAAATTTTTCACCAATGTAAGGCCATTCAAGCCATGCATAGATCCTTATTCCTTCTTTATGGGCTTCGTTAATAAGACGGTCATAGTTATACTTAGGTTCGTTATACCAGTTCCATGAAGATACATGGGCTGCCTTTATTCCCCACTTTTTCCACATAGAAATAAGCTTTTTAACCGGGATGTTGTAACGGTAGCCCGGATCCATATACACATCGATACCATGGCGCCTCACCAGAGGGATAGAATTCAGCTTTGAAACAATTGAGTTAGCAAGTGTAGGAAAACGGGAATAGCCGTTGCCGGATACAGGGTCAAACAATGGGGCAAGGAAGATATAGCTTCCTTGCTGATATTTACCTAGTATTGCCAGGGCCTTATTATTATCAGAATCCGAATATAATATCCGGCCAAACTTTGATGATTCAGGAAGAATAGAGCTGACAAGCGGGGTATCCGGCCACCGAAGTTTTTGTGATGTGTATAAATGGTCGGAAACATTTTTTACTTTTATGGCAGAAGAGGTTTTTATCCCAAGACTATTTGAAAGGGGGCTATCGCCATCGGTAACAAGCTTTGCGCCTTTAGAGAGGATATTAAGAATGCTTTGTATATCCTGAAGATCTAATCTGGCAGCCGAAGCATGAGGTATTACAAGAAGCAGTTTATTTTCACTAAAAAGGCTCTCAAGAATGTTTCTCTTTTCATTAATATCCAGGAGTTTTGGGGAAAGTCCGATTGTTTCAAGGGTTCTTTTGAAGGAAACCTGGTCAATTGAGTCGGCTCCTGATGCCGAAGGATACCAAAAAACAACAGGTTGGAAAAATTCTTTTTGAATAAATTCTTTTTCAGGCTTGTATTCTTTTTCAGGCTTGTATTCTTTTTGAGAGCTGGCATAGCAATGGCAAGAGATGAAAAGAAGAAGTAACAAAATCGAAACGACAGACCTTTTTACATATAATGCTTTAGTTTTGTTCATGATGTAAATTCTAAACCATATAATTTCTAAGTGGTATAATTATGAATTGCTGCGCGAAAAATAGTCAAATTTAGTCAAATATGTTATTCAGCAAGCCTTATGGAAAGATAAATTAATAACAGGCGGCATCTGAAAAGGTGGAATTCAGATCATATTGATACAAAAAACGGAGAACTGAGCTCCGTTTTATTTTGAGTGATTTATAATACCGGGAATATTGTTTCCGGAGTAATAACTTTATAACTGGTAATAACCTGAACGTTATTTTTAATCATGGCCCAGACAGGGCAGACGGATTCTTCTGAGAGTTCAATTGCCTTTTTAATGTTCAGGTCATTTACATCATCTGACTCAACGATAAACTCAAGAAGTATAGTTTCGAAAGAAATTGGCAGAGTCGCGCGTTTTATTCCTTTAGCGTTTACCTTGAGGCCCGATATCTTTTTCCCCATTTTTCTAAGCAAATATACTACTGAAGTCCCGCTGCATCCGGCAAAGCTAAGAAGAAAAAGTTCAAGTCCTGCAAATCCTTCACCATTACCAAGCGGTGGGTGATAGTCAAATGTTACCGGATGATCAGGATTAGATTTTGATATTCCTGTAAATTTAACTTTTTGGTTTATTAGTTCAGCTGATACTTCAAGTTGTTCTGCCATTATTTATTTTCCTATACAGTGAAATATTTATTTTGCGGCTTATGACTTTTCAGAGATATCATTAAGATCTTCCTCTAGCTGAGCTGCCGTTCTCTTTGGGAGGAATAACATTTGTTTCCTCCACAAGTAAATTGCGGCCCAGACTGAGATCAAAGTAAAAGGCAGAAACAGAAAATTACCAGGGCTGATCACTCCCCCGGCATAGATATCTCTAGTAAAAACCGAAGTCATTGAATAGAACCATAATATATTTGCCAATTGTGCCGAAGTCCATCCATAAAACTTCATTTTCAGTAATCCTGGAATACTTACTATTAAAGCAGGTACAGCCCAGATAATATCTGAAACAAGGAACCCAAGAGTAGAGGCAGCAGAAGACTTGTCGATTATCTGAGGCTGAGTGCCAGAATATAATTTAACATATACTATTATCCAGAATAATAGCGTTATTAAAGCGGCAAGGGCATTTATAACAACTATTGCTGTTACAGCTTTGGGTCTTAAGGATTCTACTTTCATCATTTAACAGATTTAGTTGACAGATATTGGATAAACAGAAGATAAAGGCCGCCCTGAAAATATCAGGGCGGACAGAATACTTAGAATTTAAATTGTGGAATATAACTTAATAATCGATGTATTTATTGGCAAGAAAATAATAGTTCAATGATTATTCCAGAGACATGAATTATGATTTTGGTTTCTCAAAATTTAGCATCCAACTTATTCCGAACTTATCTTTAAGTGCTCCAAACCTGGCGCCCCAGAAAGTATCATTTAAGGGTTCTGTAACATTACCGCCGGAAGAAAGTCCTGAAAAAAGCCTGTTAATTTCCTCCTCACCCGAGCAACTTAAAAGCAGTGAAATTGAACTCCCTTCAGTAAGATTTCCCCTCAAAGAATCCGATGCCATAAG
Organism: Bacillota bacterium; assembly: GCA_050262615.1. Lineage (GTDB taxonomy): Bacteria > Bacteroidota > Ignavibacteria > Ignavibacteriales > SURF-24 > JAUZPB01. The sequence continues at coordinate 5,247 of JBLNEL010000442.1, forward strand.
GACAAAGCCATTGCCGGTGAGCAAAGCATGCATTATTTTCTGGTGTGCTTCAGCAGGCATTTGTCCAGCAACAGGTGTTTCGCCAACACTCTGCATCCTGAGTTCGCCACCCAAAATATCCCTGTAAAATGACATAGCCTCACGACAGTTACCGTTAAATGAAAGATAAGCAATAATTTGTGCCATACGATTTTCCTTTCATAGTTTTATTGTAATAAGACAGTTAATAATTTAGCCTACAGATATCACAGATAGTAGGAGAAAAATAAGGACTTTTAAAAAACAAAATATTATATCTCAACTTTATTTCAGAAAAGAAAAGGAATAAATGTTATTTACCATTAAGAAAATTATCCTTATTTGATATGGATCATTTTTTTTGCATCAGAAAATTTCCCGGCATTAATTTTATAATAGTAAATACCGCTGGAAAGTTTAATAGCATTAAACCTGAGCTGGTATTCTCCGGCATTCAGGTAACTATTTACAGGTGTGGTAACTTCTCGTCCGTTAACATCATATACTTTTAATATAACTATTCCGCTCTCAGGAATTCTGAATTTTATAACTGTCACAGGGTTAAACGGATTCGGATAGTTTTGTAGAAGTTCATATTGGCTGACAGATTTTGTTTCCGAAACGAATACCGGTTTCATTACTATAATTTCGACAGGTATGTAAATATCGCCTCCATTACTACTAATTGCAACAGTTCCTTTATAATTACCTTCAGCAGCGTTGGCGGCGTTTAGTCTTATAGTTATTTTCCGGGATGCGTCCGGAGCTAAAGTACCATCCGATGGATTTGGAG
>JBLNEL010000443.1:0-2513 GCA_050262615.1 Bacillota bacterium
GCTTTGACCTCTTTTATCCAGGGAAGTGCCGCGTTCTCCGGTTCCATAAAGATGCTCATCAGGACTTAAATTGAAGTTAACCCATCTTTGTAAACCCATATTGGATAAACCTCCAGACTGAGGTTCAGCAACCAATAATTCTCCAATGGAGTTATGGTATGAAATACGCAAGGGGTATTTTTTACAAACGATACTGAGAGCACTGGTAATGATCTCAAAACTTGAGTCCAGATCCTTATATGTAAAGATACTCCATTGGCTGTTTTTCTGAACCACTGTAAATGAAGTATCGAACTTTACACTATTCGATGGAGCATATGTAACCCTGACAATATCTGCACTAAGAAAAGAAAACACAACAGAGGCACTATCAGATCTCACCAGGACAGCAGTTTCTGTTATTTGAACATTAGTCAGGTTGCCCAAATAAGTCTGTGCAAAGTCAGAACCATAACAGAAAAAAAGTAAAAATAACAGGGTAATAACTTTTTTCATTTTATTAACCTAAATCTGGACCACAATTATTCTTATTTAAATTACTATTATTTTTCGTAAGCCTTCATTGTTTCTTTAACTCTCTTAATTAATGATCCATCCTGTAAGTACTTGTAAAGATTCTTACCAGGACAAAGAGTTTCAGCGTAATCCTTATGTCCTTTTATTGTATCAGGTGAGATCTGATATTTGACACAGCAATAGGCCACCAGGTCAACCAGAGATTTTAACTGCGCTTCAGTAAGTTCCTGTTCCTCAAAATTACCCAAACATGTTATCAGCAAGTGACCAGATGGATCATAAGTCGTATTGGTCTCTCCTGCAGTGTAAACATTTCGTCCCTCAAATACATTCCCTTTACCATCAATCATAAAATGATAGGGAATATCAGCCCAGTTCCTGTCTTTCCCCATACCCCAAACCTGTGTCTTTTTAATTTTATCAGCAGCATTCGCATTCGGATCAAGGTATTCGCCTTCATGGTGAATAGTTATTCTGACAGGTACATGAGTCTTAAAAGGTTTAGGGTCTAATGCCTTCCAGTCAGCGCGGGATTTTATCTTTATTAAATCGTTAGTGGATGAGCACCCATAAATGATAATTGAGAATAAAAACAAAATTATTAATCTGGTTTTCATAATTTTTACATAAAATAGTTAAGGTTTTAGTTAATTTAAATAATCTGCTAAATATGCATATAAAGATACAAAAATAAAGATGATTCTAATTACTTTAAGATTGACTTTAGCTCAGAAAATCAGCCGATTATAAAGAAATTAAATTTCCGGAAGTTATCCAACTTGATAAGTGTGAGTCTCTATTTGTATGGAATATCCTATGATAAATTCTTATATTGAGGTTTTTAATAGACAATAAGTAAGATATAAATGGTTTTTTACCGGAATCAGGAAATGGTTAAATGAATAAAAAGCGTGTGGTAGTGGCGATGAGCGGGGGAGTTGATTCCTCTGTAGCTGCTGCACTATTAAAGAGCGAAGGCTACGATGTAATTGGCATCACAATGAAAACCTGGGGCTTTATGGAAGTTGGAGGAGCTCCAAAGCATGAAAGTGGATGCTGTTCTTTAGATGCAATATATGATGCAAAAAATGTTGCAGCTTCACTCGGGTTCCCTCATTATACAGTAGATTTTACAAAAGCTTTCGAAGAAGCTGTTATCGATAACTTTGTTGATGAATATATGTCAGGCAGAACTCCTAATCCCTGTGTCATATGCAACAGGAAGATTAAATGGGAAGAATTGCTAAAAAAAGCTGATGCAATTGATGCAGAGTTTGTTTCAACAGGGCATTATGCTATGGTGGAATTTAATCCTGATTCAGGGCGTTACTGCCTCAAGAATTCAAAAGACAATTCAAAGGATCAGACCTATGCTCTCTGGGGCTTGACACAGGAGAGTCTGCGGCGGACTTTATTCCCGCTGGGGAATTACACAAAATCTGAGGTGCGAAAACTGGCAGAGGACTTCGGTCTTAAAACTGCTCATAAGCCGGATAGTCAGGAAATCTGTTTTGTTGCCGATAATAATTATGAGAGATTTCTACGTGAAAAAGTCCCTGATTTAATGAATAAGGTCCCTGAAGGAGATATGATCTTTAATGGGAAGAAAATTGGGACACACAAGGGAATACCTTTTTATACAGTTGGCCAAAGAAAAGGTTTAGGAGTAGCTCTTGGTAAACCTGTATATGTGACCAAAATTGACTATAACAGTAACGTTATAGAAATCGGTGAGAAGAAAGATTTGCTGGAAACGGAACTATTTGCTGAGGATATAAATTATGTAAGTAAGGGGGAGTTATCAAAAGGCGAGGAATTAATCTGCAAAATCAGGTACTCTGATAAAGGATCACCTGTCGAAGTTATAGATTCAGATAGTAAATCATTTCATGTCAGGTTTTTTGAAGGGAAAAGTGCTATTACACCTGGCCAGTCAGCCGTATTATATAATAATGAAGGTTATTTAGTCTCCGGGGGTGTTATCAGACAAAGGGGTT
>JBLNEL010000444.1:0-4887 GCA_050262615.1 Bacillota bacterium
ATTCTAGTATAGATAATCTTAAGGAGTATAAAATGAATAAAAACATAAAATATTTTAGCTTGGTACTAATTCTTCTCCTTGCTACTGCTGACTTTATTTATGCCGGAGGAGGAAGACGTAATGGTACTGCTGGAGCCGCAGAACTTTTGATACCTGTTGGCGCCAGAGGTATCGCACTTGGTGGATCAAATATATCTACAACCACCGGTATCGAAGCATTATACTGGAATCCAGCTGGTGTTTCGAGAACTGAGAGATCTGCAGAAGCAATGTTCTCTTATATGACCTATATAGCTGATATCGGCGTTACTTACGGCGCTGTTTCTGCTAATATAAGAGATGTTGGTACATTCGCTCTTAGTATTAAATCACTTTCTTTCGGCGATATTGATGTGACTACCACTAATGCGCCCGATGGAACAGGACAAAAGTTCAGCCCGCAATATCTGACAGCTGGTGTTACATATTCACGCGCATTAAGTGACAGAATATCTGTCGGCGTTACTGGAAACATGGTAATGGAAAACATTGCCCAGGTTTCTGCTACAGGTTTCGCTTTTAATGCCGGTGTTATGTATGAAAACCTCGGTGACGTTAATGGCCTTAGCATTGGTGTTACTCTTAAGAACATCGGCCCGCAGATGCAGTTCGATGGTCCGGGTCTTTATAACCAGGCAAGCGTTTCTACTCTTAAACGCCCTGCTGAGTTCTACAAGATCGAATCAGCTAGCTTCGAATTGCCAGCATTGCTTGAATTCGGCCTGGCTTACAGACCAGTCATAAATGAACAGAATTCACTGCTCGTTTCTACTGCTTTCCAGAACAGCGAATTCTCGGGCGACGTTTACAAAGTAGGTGCAGAGTATATGTTCAATAACCTTATCGCTCTCCGCGGTGGTTATTCTTATACTCCGACTGAACAGGAAGCTGGTTATAACTACGGCCTTACTGCAGGCGTTGGTCTTAACTACAATATGGGCGGAACTGACTTAAAAGTTGATTACGCTTATAGACAGGTTAAAAATTACTTTGATGCAAATCATGTAATTACTGTCGGCTTAGGCTTCTAGAACTTGTAAAATAGTTCATAACAAAAAAGCCCGGCTTATTTTTAAGCCGGGCTTTTTTTATTCTCTTTTTTCTGCACACACAAAATAAGTTACTAACTTTCTTAATGCGCCACCCCTGTTTTATTCTTAATTCCTGCCTGCCGGCAGGCTTAATTCATAATTCTTAATTCATAATTCTTAATTCATAATTCTAATCTGCATACAGGTTTTATTCTTATTTCAGTTTTCCAATCTCTTCATTAGTCAGCAGCTTTTCAGGATCCATTAGAATAACAAGATCATTCTCCATTTTAGCAACCGCTGTAATATACTCGGCTCTGCTGCCTACAGTAAGCGCAGGAGGCGGATCCAGAAGATGATCAGGTATCCGCAGTACTTCACGTACTTTGTCCACAATAAACCCGATCGTCTTTCCGCTCAATTCTACAATTATAATGCGTGTGTCTTTATCATATTCTTTTTTGGGCATCCTGACTTTTGTACGCAAATTGATTACCGGAATTACAGTGCCTCTTAAATTGATCACCCCTTCAATAAACTGTGGCGCTCTTGGCACTTTTGTGATTTCAGTCATCCTGTTGATCTCTTTTATCCGGCTTATTTCTATTCCGTAATATTCTCTGCCAATTTCAAAACCAACAAGCTGAATAATTGAATCAAGAGCTTTCTTGGATTTCTGCTGTTCTGCTGCCCGGCTTTCACCTTGTGATCGGTTTCTTTCTGCTTGCACCTGCATTGCTGATTGCTGCGATACAGACGGAGTTCTAAGAAGAGTATTTTCAGACTTTAACGAAACTGAGCTTCGTCTTTCTTCTTCCAGTCTTCTTACTTCTTCCAGTCTTCTTTCTTCATCTAACCTCTTTTTCTCTTCTTCAAATTTTCTCTCCTCTTCAAGCTTCTTCTTCTCGTCTGCTTTCTTCTGCTCTTCAATTCTATTCTGATCTTCTATTTTTTTCTGCTCTTCCAGCCTTTTCTGCTCTTGTTCAGCTTCATTTTGAAGTTCAGCCCTTGTTATCATGGTTTCATCCTGAAGGATCTGCTGAATTAGATTTTGACGGAACTGCTCGGCAGGATCAATTACTTCTTTTTCTTTTACTTCAATATCAATTTCTTCCCTGACTTGCTCTTCTTTTATATCATTAAGCTTCTGAATATTTTCTGATGCGTCAGCCTGCGATTCTCCTTTATCCTCCGGAAATTCGACTATTTCAGTCTCAGCTGTTTCAGTTGGAAATATTTCAGTTGAAATTACCCCCACCTCTTCCTGCTGTGGTTTCGTGGAATTCTCCATTACTTTCTTTTCTTTTTCCAGCTGACGTAATTTTAATATATTTATCATAAAAGATTAACTCCGGTTTTCAGAATGATTTTCAACTTTATTCATATTCAGGACATTTTCTTCTGCTGTAATTTCTTCAGCATTTTCAGGTTCTGACTTTTTAAGAGACTTTTCCTCTAATTGATCCTGAAAGTATAATATTGAAGATGCAGCTGACCTGACATTTTCAGGTTCCACAATTATTTTTTCACAAGACATGGCATCCATCATTGAAAATGCGGCAAGATGGTTTACTGGCCTGGGATAGCCCTTTGTTATCTCATGCAGAAGTCTTATAGCTTCTTTGGTAAATATCTGACCATTTTCCAGCCCACCTATTTTTAGCCGGTGCTGCAGATAATCTCCTATTTCATCTAATGTCAATGGCTCAAGTATGATTGTAAACCGCAGCCGCTGTAAAAATGCACGATATGTCTTTCTTTTAAGCTTCTTGCTCAGCTCCGGCTGGCCAATCAGAATAATTGATAATAGGTTCTGATCATCTGTCTGATAATTACTCAGCAGACGAAGTTCTTCAAAAGCTTTAGTGCTTGGGATCGCCTGTGCTTCGTCAATAATTACTACTGGATATTTGTTTTCCAGATAATACTTGACTAAACCCTCCTGCAATGCCTTTACTATGGACGATTTTGAATGAGGCGGTTTCTCTTCAAATAATTGATAGTATATCTCTCCTAAAAGCTGTGTAGGAGAAAACGTAGGATTTACTATCCACGCTATCTTGTAATTCATCTCAGAGAGCGAATCGACCAGATACCTCGATATTACCGTTTTTCCTGAACCTACTTCGCCGGTAATCATACCGAATTCGTGCTGCTCAATTGCCATGCGCATCCATTCGATAGCAGATGAGTGCGGTGTACTTAAAAATAAGAATTTGGGATCGGGTGTTATTCCAAAAGGATTGGATTTCAAACCAAAATATTCCCAGTACATAAACTTCTCACATTCATTATTTTGAAAAAAGACACAATTTCCCCTTTTATAATCGCAATATTCTACGATTAGTTGAGAGAAAAAAGAGCTGAAAAGCAGCAAGTGCGGCATTTTAGCAGAGTGGAGATCCTCCCACTCTGCTGTTTTGTAAGATTTGCAGTTTATCTGTTTCTTCTAAAAAGAGCTAATTTATTCATCTCCTATTAGTAAGGATCCCGGAAAATACTTAAGTATTTCTCCTGCTGAAATTATTCTGCCGGCTTTTATTGTTTCTCCGGTAATTAAATCTCTAAGCTCATTTAGCCCCAAAGGCAGATTTACAAAAGTATCTTCCCAGACTTTTACTCCTAATGGCAGATGATTTTCCTTTATTACTTCTGTTAAGAATCTGGGAGTAATAACAATGGCTGACTTATTTTCCTTTTTCCGCATAAATGCTATTAAATTATTACTATACCTGCCCCCTGTTTCCAGAGGAATGTATTCTCCTTCTTCAAATAGCTCTGGATTTTCATTCCTTGCTTTGAGTGCCTTGAATATCAGAAACATCTTGACCTTTCCATCAGTCATATCCGCAGTAAGCTTCTTAATATATTTATGTATATTCCCCCCTTCAAACTCCCTGATCTCATGAAGATAATTCTTCCTTAAATTGTAGTCAACCGGCCTGCGGTTATCCGGATCAACAAGCGAAAAATCCCATAATTCACATCCCTGATAGAAGTCAGGAACTCCTGGTGAGGTCAGCTTTATTAAAGCTTGTGATAGTGAGTTAAAATATCCGTAAAAACTGACTTTTTTCTGAAAGTTTGTAAAATCCTTTATAAATTTATTATTTTCTGATAAGTCAAGCACTTTATCAACAAATTCCTGAAAAGCCGATTCGTAACCCTCATCAGGCTTGATCCAGGCTGTATGTATCTTTGCCTCACGCACAGCTTTAATGATATATTCTTTAATACGTCCCGGATACGAGGAAAAATCCTCGTTGACAAGAGGATAAGAGCCTGCGAGTGTCTGATATAAAAAATACTCATCGTTTTTATCCGGAGCATTAAATCCCCTTACCTGGGCTTTAAAGGGACTATTTAATTCACTCCAGGATTTAACCTTTTTTTCCCATTCGTCCGGAATTTCAGAAAGTACATTCAGCCTTGCACGTACGTCCTCTCCTCTTTTAGTATCATGCGTCGAAGTTCCATTTAGTGTATGAGGCCAGTTGTTAAAACGCTTTTCATTAAACTTGTGAAATTCTTCAAGCGGAATTCCGAATTTTCCCGGATTTCCGCCTACTTCGTTTAACGAAATAAACCTGTTATAAACATATAGTGCTGTATCTTCAAAGCCTTTGGCCATCAGCGGACCTGTCAGCTGCTGAAACTTCATAATGAAATCAAGCACGCTTTTCTTCTGTTCTTCAGTAAAATGATCACCATAGCTCATTGTCAGTAGATTGCAAATATAGTTGTATTCGTTGCTCAGACGCGGATTTTCTTCAGCAACTCTGTGCAGTACCATTTCGATGTACTTTCGGTCATGATC
>JBLNEL010000445.1:0-12436 GCA_050262615.1 Bacillota bacterium
GCTTTAGTACAAGTCTCATTATTTTCTCATAAATCTTTGTGAGATGGAGCAGTGATGAGAAATATTTAAATGCTAATATATTAAGCTATAATTTTTTTGATACATTATCAACCTGCTTTCACCTAAAGTAATGTTCTACTCTTTAATAAATACTGAACTTGGTATTAGTTTTTTACGGTATATGGGTGTAATTTTTTGTGCAGAATGTTTTGTTTCCTTTTTCACCTGCAGGAGAAAGGAATAAACCGGTTTTAAATTCCAGGAATTACCCTGAGAAAGTTCCTGATAAGACGGAACATAAATATCGTTATGCTGGTTTAGATATTTCCTGTAGGCGTGCAGTTCCAGATGCAGTCGGATTATATACAGAGAAATTACCCATGCTATTATTAACCAAAATAGTTCCATGGCTTGCCCTCCTTAAATAAGCAGTATCCTTCTTTACTCACTGATAAGCTATTACACGAATTGTGAAATCACATTTCTTTCAAATAACCGAATATTGTTCAAAACCATGAATGCAGATAAAATATAATTACTTATTGCCCTAATAAGATCTATTCATGTTCTGGTTTTGATGATCATGGGATGTATAAAATAAAGCTGCAAAACCACGGGTATAAAAACCATTGGTTCAATAACCTAATCAGACTTTTTTCAAGTCATAGGATTAACTTCGTTTCTGCATTTTCGAATAAGATCAGAGAGTAAATAATCGAAAAAATCAGGCATTTGGCATACGTGTCTCTAATAATAATATAACATTTCTTTATTTATACGCAAAGAAAATGAATAATTTTTTTCCAGGTATAAATTCTTTTTTTTCTGATATTAAGAGTTACAATCCAAGGTTTATTTTTAAGAAAAGGCTGTTTTTTTCAATTGTGTTTTTGACAAGATAAAACTTAAGCAATGAAATTCCCTTAAAAGCTATTCCATACTCCTGAAAATCAGATTTTAGAGGGGAAAAGCCATTTAAGGCCGGGGAGTTAAATCCCTTAAGGTAGGAGTACAGAATTCCTGCAGTTATCCTGAAAGTGAAAATTTCAGGCAAATGAAAGACTTCAGTTTCTGCTTTAATTCTGAAATAATCCTGAACATAGAATTGATAATTGGAAAGAGAAAAGAAACTTAGCGGAGAATTCTGCTGTGAATCTGTTTCCTTTGAACAAACGAAATTCATTGACTGAATATTAAAATTATTTGACTGTTTATTAGCATAGAAAAAAAGATCAAATGCCAAGTTATTTCCAATTTCCTGGTGCTGATGAAAATCAAAACGGAGGCTATAGCCATTCTCAGTTGAATTGATAGATTTCGAGGATATATCAACTCCTGTACTGAAGTTAAAAAATGAGCGTCCTTTTGCAGTCTCCTGTATTTCTGGTAAAGTTTCATCAGGTCCCTGGCAAAAAACCAGTTGCAGTCCAGTCTTATAATTATTAAATGTCTTAATTATGTAATTTGAAGGGAAATGTTTCTCCTTATGAAGGATGCTAAATTCCGAAATACTATTCAAAGGCAATTGTTTTTCGAAGAGGATGAATGGTATGATCCTCAATTGGCTGAAGGCAGGGATCAAATAATTTAATTTTAAAGTCTGGCTTAAATAGTAGTTGTTATTATCTACATGTTTAAATAAAGCATTAAAAGTAAGGAAATTTGCATTGTAAGTGATGTCTCCCAACTGTCTTACAGACCGGCTGATCTGAAGATTAAACTGATAGAGGTTGAAGAGCAGATTCAAAGAAACAACGCCAGAGGTAAAGCCATATCCGGCATTAGCGAAAAGACTTGATTTGTCATTCTTATAGCCCAGATATTCAAAACCCAGGTAGTGTCCTTCTGCTTTGTTAAAATGATACCAGTTTGAAAAACGTGAAATGTTTAATTTTCCAATGCTAGTAGATTCATCAAGAAGCAAGGAAGGGAGCCGGGTAGCAGCAAAGATTAACACTTTGCGGAAAAGCGGAGCTCTCACAAAAACTGAGTCAATAAAACGGAGGTGTTTTTGTTCACTTAATGAAAGAGGAACTTTGAAGAAATTATCCCTTTTTAAGTCAAAATTAAGGCTGTCATTGCTTATTTCGATAATTTTGTTATTTGTCAAAATTTCCGGTTTATTCTTAAGATCATTTATTTTATAATTTGCAAAAGTATATTGCTGTTCCATATTGATCTTCATTCCGAGGCAATTCAGGTTTAAAGAGCAATTTGATTGGACGGGTACATTGAAAGAAGAACTGAACACATCATATTTCTGGACAAATCTCAGCGAGTCAAGTATAGCTGTACGGATCTGCTCGTTACCTGAAAGATCGACTTCTTTCAACAGGAAATTATTTTCAATAAACGTCAGGTTCCCCTGGAAAAGGGGTAGTGAATTCATTTTGGGTTTTACTGAAATAACAACCACAGTATCAGGTCCATTGCTGAACCGATCTTTTAGAGAATAATCATAATAATCTAATGCATCAGCTGCCAACGGGCTAACCAAATAAAAATTCTGCAGTTTAATATAATCAGAGTACAAGTTTATTTGCTGGTTAATAGAAATTGAACTATAAGGCAGGTTCCGGATATGCGGTGGGATCTTAGATGCTATTAATCTTTCCTGAAACTTTTCCGGTCTGGAATAACTAATCTCGGAAATCGATTCGACCAGACCAATTATCTCCGCAGGGGACTTTGAAAAGACAGTTTTTGAATACGCATCTGCCTTATAAAAATTTATCAGACTTTTTTCCTCTTTGCTAAGATTAATGACACTCTTAATAAATTTTTCTGCCCATGTCATTGGCGGGACATTTACAATCTGGGTCAGAAAAGGAGCCGGGAGTAAATTTACACTTAGATCATGTTCAGATTTATCAATAGTAAGAACCTGGCTCTGATAGCCAATAAGAGTAATCCTGATCTGGCAGGGGCTGATATCTGATAAAAGTGAAAATCGTCCAAGGGAATCGGAAGATGTTCCTTTATTTATAGCATGAATAAGCTGGATATTGGCAAAGGGCAATGGAAGCAGGGTTTCATTATCCTGAACTACTCCTTTAATGAATACAGGCTGAGCCTGAAGCAAATTAAAGCAGACAAATAATATTAAAACTAAATATTTCAATATTCCCTGATAAAATGCTGTGAATTTAGCTAAGCGGATAAATAATAGCAATCGCAAAAGAGGGCACAAAATTATACATGGACCAAAAATAACCCTTTCCGATTATCAGTATATTTTCAGAAAGAAAATGGAAGAAAATGCCGAATTATGTAAAAATTATACATTGAGCAGGATGAAATTATTATTTTTAAGATTTTTAAAGTAATTTTTCCAATTAATAAGTAAAAACATCAACAAACATTTCTTAAAAACCTCAAAAATAAAGCATTATCCGTACTTTTTAAGTCTTTCAAATTATGGCTTAATATTTGTGTGAGGATAGTCAAAACTGGATTGTTATATCCAATCCCTAATTAGGATTCAATGTATTATTTAAATAAATCATATTGGAGTTATATACAAAATGGAAAGAAAAAAAGTAACAATTGACGGAAATGAAGCTGCAGCGTATGTAGCCCATCAAGTCAATGAAGTTATTGCAATTTATCCTATTACGCCTTCTTCACCAATGGGCGAACACTCAGACGAATTTTCTGCAAAAGGTAAGAAGAACATATGGGGAACAGTTCCTTCTGTAACAGAAATGCAGAGTGAAGGAGGTGCTGCAGGTGCTGTCCATGGCGCTCTACAGAATGGTGCACTTACAACTACATTCACTGCATCACAGGGATTATTATTAATGATTCCTAACATGTACAAGATTGCCGGTGAATTGACTCCAACAGTTTTTCATGTTACTGCGCGTTCACTTGCTTATTCAGCATTATCAATTTTTGGTGATCACAGTGACGTTATGGCCACAAGGCAGACTGGTTTTGGCATGCTTGCATCAAACTCAGTTCAGGAAGTAATGGATTTTGCTTTAATTTCACAGGCGGCATCACTGGAATCAAGAATTCCATTTGTTCATTTTTTTGATGGTTTCAGAACATCACATGAAGTAATGAAAATAGAACAGCTTGCTGTTGAAGATCTTAAAGCAATGATCAATAATGATCTTGTTTTAGCTCATAGAAAAAGAGCTCTTACACCTGACAACCCGGTATTAAGGGGAACTGCTCAGAATCCTGATGTTTATTTCCAGGGAAGAGAAGTTGCAAATAAGTTTTATGCAGCTACACCTGGGATTGTTCAGAAAGCTATGGACAAATTTGCTAGTCTTACAGGCAGACAGTACAAGTTGTTTGATTATTATGGTGCTCCTGATGCAACCAGAGTAATTGTTATTATGGGTTCAGGTGCTGAAGCTGTTGAAGAAACAGTTGAATACTTAACCTCAAAGTCGGAAGAAAAAGTTGGTGTTGTAAAGGTAAGGTTATTCAGACCATTTTCATTAGAACATTTAGCAGCTGCTTTACCAAAGACAGTTGAAAAAATTGCTGTTCTCGACAGAACAAAAGAATCCGGCAGCATTGGCGATCCACTTTATCTTGATGTTGTAACAGCATTAAGTGAAGCAATGTCTTCAGAGAATGCTCCATTTGCAAAGGCTCCTAAGATTGTAGGCGGCCGTTACGGTTTATCATCAAAAGAGTTTACACCTGCAATGGTTAAAGCAATTTATGATGAATTAAAGAAAGACAGTCCAAAGAACCACTTTACAATCGGTATTAATGACGATGTTACATTTACAAGTCTTGAATACGATGCAAATTTTACAACCGAAGGCAGCGATGTCTTCCGTGCACTTTTCTATGGTTTGGGTGCTGATGGTACAGTTGGTGCTAATAAAAATACTATTAAGATCATCGGTGAAGAAACAGAAAACTATGCTCAGGGCTATTTCGTTTATGACTCAAAGAAATCAGGCTCAACAACTGTTTCACACTTAAGATTTGGAAAGAAGCCGATCAAATCAAGTTACCTTGTTCAGAAAGCTAACTTTATCGGTGTTCACCAGTTCAATTTCTTCGAAAAATTCGACATACTTCAATACATCGTTCCGAATGGTACACTTCTCTTAAACAGTCCTTATACAAAAGAAGAAGTCTGGAATAAACTTCCAAGAACCGTTCAGGAACAGGTTATTGCAAAGAAGCTTAATTTCTATGTAATAGATGGTTACGATGTTGCAAAGAAAACAGGCATGGGTACAAGAATTAACACTATCATGCAGACATGCTTCTTTGCTATCTCAGGTGTTCTTCCAAGAGAAGAAGCAATTGAACAGATCAAGAAAGCAATCAAGAAGACATACGGCAAGAAGGGTGATGAAATTGTAAAGAAGAACTTCGAAGCAGTAGACGAAACCTTAGCACATCTTCATAAGATTGAAGTTCCCGGCTGCGCTGATGGAAATATCGAACTTCCTCCAACAGTATCAGACAAAGCTCCTGATTATGTTAAGAATGTACTTGCAAAGATCATGGAAGGCAATGGCGATAATGTTAAGGTTAGCGAAATGCCTATTGATGGTACATTCCCTACAGCTACAACAAAATGGGAAAAGAGGAATATTGCTCTTGAAGTTCCGGTATGGGATAGCGAGATCTGTATTCAGTGCGGTAAATGTCCATTAGTATGTCCTCACGCTGCAATCAGAAGCAAAGTTTATGATAAATCATTACTAGCTGATGCTCCAAAGACATTCAAATACATGGAAGCAAAAGGCAAAGAATATCCTGAAAATTCAGCTTATACAATTCAGGTTTCAGTTGAAGACTGTACAGGATGCCAGCTTTGCTATGAAGTCTGTCCGGTTAAGAATAAGAAAGAAGTAAAACTTAAAGCTCTTAATATGGCTGATCAGCTACCATTAAGAGAAACAGAAAGAGAGAACTGGGACTTCTTTACAAATCTTCCAGAATACGACAGGCGCAAAGCTAATGTTGGAACAGTAAAAGGAAGCCAGCTCTTACAGCCTCTCTTTGAGTTTTCAGGTGCATGCACAGGCTGCGGCGAAACTCCTTATGTAAAATTAGCTTCACAGTTATTTGGTGACAGAATGGTTGTTGCAAATGCAACCGGATGTTCATCAATCTATGGTGGTAACCTGCCAACAACTCCATGGGCTAAGAATCCTGAAGGACGCGGTCCGGCATGGTCAAATTCGCTGTTTGAAGATAACGCTGAATTTGGACTTGGAATGAAGCTCGCAGTTGATAAGCACAACCAGTTTGCAAGGGAACTGATCGTAACACTTAAAGATCAGATTGGTGAAGATCTTGTTACCGAACTCTTAAATGCAGACCAGAGTGATGAAACAGGAATCTATAACCAGAGAGAAAGAGTTGAGAAGCTCAAAGAAAAAATAAAAGCTAACGATTCAATTGAAGCAAAGAGCCTTATGGCAGTAGCTGATTACCTGGTTAAGAAATCAGTTTGGATCATGGGCGGTGACGGATGGGCATATGATATCGGTTACGGTGGTTTGGACCATGTTATGGCAAGCGGCAAGAATGTAAACATTCTTGTACTCGATACGGAAGTTTACTCAAACACTGGTGGACAGATGTCAAAATCTACTTCACTTGGTGCAGTAGCAAAATTTGCTGCTGGTGGTAAGCCAACTGCAAAGAAAGATCTTGCTATGATGGCTATGAGCTATGGCAATGTTTATGTTGGTAAAGTTGCAATGGGAGCTAACGATCTCCATACAATTAAGACCTTCCTTGAAGCTGAAGCTTATGATGGTCCATCATTGATCATTGCATACAGCCACTGTATTGCTCATGGTATCGATATGGCCAAAGGACTTGACTGCCAGAAAGCTGCAGTTGAATCAGGACACTGGCCGTTATTCAGATACAACCCAGAATTAGCTGCTGAAGGTAAGAATCCGTTAAAGCTTGATTCAAAAGCTCCAAAGATCAAAGTAGAAGAATATGCATATAACGAAACCAGATACACAATGCTCAAGAAATCAAATCCTGAACAGTCCAAGAAACTCATGGAATTAGCTCAGGATCAGGTTGAGAAAAAGTGGAAGTTCTACGAAAACATGGCTGCTTTTACTCCTGAATCAGGAAAAGACGAAGCAAAATCTTAATATTTTATTATTAAAATTTAAAATATTCTGTTATATTATATCAAAAGGCACTTCCTTAAACGGAAGTGCCTATTGTTTCTCTTTTTTTCTTTTCTTCCTTCCTTCAAATAGAAAATAGTAATTAGAATTTATTAACGAATAATTAAGAGAGTTGAGATTATGGATTTAACAACAACCTATATGGGTCTTAAGTTAAAAAACCCTATTGTTCCATCAGCTTCTCCATTATCGGAGAGTGTTGATAGTGTTAAAGCCTTGGAAGATGCCGGTGCTAGTGCTGTAGTAATGTATTCATTATTTGAAGAACAAATAACCCATGAAGCAAGAGCTTTGGATTTTTATTTAACACAGACAGAAGATTCATCTGCTGAAGCTTTAAGTTATTTTCCGAAGCCGGATCAGTTTAAATTAGGTCCGGATGAGTATCTTAACCATATAAGCAAACTGAAAAGCGCAGTTGATATACCGATCATTGGAAGTTTAAATGGTGTCAGCGTAGGCGGCTGGATGAAATTTGCCAAGGATATTGAAGAAGCCGGAGCAGATGCACTTGAATTAAATGTATACTATATTCCTACAGATTTGAATTTACCGGGTTCACAGATTGAACAGATCTATGTAAATAATCTAAAAGCAGTAAAAGAGAATATTAAAATTCCTGTTGCAGTTAAGCTTAGTCCTTACTTCTCGTCAATGGCTAACATAGCCAAGAAACTTGATGAAGCCGGTGCAGACGCATTAGTAATGTTCAACCGTTTTTATCAGCCTGATCTGGATCTGGACAGTCTTGAAGTAGTGCCCAACCTTGCTTTAAGTTCACCATGGGAATTAAGGCTTCCACTCAGATGGATTTCTATTCTTTATGGCAGAATTAAGGCTAGTATGGCAGCAACAAGCGGTGTTCATGATTATGAAGATGTTATAAAAGTCATGATGGCAGGTGGTGATGTTGCTATGGTTTGTTCAGAGTTACTAAGACATGGAACTGGCAGAATTTCTCAGATGCTTGAAGGTATGACAAGATGGATGGAAGAGAAAGAGTATTCTTCAGTTGAACTGATGAAGGGCAGTATGAGTCAGAAGAGTGTTGCCGAGCCGGCAGCATTTGAACGTGCTAATTACATGAAAACCCTTCATAGCTACAGACCATTAGTATAACAAAGCGATTATTCTATTTGAAGCCATCTCGTTAAAATGACGGGGTGGCTTTTTTTTTACTTTTTATTTTAGGATGGGATGAATGAAGTATTCCTGAGGTATTACAGAAACAAAAAATCCCGTTATAAAACGGGATTTTTTTTGTACCGAAGGCCGGACTCGAACCGGCACCTGGTGTAAGCCAGACTGGATTTTGAGTCCAGCGCGTCTACCAATTCCGCCACTTCGGCTTTTTGAGATAACAAAGTTACATCAAAAAGCTAATATTTGCAATAGAAAACTAATTAAACCTGAAAAAATCTAATACAGATTGCCCTTCCAAAATCAGCTAATCTATTAATAAGTATCTTACTGTCCGGCTAGCTGATTTATTTCCATACCAAAAAAATGAAATACAGATTGCATGACATCCTGCCTGATTTTATCAGACTGAATTGTTTCAAATGGGAAACCAAAAACAACTACGCCATAATCCTTTTTATAGGCTGTTGCAGCGCTGAATTTATTCTCATTATATCTCAATATGCTTATGGATTCATCCTTTACAGGATCAATAGCATCAGGAGCCTCAACGGCATAAACTGAAGGATTCAGTTCTGTGTTAAACCCAAATGAATACATTTTCGGCATAAACGATGACGCTGAAGAATAAACTATACCCGTCTTAGCCGCATGATCAGCAGCCCAGATTATTTTCAATACATCTTTTCCGAATTTTACATCAGGATGATCTTTAGTTTTGTTCTTGAAAAGGTCAGTTCCAATATATGATCCGGAAACAAATAAATTACCTCCGGAAGAGCAGTAGTTTCTTATTACATTCTGGAGCTGTTCAGGGAAAGACTTAAATTGCAGACCTCGCAAAGAATCCATAACAGGTTTCTGCCAATGTGTTTCTTTTTCTTCGCCAAGTATAAGATCAACAAATTTGAAAGAGTTTATGTCAATCTGTTTATCCCAGACAGCCTCATCACTTGAAGATGAGAATGAATATCCGCAATCTTTAATTGCTTTACCATGAACAAAAGGAAAATCAAAGGAATTACCGGCAATTATCTGTGTTTCATAGTCAGCATTGCTGGCCCCATGACCCGGAGCATCATTGGTTCTGCAAGGAGAATCAGGTTTGAAGTCAACCTGTGCTCCAGTGTAGCCAATAAGATACTTATCAGGGACCCCAGCATCTTCATTATCTAAGAAACCCATCATCTGGGGATTTTCGACAGTAGCCGGGCCACAGATTCTGTCAAACCCATTTATAATCAAAACAGGTTTTCGGTTATTTTTATTCCAGCAGACAGAGAGAACTTCTGAAGGGAAACTCTCACCGCCTTTATTTACAGCTGAAACTTTAAAACTATAGATAGCCCCGGGATTAAGATCGGAAATCTGCATTTCCGTAGTTTCAGTCAGGCGTCCGTTATCAAAGTCTCCATCGTTGATCCTGGTATAGACAATGTAACTAGTTGGAGCTGCAGTTTTTTCAAGTGAATCCAAAACAGGTTTCCATCTGAGTGTAGCTGATCCATCCTGATTCACAACTGCCTGAAAATGGTCGACTGCCAGAGGTGAGACTACATATTCATAGTCATATGAATCAGCCAGATATTTCAACATTCCTTTATACATAGCTCTTGCAACTTCGAAACGGAATCTGGGATCAAGTTCAAATTTCATATCAAGAAAGTTCTGATGTGAAAGTAATTCAATAAGGACACCCGGGAAGTTGGGACTACGGGCTTCACTGTATTTTGCGTCCATAAGCTGTCTGCGGCTCCATGCTGGGTCGAATTCTTTCCTTACATCATCGACTATCTGTGTCTGAATAATGTCAGCAAAATCGCGATTTGCCAGTCTTGACTGTCCGTCGGGGAACTGGAGCTTTTTACTTGCATCTTCACTGCTGTATATTGAAAGTGTTCCGATAGAAGTATCGTTCCTTGTTATACCGGCATCAGTATGGAAAGCCAGTGATAAATCGATTGGGATACCGAGTCCTTTTACCATTCTGTTTCTGTTCGGACCAAATGGAGCGCCTTTAAGGTAGTTGCCATATTCACCGCGGCTCTGATAGTCATCATTATAATCATTTTTCCCTTTATTCAGATCAAAAATCAGGGTATCAGGCATACCTGCAAACTGAAGCCAGTATCTGCTGCCTTCAAGGAATTTTGGGCGGCCGCTTGTAAAGCCATTTCGGCTTACTAAGCCCATTCCTCCGCCGAATCTGACAGCATCTGCTGTAACGATCTTACCATCAGCTTTGCTGCTTTTATTTGATAATGTAACTTTTCCGAACTCAGGATTATAGCCTTTTGTAAACTTAAATTTCCCAAGGTAGATCCATGTGCCGCCGCCGATTTTTTGATTTACACGGAATTCGGTTTTGCCGCCTGAATGGTAGACAGTATAAATAGCATCAGAAACGCTGTTTTCTACGGAAGTGTAGGAGATATAAACTCCATATTCTCCGGTTTCAGGGATATTAGGAGTCCAGATCGCCTGAGCTGATTCGGCAGAATCGGCATTTATGCAGCGGGTAGAACCATGCTGAAAAGGATTATAACCTTCAGCATATGGAGGGTTACCATAGGCAAATCCAGGGATCTCTGAAGTTTTCCAGGTTAATTTTTTGTCCTTAACAGTTTCCTTATATTCAGGGGTCTTTGAATCCTTCAGTTTTTTGTCGTTATCAGTAATAACTTCATTTATCTGGAAATCCCTTTCCCTGGGCACAAAAACATTTGCGCCTGCATTTTCAAGCATTGGAATAATGTAGGGGAGGACAAAAGACATTGGGACCTTATCCTCAACAGTCTCAAAAAGTCTGGGGCGCTGCCATTCCCAACGATCCAGATCGTTATTATAATACCAGCCATGGCTCTGCCAGAGTAATATGTTTTTATCATATAATCCATTAACGGCCTTAAATGGTTTACTTATATTTTCGACAACAGGCAACGGCCGGCTGGCATCGTTCTTCGGCAGTCTGCTTTTGTCGTAACTGTTTTTACCGGTCCTGTAGAAATTAGGAATAAGGTTTTCGATTAATACGTTTGCTGTTTTAATTGAAACTGAATAGTCCTTATAATCCTCTCCAATTGTGTTTCTTATCTCATCATATAGCTGACTGACATTTTCAGGTCTAAATGGGAGATATGAAAGATCATAAGTAAAATTAACTGAGATTTTTTTTGTAAGGCTGTCGACGATGACAGTGTCAAGTTTTGTGTTTGGAGGAACAACAACCAGGGTTTTTCTTGCTTTAGAGTTCTTCAGATAATCTTTCAGGTTTTCAGAGATAATTCTTTTCTGAACAATTTCTTTAGAAGCAGATACGGATTTATCTTCTTTTTTCCCGATTGTTGGAGCGCATCCGTAAATTATCAGCAGTAAAACAAAAGTACAAGCAGTTAAATGGATCTTTTTCATTTTGTTTAACGAATATTTTTTTGAAATCAAGTTGTTTTTTCTGAGCCTAAAAATAGAAAAATAATTGATTAAAAGGTAAGATAATGAAAATATGGGCTTAAGAATTATAATCAAAAAACAAAAGAATTTTAATTGACCGGACTTTGCGAAGGCAGGGATCCCGGATAGGGATCTAATGCAGGGACAATAGTATTTGTCCCTGCATAATCTGACAAGTTATTTTTCAATTTGATATTCAGGTTTAATATCTACCGGAATTGCTTTTAATTTTGCTCTCAATACATTCATTGAAGGAGAATTAACACCATATCTGGCAATTAATGCCTTTGAGGCTTCATAATCTCCTGTTGCCTGGATTGTCAGTATTTTATTAGCTAGGTCTTTAAGAGCAGGATAGATCTTGTCAAAATTAACTCTTACTTTTTGTTTAGCTTCATCAAACTCATAACCGCCATTTTCAAGCAAGTAATTATAAATGATAGCGTTACCGGCTCCATGGGCTTCATTTACTCCGAACCTTACTGAACGGAAAATACCGGCTAAGAATGTAACCCAAGTCTCTTTATCGAAACTCTTTGGATAAACGCCCTTTTCGATCATAAAAATATTGTTATACATTCCTAATAAATCTGCCTTGCATTCTTCCAGCTTGGAGTAAGTTTCTTTTAATTCCTTTTTCACCTCAGTCTTATTGCCATTGACTGTTATATAACCAGGTCCCACACCATGTGACATTT
>JBLNEL010000446.1:0-3131 GCA_050262615.1 Bacillota bacterium
TTCACCCGGGGCAGATGCAGTATTTGGAAGTTACACCGTTGGCTTTTCGATATCAGACAGTCATTTGTTTTCGGCAGAAACAAGAAAACAGACTATAGGCAATTTATCACTGGAATACAAGTTTTAAAGCAGCATTTTTCATAAACATAAGTGGATCTCCTGATGAAACCAATTATCCTGTTCTGTTTTATCCTTTTTTGTTCTGCTGTTTCTTTAGCACAGACAAATTCTGAAATACTTCTTCCTGAAGGTTTTTCCATTCAGCCTCCTTTTAATAATGTTTCAAACATTGGGTTTTATAATCCATCTTTCTTAAGCCGTTTTAATGGAATCTCTGCCGGATTATCTTACCAGTATGGTTCGAGCATTGAGAAGGCTTACAGTGGATTTATTGGAAAAAGCCTGTTAAACGGACTTCCCTACTCGGCAGCATTATTCTATCAGTTAGGGGATTTTCACATAGCGGCAGCCGTTTCGCAAAGGTATAATTTAATGCTTGAGTCTGTAAACGGAATAGACGGCATTATTAATAATCCTGACGGAACAAATATCCCGGTCAATTATAGTGTTGAAAGTGATATACATGATTATTCACTTCTTTCTTCTTACACCATTAGCAGTTTGCCGGAGGGGAATTCATTATCCTTAGGCTTCAGATTTTCTCTGGGTGTGTTAGATTATGACGATCACTTTGATTCTGCATTTCTTTTAATGACCTCTAATTATTCAATTAATTCAACAACTTTCGCCCTCGGAGCCGATTATAAACTAGCATTTGATAAAGGTGATTTAAATATCGGGGCATATTTTGAGAAAGGATTTGATTTCCAGGGTACTATTCCAATTAAAGGTTTAGGCAGTGAGCATTATGAAGAAGAACAGGTTGACGTTAGTACTCCGGATGCGTTAAGGCTGGACTTCATACTGGATCTTGAAAAAGTTCAGGTTATGGCTGAAATGTCCCAAATCTTTTGGCATCCGGTTTTTAAGGATTACAGAAATAGCATCGATTTTAACACCGGCATTAACTATAAAGCCTCAGACATGATTTCTGTTTTTCTGGGAGCTTTTATGACTGACAGACGGTATGTAAATAACTATTACAGTGATCGTCCCGACAATGATGCACTGTTTCTTACGCTTGGAACAGATGTAAAGTTCTGGAATTACAAATTTGGACTTTCGGTTTCAGACAGTCATCTCCTCTCGGCAGAAACGCGCAGGCAGACAATTGCAAGGTTAAATCTGGGATGTCAGTTTTAGTGAAAAATTAAGCGGGATCGGCAAGCTCCGATCCCCTATAGATCAACACAAATCTTAAAAAATTCCGACGTACACGTTGCCTCTTAGGCCCACGAAAAATTTTCCGCCATTGAAATTGGAATAGATGCCCGTTCCAACTGCAACATTGTTTGAAAATATGTTCATCAGTTCCAGTTCAATTGGTAAGCCGTACCTGTTAGTTTTTGTATAATTATATGCGTGGTCAAAATAGCCATACTCAATGGGGGTCGTTCTCTCTTTAATTTCCACATAGCTGAATCCTGCAGAGATGTTAAACAGATAATCAAATTTACCCTTATAAAAGAGTCCCAGGGGAAACAAAACAGGAATTATCAGCCTTTCGGTTGAAAATGCAAAAGATCTGCCATAGAGTGCTTCAAGAGTCCAAATTTCACCAACGGGATCTCTGAACAGCACAAGTTCCATATTACGGTTAAAGCGAAAGGAAAAGAGGTTACCTCCTGCCTTAAGTGTAGCGCCAAGTCCTAAAAGAATTCCAGCCTTTGAATTCTGGAATTTCGCATATGAGAGGCCAAAACCTGCGTGAGCCCACGCGGAGGTCTTTCCTGATGAGTCGGGAGTATTTTGAGCCCAGATGGAGCCACACAGAAGCAAGAGGACGAAAAAAAGAGAGAGTTTCATTAAGTATGCCTATGGAAAAGTGGATAAATGGGCGTCCGGAAAAGAATGGTGGAGCTAAGCGGGATCGAACCGCTGGCCTCTTCGTTGCGAACGAAGCGCTCTCCCAGCTGAGCTATAGCCCCAAAAAAACTATGTCTTTAAAACTGCACGAAAGAGGATAATTACCGTATTAAAAATATTTATATTAAGCGGAAAAATCAAGAATTGAGTGCTGAAGTATACTTCTAAAAACGGGATTTGTTAAAATAATCAGCTTAAAAAATGCGGGCCTCTCAGAGCGGTAATGCCGATTGGGGGGCAGGCACTTCCGGATTCTAAGAGGCTTAAGATGGATATGACGTGTGAGTACTAAGCAATTAAACTAAATTTTTGATAAATAATTGCCGATGTACCTGCAAACAAGAAGCAATCCTGCAAAATATCCGGAAATCAAAAGCACAGCCGATAAAATCTCCATAGTTTTTCTCCTTATCGTATTCTTATTCTTTAATTCGATTTTTTTATATTCTTTTTCTTAAGCTTGCCACACTGTAGCTGCTGCGTCTGGGCGAAGGCTTTAATTTATTTATTATTTTCATGGCGAAAAGAGGTATTCCTACATAAAGGCAGAATTCCATTAAATCATAGTATGCCAGACTGTCGGTATCGAATGGATACAGCCTGGTATGAACTTCCAGAAACCGGCTCCAGTCATTATTCAAAAATGCTGTACCAAGTGTCTGAAAATAACCCGAAAGGATGAGAAGGACACAATTAAAGACAAGCCAGCCGTAATATAGATATTTCCTGTTGATCATAATCCTGAGCATTATTCCTCCCTGTTTTTTTCGATTTTTCTTTTAATGGTGACAAGGATTCATGCACAAAAAACATGCCTGAAGTTTTCAGGCGGCAAATACACGTAATTTTGACGAAAATAAAGTTTTTATCTGAGGCACATTTAATAATGTGCACAATATTCAGGAAGTGATGAAAATCTTACATGTAAAATTTACCTTTATAAGTGGCTTTATCTGTAGGACAAAGGACTACAAAAATATCAGACGGAATCCTATAGAATAATCTTACGCAGGATATTAAGTTTCCCACAGTAAAAAACAGTATTTACTGGTTTGTCATTTAAAGGAATTTATAAATTTATTAAAGAAAGAGAACGCCATGAGCGACAAAGAGCAAAACAAACTTGATATGTACGATGCAGTATT
>JBLNEL010000447.1:0-4322 GCA_050262615.1 Bacillota bacterium
ATGATAAATAAGACCACATTTTAGCATTAAAAATTGAAATTAATCGCAATATCAAGAGATTGCAGAAAATTATAGGTTAATGACGGGAGTAAAACCTGGACCAATTATGCAGACTTAAACAAAAGAAAGCAGAGAAAGCTGCAGATCTATCAGGAGGCCGGGGTTTTACAAATTAAACTAATCCCCCTGTGTACATAAACAAAGAAAAAAAATCATATAATTCAAATATTCTTCGGAATAAATGTAACAACTATTATCATAAGTAACAATAAACAGCTGTAATCATATGATGATAATTAAGGGGAAAAGATAATTATCTAAAACGCATATCACCGCCACCCGATTATCGATTGTACAAATAAATATTAAAGGTCATTTTTTAGTGCACAGTTTATAATTATATCCCGATTTTTCGAGGCGGCAGGTTGAAAATAAAGTTGAAATTTTTTATAGTAAATTTCTTTGAGTAAGCTTATTTTAGTAGTTCAAAACACAGAGGGAAAATGGATACGAAAAAGTTGACGGAGAAGGCATATAAAAATCAGGAATTTTTGAACTCCCCGGAAGGCAGATCTATCAGGATACTTTCTGAATTTTTAGAGCCGAAGGCAAGATTTGAGAAGAATAAAATAGTAGATACGATTGTACTTTTCGGATCAGCCAGATTTTTATCCGGAGAAGATGCAGCAAAGCTGTATAATGAAGTAAAGGCAATGGACCCGCAGACAGTTCCTAACTATGCCCAGAAACTCAGGCACGCTCAGGTAATGATGGAGATGTCGAAATATTATGATGATGCTGTAGAACTCTCAAGGCTGCTTACAGAATGGTCATTAAACCTTCCGACAGATAAAAACAGGTTTATAGTATGCAGCGGCGGGGGGCCAGGCATAATGGAAGCTGCAAATAAGGGGGCAAAGCTTGCCGGCGGAATTTCTATTGGTCTTAATATAAGCATTCCGTTCGAGCAGTTTATTAATACATATGTTACTCCGGAACTCCAGTTTGAATTTCACTATTTCTTTATGCGTAAGTTCTGGTTTGTTTATCTGGCTAAATCGCTTATTGTTTTTCCGGGCGGATTCGGTACAATGGATGAATTCTTTGAGGTTCTGACACTACTGCAGACAGGAAAGATAAAAAAACAGATGAAAGTTATCGTATACGATGAAAAATACTGGAGAAGTATAATAAATTTTGAGTCGTTAATTGAGCATGGAACAATTAATCCTGAAGATATGGATCTTTTTAGTTTCTGCAGCACACCAATGCAGGCATTTAAGGAGATCACTGAGTATTTTGAAAAATATTATCTGAACAGAGTTAACGGCAAAAAATCGATAACTCTATAGGGAGGATATTAAGAAAAGTTAAAACTTCCTTAGAAATTAAAATTAAAAGTATGTGCAAAAAAAACCCCTTTCTGAAAAAGGGGTTTTTGATTTTAATCATTTCTGATTTAATCGTTATTCATATTCTCGCGGCTTGCACGCCTCTGAGCTTTAATACGTTCCATTCTCTTTTCAATAGAAGGTTTTACAAAGAAAGTTCTTTTCTTGAATTCTTTCAGAACGCCAGAGCGTTCGTACTTCTTTTTGAATCTCTTAAGAGCTTTATCGATGGATTCATTATCTTGTAGAATGATGCCTACCAATTATTTCACCTTCCTTACGCTGGTATTTAAAATGTTAAAGAATAGATTCGATTAATTTTTTATGACCAAGTTTCTGAAACTCAACTCTGATTGTGTTTTGACCATTAGATGAAACTTCTTTGGCAATTACCTTGCCATAATCATCCCAGGTAGAATGATAAATAGAGTCACCAACAGAAAATGATTTCTTTGGCGAATATTCCTGACAATCTTCAGTCTGTATATCTTCAACAGACAATTTTTCAGGTTTTGTACTTACTGTAGGGTCAATAATAACCATTTGCTTACACTTTTTACACTTTGCCCACTTCTTATTCTGCAAATCAAAAACTTTAGCATCGCCGGCAAGTTCCATTTTTGTCACAGCATTACAAACACTACAAAAAGCTTCAACATTTTTCACTCTAGCCATAATAATCCTTACGTTTCTTAAATTGACATTCAAAATTAAAGAAAAACTATGAAAGAACCAAACTATAAAAAGGCATAAATTATTACAAAAAAGGACTATATGGCTAATATCCAGTGCCAAAGGAGAAAAACACCTGTTCAAAAATATACGTTATTTCCCCAGATTACTCAATAGAGGCAGGTACTTTAAGCCTGGTATTTAACTTTCCTCTACCGGAGGGACAACAAGAACAGGTTTTTTGGAATATCGGATGACCTTTTCGGCAACGCTTCCAAGCAGCGTATGAAGAATTCCTGTTCTTCCATGTGTTGCAATAACAATCAGATCGGCATTAATTTCATCAGCATAGTTTATGATCTCTTCGTAGTCGAGTCCCTTGCGGAGCACAGGAGTAATGGATACTTCTGTAGATTTCTGCAGATTTTCACAGATCTCTACGAGTGTAACCGAGGCCTGTTCTTCCATTGATCTCATCAGCTGTTCTTCAGAGACATCAAGGGACTGAAGAGCAAGCATTGGTGGAGTTTTATCCATAATATAGATCAGGTGCAGTTTTGCGTTAAACTGTTCTGCTAATGAACCTGCGTAAAGAAATGCTGAATTAGATATTTTACTAAAGTCGGTGGGTACAACAATATTCTTAATATTGAACATTTACCATTTATCCTGAATGGCTAATAGCCTGTTTTCAATTTTTTTAATGTTATCATTTGAAACTACTACACACACCTTGCCTTTTGATTTCCAGACCAGAGCCGACTGGTCGCCATCGGATACAGTATAATACTTGCCGCCATCGACCATTTTACTTACATTGCTTGAGAGTGTAAGGATCTTCTTTTTTAAGCAATTTTCATCTGCCTGATAAAGGTAGAAAAGCTTTCCGTCATTGCTTTTATAGAGGTTATGCGGCAGCATTTCCCCGTTGTTATCAGAAACAACTGCTCCGACCAGTTTCATATCGTCAAAGTGCGGAACTAACGGGTCAAATTTAACACCTTTTTCTTTAAAAAACTTCTTAATTGCTTCAGGGCTGTTGGAAGTAAGTTGAAGTGAGAGTTTTCCCTCTGCGATCCTGTTAAAATTCTGACGTGCCTGGGCCAGCATATTATAGATTTGGCTATTGCCCGGGGAGTTGAATGTTTTTGAGATAAGCAGAAAAGCTGCAGCAGCTACAATAATTAAAGAAAAAGCTGCAGCAATTGCATATCCGGGCTTTGAAAGCCAGTTAAAAAATCCTAAAGTTTTTTTCTTTTCATTTACGGGTTTTTTAACAGGGGAAGGGGAAATGATTTCTAATTTGATCTGCCGAATGATCTGATTTTTTAGATTTACCGGTGTCTCAACAAACCTGACGCGGGATCTGACAAGGTTTTTTAAGTTTGACTGGATCAAAAATTCCAGTCTGAGGTCATTATCACCCTCAATGAGCTCATTTAATCTCTTTATAAGATCTTGATCGGTTATTTCATTATCTACAAGCGCCGTTATCTGCTCAGTTAAAACATTTGCTTCCACACGAAACTCTTATGATTGTTCACATTCAAATCTTAATTATAAAAAGAGATTACTGATCGTTCTTCACATAACCTTTTTGCTGGGCATATTTATTCAGTCTTACATACAGCATTTTCCTTGCCCGGTGCAGTCTTGATCTTACTGTACCGATCGGACAATCGACAAAATCTGCAATCTCTTCGTATGTAAAACCTTCAATATCGCTTAATATTATAACTGTCCTGAAATCCTCCGGCAGCGATGAGATTGCAGCCGAGATATCGTCGTCTAACAGGTTATTAAAGACATCTTCTACCAAATGATTAGACTTTACATCCGAGGATTTAATATTTTCGTAGAAGTTCTCAATATCATCATAATCAACCTTATTAGGCTCTTTGCTCTGTTTTCTGTAATCGTTGATGTATGAATTTTTCAATATTCTAAACAGCCATGCCTTGCAATTAGTTCCTTTTTCAAATTTATCGAAGAAGCGAAACGCCTTCAGAAAAGTCTCCTGCACAAGGTCATCGGCATCGTCCGGATTGCCGGTCATTCTGAGTGCAAAATTATAAAGCGCACTCATATGCGGCAGTGCCTCACGCTCGAAATCTATATATTTCTGCCTGTCTTCAGCAGCAATATTTATATTATTAAAATCTGACATATATGTATATTTCTATATAGCTGTGATATATTCCTTAATTAAATAATAAGTAATTATGGAAGATTTAGCAATTGAAATAATTACCGCACTAC
>JBLNEL010000448.1:0-3025 GCA_050262615.1 Bacillota bacterium
GACCATAATTATCTCAATTTTAGGGCTTCTATGACGTTACTCACAATTGTAAACTTTATTAAGGTTACTTTAACCATTATCATTACTTTTTACAGGATCTCACCACGTTTTATTTTTTCGAGCTCATCCCATCTGTCGTAAAGATTTTTAACTTTTTCTTTTGCATCATCCAGTTGTTTTGTTAGTTCATTTGTCTGTTTTGCGTACTTATCAAAGTAATCAGGTGAAGAAAATATTGCTTCGATCTTCATCACTTCTTCCTCGGCTTGCATAATACTTTCCTCAATGGTTTCCAGTTCCTTTGATTCTTTCCATGTAAGTTTTCTAATTACCTGCTTGACTCTTGTATCCTCTTTAACAGGCTTTTCAGATTTAATTATTTCTTCTTTTCTCCTTTGATTCCTTTTTTCAATATAATAATCATAATCACCTTCACTGTAATAAACCTTTGAATTACCTTCAAAAGCAAGTATTCCATTGCAAACCCTGTTTAAGAAATAACGGTCGTGACTTACAACAATTACAACACCATCAAAAGCAATAAGAGCTTCTTCCAGTATTCTTAATGTCGGAAGGTCGAGGTCGTTAGTAGGTTCATCGAGTATAAGGAAATTTCCGCCGTTCTTAAGGATTTTGGCCAGCAGCAGTCTGCTTCTTTCCCCGCCTGAAAGGCGTTCTATTTTTGTGTTTATCCTGTCATCTGTAAAAAGAAACCGGCGCAGATATTTCCATACAGTAAGCTTTTCACTTCCGAAATTAATAAAATCACGCCCTTCGCCAATTTCCTGAATAACCGTATTATCTTCATTTAGCAGCAGTCTTCCCTGATCTACATAGTTAAAAATTGTTTTTTCTCCTGTCTCAATAATTCCCTCGGTAGGCTTTAACTCTCCGAGAATTATTCTTAAAAGTGTTGTTTTCCCAAGACCATTTCGCCCGACAATTCCAAGTTTTCTGCTGGCTTCAAAGTTCATGTTCAGGTATTCAAAGAGTTTCTTTGACCCAAGCTCCATTCCAACGTTTTTCAGATTAAGGATTTTATTGCCTAATTTCACTGGTGGGGGGATGATCATTTCAACATCCATCTCCTGCTCAGGAGACCTTTGACCAGCTACCTCAAAGAAATTATCCAGCCTTGCCTTTGCTTTAGTTCTCCTTGCCCTGGGCCCGCGCCTGACCCATTCCAGTTCTCGCCTCAGGAAGCTTTGCCTTTTTCTTTCTTCTGCTTCCTGCTGCAGCTGTCTTTCTGCTTTGTTGATCAGATAATCTGTATAATTACCATTATGAGAGTAAAATATCCCTCCGGAAAGTTCAACAATTCGGTTTGCAATCCTATCAAGAAAGTACCTGTCGTGAGTAACAAACAGACATGTTCCGGAATAGTTGGCTAGAAAATCCTCTGTCCATTCAATTGACTCAGTATCAAGATGATTTGTTGGTTCATCCAGTATCAGGAAATCAGGATGTGAGATCAACGCCCGGCATATTGCTACTCTCCTTTTTTCACCACCAGAGAGTTTGTCAATACTTCTCTGCCCTTCAGGAGCATTTAGTGATTGCATCAGAATCTTTATTCTGTTATCAATATTCCAGCCATCAAGGGATATTATCTTCTCTTCCAGAAGATGTCTTTTTTCAGATTCAACAGGAAGATTCTCATACTCTTTAATAAGTGAGAAAATTCCCTTGGCACCATCAAGTATGTTCTCATATACAGTTTTATTTATATCAAGAGTTATATCCTGTGGTAAGTAACCCATCACCAGATCTTTTCTTTTTGCTATTTCACCTGCATCAGGTTCAATATGCCCGGCCATAATTTTCAGAAATGTTGATTTTCCTGTTCCATTTCGACCAACCAATCCTATTCTGTCTCCTTCATGAATTGTCAGGTTAGCTTTGTCTAATAAAATATTTTCACCAAAATGCATTTCAATATCTTTTGCTGATATGATCACCGGGGTAATATTATTTGCCATTTCATCCTTTTTTAAATTTGTCGATACTTATACTTAAAGCAGAAAATGATAGAAACTGTTCCAATTTGTCTGCCAGAAGTAAAAAAAACAATTGTGATATAGAATAAGCCTGCTTCACAGCATATTGTAAGAATATAGGAAATTAAGCCCAAATAATAGATATTTAAACAATACCAAGCAAATATAAATAGCCATGAAAATATTTTTTATTGAAAATTCCTTAAAGATAACAGCTATTGTATGTGTTGTATTAGCAGCATTGTTTCAATCCCCTTTGGCCCAGCAAATAACACATGGACCTGTCTGCGGCGCTGTAAGTGAAAATTCAGCTGGATTTGTATTAAGGGCATCCTCAGATGCGAACCTTTCAATTCAGTTTTCAAAATCTATTGAGTTCCGGGACGCAATTACCTCAGCTGAAGTAAAAGCAGCTAAAGAAAATGATTATTTTGCATTAGTCTATGTAAATGGCTTAGCTCCTGACACTAAGTATTTTTACAGGGCCGTTATAAATGGAAAAACTTTCACCGATGAACAAACAAGATACTTTTATACCTTCCCTGCACATTTGGAAAGAAAGAACTTTACTTTCTTATCAGGTTCCTGCCAGAAATTAGATGGTTCGGGAAGTATTTTCCTGCAGATGGCCAAAGAGGATGCACGTTTTTTTATCCAGCAGGGCGACTGGGGATATCCTGATACAACAGCCGGATATTTCTTTGCGTTTGATTATTCGAAAATTCTGGAAAGTTACCGTAGTAAATATTTGCCTGATTATCCAATGCAGCAGCTGCTTATAAAAACTCCGGTAGATTATGTATATGATGATCATGATATGATAACAAATAATTCTGACAGTTCCGGTAGATTCAAAGAAGGGATCATAAATTCTATCAAAGCTTATAACCAGGTATTCCCACATTATGCTTTACCATCACCAGAAAAAGGCCTGTGGCATAAATTTACATTTGCAAATGCAGATATTTTTATGCTCGATAACCGTTCTCAAAGAGACCCCAATGTTAATGCTTTCAGGACTAATGGAG
>JBLNEL010000449.1:0-16507 GCA_050262615.1 Bacillota bacterium
CCGCAGTTCCATCGGGTTCAGTCGGTAAAAGACCGGTGGACCCAAAAGAACTCTTCAAGGTTCAGCAGTCGCTGATTGCCTCATTGAAATGATATTGAAGAAATAATATTCAAAGTAATAGACCTTAAATATTCAAACTAAGAAGCTTCAGTAAGATAAATAAGGGCTGAACTTGATTCCTGCAATTATCCATCTTCCCGGCATTGGTACACCGCTATAATCCATATAATATCTATTGAACAGGTTCAATGCTTCAATAAATAATTCCAGTCTGCTAAATGAACTAAAAAGCTTTGCATCAGTTATAAAATATTCCTGCTGGTTCAACCTGCTTTCAAATCTTGCTGTCCAATTCATCCTAAGCCCGAAAGGAAGCCTGTGAAGAAGTTCTGCTATGAACTGATGCTTCAGATGGTCTAAGATATACCTTGACTGATAGCTTCCCTTTTTAAGGTCTGTATTAAGGTACGTATAGCTAAGGCTTACTTTGTCTATAGGTAACCTGGCTAATAGCTCTGCGGGTCTAATAGTAATACCGGCATCTATTCCGGTTGTATTAATATTTGCAATATTTTCTGCATGCCATGGATCGTTTGATGTTTGTCTTATCCAGTCGATCAGATCACTTCCCTGTCTGCTGAATACGCCAAGGTTTGAAGAAACCGCCTCTGTAATTATATTAATTCCGGTTTCATAACTTACAGCTTCTTCCGGATGAAGATCTTTATTTCCAGTCTGAGCCGGACTGTTATAATATAGTTCAGTAAATGTGGGGATACGGAATGATCTTCCAACAGAAGCATAGATATTCATATATTCATAGAGATGATAGCCCAGATCAATTCCCGGCCAGTATTTCCAGCCGAAGTTATCATATTTATAGATAACTGCTCCGGGAATTATCTTAAGTCCTGAGATTGGGGTAATTACAGCTTCAGCAGACACTCCCCCTTTTTTTCTATTATGACTGCCAAGGTTTGAGCTTTTAATATCATCAAATCCTGTTTCAGCACCAATCGTAATGCTCCCGAATCCGGTAAGCATTGAAACTTCAAGTTCAGTTCCATATGAATTTGTCTTATGGTCATTTACATAAAACTGAGGACGGGTATAGTCTAAAAGGTAATTATCCTTATTATTGCGCCAGTAGAATTTAGGAGACAGGCTAATACTGCCAAGTCCAAAAGTTAATCCGAGATTTGTAAAAAAGGTTTTCAGGTGCTCCCTTTGATCAGGGTATTTATCCGAATAAAACCCATTTGCACCGAAGTCCTTATCGATATACCCAATAAAGAAATTACCGCTGCCTGAAGAAAACCTTACCGATGAGTTGTATGAAAGTGTAGTAATATCAAAATCAGTATTATGCCTGTATCCGTCGGACCTGCTTTTGGAAAAAGAAAAGCTGTTGGCAAATTCGCCAAATGGGTAGGAGAAGGATGCTCCGAACTTATAAAAGCCGTTTTCCCCGCCTGAGGCATTTAATGAAAGTGAGCTCCTTTTGTCCTTTTTTGTCACAAAGTTTACTGCGCCTGAAAGAGCATTAGGGCCATATATATTGGAAGCCTGTCCTTTAAGTATCTCAATTTTCTCAATATCCTCCGGGTTAAGCGGCAGGTTCAGGTTATTATGTCCTGTCTGAGGGTCACTTACCTTTACACCGTCAATAAGAACAAGAGTCTGCTCGAAAGATCCGCCGCGAATGCTTAAATCAGCCTGAACGCCTTCAGGTCCCCTCTTTTTTAGATCAACTCCTGAAAAATAGCTTAAAGCATCCTGCAGATTTTCAACCGGCAGACTTTGCAGGTCCTGCTGAGAAACGACAAGAACACTTCTGGATGATTCGAGGCTGACTGAAGATATCTTTTTTGCTGTGACAATTACATCATCGGTAAAAATTGTTTCAGCCGGCTCCTCCTCAGTTGTGTCTGGAAGTTCAATAAAGGGAAGTCCAAAAATTTCCTGTCCTCTGCTCTGATCCGGCCAAGAGAATGGAGAAAAGTTAAAAGACAGAGAACGAAAAGCTGCGGAGTAACTAATAAGTCCATCAGCCGTATATGCTTTTGAACTATAAGCTGGGAATAAAACAACAACAGCTATAAGATTGAGCAAAAGAAATTTTATAGAAAATCTAATATTCATATTATCAGGTATTAATTAAAATGTAAATATAGCGAAGGTGAGAGGTCAGTTTAAAGGCATAATAAACGAAATCGCCCCATTCAGAGGGGCGACCACGTATTTTATTTCAAGATATGGAATATACCAAAGAAGCCAGGGGATCAGACCAATAACCTTTGATTGCGGCTGCTGATCTTTGTGCTGCTTCTTTGAACCTCTCGCTTATCATCATTTAGTCTGAAGCGGCTTACAAGTTCCTGCAGGTTTACCGTAAGACGGTTTAAGTCCTCAGCAGCTCTTGCAATCTGTTCAGTGCCTGCAGCTGACTGCTGAGTAACACTTGAGATTCCTTCAATGTTCCTGGATATTTCCTCTGCAGCGCTTGACTGCTCTTCGCTTGCTGCGGCTACCTGACCGACAACATCTAAAACCTTATTTGTACCATTAAGTATTTCTTTTAAGACATCTTCAACTTCCTCAGTAAGTTTCATACCTTCTTCAACTGAAGATTTTGCCTCGAGCATTGAACTATCTGCCTGCTTTGCCTCAAGCTGGATTGCTTTAATTGTATCAGCAATTTCTTTTGTTGCCTTTGTGGTTCTTTCAGCAAGCTTGCGAACCTCATCAGCAACTACTGCAAAGCCGCGCCCCTGTTCACCGGCACGGGCAGCTTCAATAGCAGCATTTAATGCAAGCAGGTTTGTCTGATCAGCAATATCATCAATTACCTGTGTTATTTCTCCGATCTGGTCTGTTTTCTTTGCAAGTGAAGTTATTATTTCAGCTGTTTTATCAGATGAGCTTACAATATTATGAATCCCCTTTTTAGTTGCTTCGACCTTCTTTACACCATTAAGTGCGCTCTGGTTAGAAAGCTTAGAGTTTTCAGCCGCCTGATTTACATTCTTTGATGTTTCAATTATTGTCTTTGTCATTTCTTCAACGGCGCCGGCAACTTCTGTTGTTTGCTGCGATTGTTCCTGTGCACCTGCTGCCATCTGCTCGGATGATGAAGATATCTCGTTTGCGGCGCTTGCAGTTGCCTGAACAGCTTCACTTACCATAACTAATGTTTCGTTCAGGTCACCTATCATTTTGTTAACATTATTGCTAAGCTCAAAAAGGTCACTGTTTTCATCTGCTTTGACATTATTTGTAAAGTCGCCATGTGCAACGGCTCCGATAACACCTGCAATAGGAGCAATTTGTTCTCTTAAGTACTCGCGCTGTTTATCTTCAAGGTCACGCAGGTCAACAAAATATGCAAATGAAGCAACCATTTCTTTTTTGCTGTTTAATATTGGTCCGGATTGTACAAGTGCCGGGAAATCTTCACCTGAATGATCATTCAGGATTATTTTTTCGCCTGCAATGAATTTCCCTTCAAATGCATTTCTTGTAACAGAATCCCTTAGGAAGACATCTTTAACTTTAAGTTTACCAATAATATCTTCAGGTTTCTTTCCAAAGCGCATCAGTTTAACTGCAGCTTCGTTTATTGAAAGGATATTTGTATCCTTATCTGCAATAAAGAAAGCAGCGTTAAGTCCGAGCTGAAAGCTTTTTGCAATTGCCATCTCATCGGTTATTTTTTCTACCATCAGATTAAATCCATTTGAAAGCTGCCCTATCTCATCTTTACTGCTATAATCAACTTTCACCGAAAGATCTCCGCCGGTTACTTTTATGGTGGCATCCTTCAGTGTATCTATAGGTTTGTTTACTTTTCTGCGGATAATGAAGTAGGAAACGATCTGAATGATAACTATAACTACTATCAATCCGAAGATCAGGTACAGGTATGAATAGCTTTTTTCAACGTAAGAATCGACTGTTCCATGGGTACGCTTATCAAGCATTTTAAAGAACTCATCAATAGGTTCCTGAATTATGCTGATCTGCCTGTGGTAATTTTCATCATGAACAAGACGCCTTGCAAGCTCCAGGTCAGGCGTACCCTTTACAGTATAGCTGCCGTTCGCATCCTGGAAAATTCCTTTAACTGCATTCATTGCCTTTTCTTCGGTCTTTACCAGTTCGACTGACTTTTCTTTTGAACCCTGAATTTTGGCAAATTCCTCGTCTGAAAAATTTAGTTCTTTCATCAGCTGTTCAAATGTAGCAGTCCTTCCATCCTTTCTGGGCTTTTTTCCATCCTGGATATCAACCAGGTCCCAGTATTGCTTTTCATATTTTACATCACCTGTAACCACATATGTTCTTGCAAGCCGCGTCAGGTCCTGTGACATCTGGCTCAAATCAAGTGCAACCTGGTATGATCTATATCTAATTTCCTGACTGTCATTTAATTGCTTTTGTGTATTGATCAGCTTCATTGTCAGAATTATCAGTCCAATAATCAGCAATCCTGTAACAGTATATATCAAAGCAAACATTTTCTTTAATGTCATTTAACTTACCCCGCAAATATTAAATTAAATAAATAATAAATTCTTATTACTATCGGATTTAATACAGGAAAACTTTATACCTATAACTAGGTATTTTTAACTTTAAAAGGAATATTTTCTCTGATTAATAATAGATCAGGCAGGCAGATACGAGTTCCTTTGGATATCTATAAGGGAGCTAGAGTACATGGAAAAGAATGAAATATACTGCCAGAGCAATGATAATTATCATTCCGACGTTCATCAGCCAAATAAGTGATGACTGTGGATTCTGAGGTTTTTGTCCGGGTTGGTCCACTTTGATTTCCATTAGTTCAGCCATTTAATTTTATATTTCTATTTATTTAATAGTAAAAAAAAAGGCTTTGCGGGAAAAAAAGAGGAAAAATATTTATAAAAAAAGCGTCCTTCTTAAAAGGACGCTCTTAAAGAGATGTATAAGCTTTATTTACCAAATATCAGTTCTGATTTCAGAGACTTATAAGGTCATTATAAATAACAAATGCCATAAACAGCAGCAGAATCACAAAGCCTGCATTCTGAATAGCCACTTTCACTTTAACCGGTATTTCACGTTTAATAATTCCCTCGATCAGAATAATTACAAAGTGACCGCCGTCTAAGACCGGGAATGGCAGAATATTCAGTATTGCAAGACTTAAGCTCAAAGTAGCTAAAAAGAAAATAAAGACAGCGAAGCCGCTTTGAGCCGATTTTGCAGCATACTGTGCAATTTTAACCGGGCCGCCGAAAGCAGATGAGAATTCAACATTGCCCCGGATTACATTGCCCAGCATTGTAAAGGTTACTTCTGTATATTTTTTAATATCAGTAATACCGCTTAAGAGCGATTCACCAAGTCCGGAAGATTTATAATCAATTTTTCCTGAGAATTTCTCAGGAGCCATTAAAATTCCAATTTTACCATCTTTGCCTGGTGTAACAGCAAGCTCTAAGGTATCTTGTCCCCTTACTACACTTACAGGCAGCGATTTTCCTTTATTTGAAGATACAATTAAGGTTGTTTGCTCCTGCATCAGTATCTTTTGTCCATTTACCTTAAAGAGCTGGTCACCAGATTTAAGCCCGGCTTTTTCTGCAGGCATACCTTTCATTACGCTGTCGATATATACCTTAAAGCCTGCAGGGAGCAGTATTATACCTGATTTAACGGCCTCTTTAGTAAAGGTTTTCTTTGGAACGAATATATTCTGAGTATTGCCATTTCTATCAACTTTAACTTTAAGGTCATTAGTCATATTATCAATAACAACCGGTGTCATTACATCGTCCCAGTAAACTGCCGGTTTATTATTTACAGAGACTATCTTATCATTCTCCCTGAAGCCCACTTTATATGCCGGAGAATTTTCTGCTACATAGCCTATAGTTGTAGTTTTTATAAGCTGTTTTTCCTTAAAGTAATTAATACCTGCAAAGATCAGGAAAGCAAGCAGCAGGTTCATCAGAACGCCTGCAGTAATTACAAAGAGTTTTGAGAGTGTAGGCTTTGCGCGGAATTCATAGGGCTGCGGCTCTTTATTTGCAAATTTTACATCAAAACTTTCGTCGACCATGCCAGCAATTTTTACATAACCGCCTAAAGGAAGAAGACACAGCCTGTAATCTGTATTTCCCTGGCCATCGAAGTCATCCGGCAGATCGCCGAAACTAAACCCTGTAAGTTTATTCCAGCCTAAAAGTCTTTTTCCAAAACCAATTGCAAAAACATCAACTCTCATTTTAGATAGCTTAGCTGCAATAAAATGGCCGAATTCATGTACAAATACAAGTATTGCAATGGTTATAAGAAAATATATTATATAACTCATTAAAAAAATCTCTCCTTATTATTAATTATTCCTCTGGCAAACTCACAATTTATTAGCAAACTCACGAGTGCGCCTGTCGTATTCAAAGATCATATCAATATCGGGTCTTCTGTGATTTTCCATTTTATCGAGTGATTCCTTGATAATCTCAGGAATCTGCAAGAACTTAATGCCTCCCTGCAGGAATTTACCCACAGCCACCTCGTTAGCTGCATTTAAGACACAAGGAGCAGTACCGCCGCATTCAATTGCCTGATAGGCAAGTTTGAGGCATTCAAACTTCTTCATATCAGGTTCAAAAAATGAAAGGTCTTTGACCTTAGGCATTTTAGCACGCTCGGAAAATCCATTCAGTCTTTCAGGATAGGACAAAGCATACTGAATTGGAAGCTTCATATCAGGCAGTCCCATTTGTGCTTTGATCGAACCGTCAATAAATTCAACCATTGAGTGAACTATCGACTGCGGATGAACGACAACTTCAATTTTTTCAACTGGTATACCAAAAAGCCACTGAGCTTCAATGACCTCAAGGCCCTTGTTCATCATTGAAGCTGAATCAATTGTGATCTTACTGCCCATTTTCCAATTCGGATGATTAAGTGCTTCGGCCACGGTAACATTTTTCAGAGATTCCCGTTCCCTGTGCAGAAATGGTCCGCCTGAGGCTGTAAGTATAAGTTTTTCAACTTCGTTATAATTCTCTCCAACCAGGCATTGAAATATAGCGCTATGTTCAGAGTCAACCGGGATGATCTCAGAACTATACTGCTTGGACAAACCCGTTACCAGCTCGCCTGCAGCTACCAGGGTTTCCTTGTTAGCCAGGGCAATTCTTTTTGAAAGCTTTATACTTTCAATTGTAGGAGCAAGTCCGGCAAATCCAACCAGAGCACTTACAAGTACATCGTAGTTATTGCGTCTAGTAGCCTCAATCAGGCCCTCATCGCCGCAAAGCACCTCAACCGGAAGATCATTTATTCTGGATTTCAATTCTCCGGCAGCATTCAGATCTCTTACAACTGCCAGATTGGGTCTGAACTCTCTTATCTGCTCTTCTAATAAATCTATGTTTGAATTAACTGTGAGGGATTCGACCTTAAATAAACCGGGAAAGTTCCTTATTACATTAAGTGTATTTACCCCGATAGATCCTGTCGAACCAAGTATTAAGATTTTTTTCATATTAAAGTTATTATTAAACTTTGCAAATTAAAAAAGTCACCCCTCATTTTCAAACATTCTTAATATAATATCAAATTACATACTAAAAGAGTCCTTTTTTATAACCAACGGCAAACAGAAAGTTTATCAATACTAAAACGTTAATTATGGTTATTATTGTTTCCAAACTTTTAAGATTTTTATGCGCCTCGTCACTAACAGGGCTGGTACCGCCGATTTCCCCGCCCAAAGAAAGTCTTACCTTCCTGGCTTTTGGTATTAATAGTGCAAAAACCAGCACTAAAAGAATAACCATTATAACCTGTTTTGAAGCCAGCCAGTGATTAGACGAAAAATCGAAGAAAAAGTAGTATGGAATTATGCTGACCAGTAAAATTCCTGTAATTAATAGACCGGTCATACCAATAATTCCGGCTATATTTGTCAATTTCAGGTAAGTAGAAATCAGTTTACCTTCTGCCTTAGTACCGCTGCTGGTTTTAATTGCTTTCCTGAGTACAATATCGGCAGGTACGTAACCAAGCCATACAACAGCAGATAAAATGTGAATAATATTAATTACGGCCTGTAGAGCTGCCATGCGATCCCCCTTTTTATAATCATGGTATATTATTAAAAGTTAATAAAAAAAAGGAAAGAAGTCCAAAGTCCATCCGGCAAGGCAGTAATATTCCGGATGGGCTATAGACTAAAAGACTTTAGACTTAAAGACTTTGAACTAAAGACTTTGAACTAAAAGACTTTGGACCAGAGGACTATTTTACAGATCAGATCCCTGAATAGTCTTCAGGATAGAGGATGACCTTTATGTAGTTATTTTCATTTATGTATTTACCTGCCGCTTCCTGAATATCCTTTGCTGTAAGCTGATTTACCATTTTATCATAATTAAGCAATTCCCTGGGGTCTGTATCGTTGATATAATAGCCTGAGAGGCTGCTGAGCCAGAATTCATTTCTTTTTAGCTGGGTTTCAAATGTTCGCAGCTGAATTTCTTTTATTTTATTCACATAAATATCAGTTATGCCGTATTTTTTTATACTGTCGATCTGCTGAAACACTGCCTTTGTCAATTCTTCAGATTTTTTAGGGTCACATCCGAATGTAATGCTAAGAAGGTAGTTTTCTACAGGATAGCGCGACTGGCTTTTTGAAACGCTTACTCCGTAAGTTCCCCCTTTTTCTTCACGTATAACTTCGCGCAGCTTAATATCTAATGCACTTACAAGTGCACCCAGGGCATAGTTATTCTGAATATTCCACTGATAAGGGCCTGTAAAGCCTAAGACCACCTGGCTTTGAGGTTCCATTCCCTTCTTTACATTTTTACTGATCACGCCAGCAGGATACCTTCTGCCGACATCAATAAAGTGTTCCTTTTTGCCGTTAGATGGCAGGCTTCCAAGATAGGTCTCAATAAAGGGCTTAATCGTTGAAAGGTCAAAGCTGCCTACAAAAATGAAGGTAAAATTCCCGGCATCTGAGAATCTCTCTTTGTAAAACTTATAAGCAGTCTCCAGATCAATATTCTTAAGTGTTTCTACTGTCCAGGGCTTAGAGCGGAAATGATAATTTGAAAGTGTAACAGACAATGTATCCTGCAGTGCAGATCTTGGTGAGGCGCTTCTGTTTTCAAAATATGCTTTCATTTTTGTCAGATATGACTTAAAGGCAGTAGAATCCTTCCTTGGAGAAGTAAAGTAAAGGTTTATCAGCTGAAAGAGCGATTCCAGATCCTTAGTATTAGAAGATCCGGAAAAGCCCTCCTGAATCTCAGATATCCAGGGGCTGACCCTTACAATCTTTCCTGCCAGTATTTTCTGAAGTTCGACATCAGTAAAATTGCCTGCTCCGCCTTCAGTTACTACTGAAGCTGCCGTTGCAGCCGAGATATATTTATCATCACTTGCAAGCGAGTTTCCACCGAATGAAAAAGCCGTAAACTGCACGTCGTCGTTCTTAAAATCAGTAGGTTTTAAGACAACTTTAACTCCGTTTGAAAGCTTAAGCTCGGTTATACCAAGCTCCCGGATATCGTTTTCAGAAACAATTTTCCCCTTTGCCTGCGGAGTATTAAGCAGGTTTTCTTTTATAACATTATCAACGTAAGGAGATATTGATTCCTTTTTTACCTTATCAAGAACGGCAGAAATTTCCTGTTCGGTCGGTACCTTCAATCCCGGTTTTTCAGGAGAGTTGACTGTTACGACCCGGTTTTCATCTGTTATGGTCTTACTTGCAAGGCTGTTTACCTCTTCAAGTGTAATTTCGGGTATAAGGTTTTTATATAATGTATAATCGTTCTCAATTCCGAGATAAGGTTCCTTCCAGAGATAACTATAGACATATTCGCCTGCAAAGTTAGAAGATTCTGTTTTATTTCTTTCATTATAGCTTTGTTCTATATGGCTTAAGACGTCCTTTTTAGCTCTTTCAAGCTCAGTTGGTGTAAACCCGAAGCGCCTTACTCTTTCAGCTTCCCTTAAAGTGCTTTCGAGGCCTCTGAGTATACCGTTATCCTCAACCGAGGCACTGACTGCATAAGCAGATTTAGTGCGGCTTAAGTCAAAATGATCAGATCCTGCGCCTGTAAAAGGCGGATCAGCCTTAACGGAGAGTTCATAAAGTCTGTCGTTAAGCATTCCGTCATAAAGGTCTTCAATAAGGTTATCTCTGTAATCAGCAACTGTCAGGTCTCTTTTTGAATTTTTCATATAATATACTACAAAACTTGAGCGGGAGGCTTCCTTATCAGTAGTAATTGCATAGAGAGTCTCTTTATGATCCGGCACCGGGAAGAACTTACGTTCTGCCGGGTTGTTTACCTTCGGGATCTGTGAGAATTCTTTTTTAATCATCTCTTCTACCTTATAAACATCGAAATCACCGACAGCAACAACGGCCATTAAGTCAGGACGGTACCATTCACGGTAGAACTTTTTAA
Source organism: Bacillota bacterium (assembly GCA_050262615.1). GTDB lineage: Bacteria > Bacteroidota > Ignavibacteria > Ignavibacteriales > SURF-24 > JAUZPB01. The sequence goes on from JBLNEL010000449.1 coordinate 10,494, forward strand.
CTTTGTCATAATCGAATTTTTCAAGAATTTCCTTTTTACCTATTGGAAGCCTTAAAGCATATCTTGAATCCTTAAAGATAACCGGAAACTGTTTATCCCGCATTCTGGCAGCAGCACCTCTGCCCTGGCGCCACTCTTCTATAACTACGCCGCGTTCTTTGTCTATTTCGCTATTTTCATAGCTTACATTATGAGCCCAGTCTTCCAAAATATTAAATCCCTTCTCAAGAACTCCTGCTGTATCTGTCGGAAGCTGCAGCATATAAACTGTCTCATCAAAACTTGTATAGGCATTAAGTTCAGGTCCAAATCGCATACCGACAGATTCAAGAAAGTCCACGATTTCCTGTTTTTTAAAGTTCTTTGTACCGTTAAAGGCCATATGTTCAGCAAAATGTGCTAAGCCCTGCTGATCGTCATCTTCAAGGATCGAGCCTGCATTAACTGCCAGGCGCAGTTCAGCGCGTTTTTCAGGTTTCTGGTTTTTTCTGATATAGTAAGTAATTCCATTTTCAAGTCTTCCTGTCAAAACAGAGGTATCTGCCGGAAGGGGTGAATTCATTTTAAGGGTTTGATATGTTCTTTCCTGAGCATTAAGCTGCAGATTTACTAAAAACAACAATACGGTGAAAAGCACCGGACGGAGAAAAAGCTTCATCAGTCTTTCCTTTTTTTGAAAGAATTTAATAAGATTAAATTTTATTCCGAAACACAACAGAGGATATATGAGTGCGAAACTACAAAAAATTTTCTGATAGTTCAGTGCTTCTTTTTTTACCCGCGGTTCTGATTATCTTTATCCAAAAATACCTGAATTGACCACTACCAAAATAGTTTCAGGGATTTTCAATCAGGCATTTAACTATTTCACCTACATACATACGGTGATAGTCCTTTTTAGGGTAAAACTTCAGCATGGATTTATCAAGAAAGCTTGATTCATCCAGGTCCTGGAAGTACAATTTTCTGCATTCAATTATCAATCTTGCCTGTCTGAAGAATACACTTTTCTGTGAGCTCTCGATTGGAGTAAGGCCGCATTCCAATGCTTTATTAACATCGCGTCCGGACTTAGTGCCGCAATAATCAAGCACCTTACCATATCTTTCATCAAAAAAAGATAAAGTAAAGCAATCAGAATTTTCCAGGAACTGATAAGTATAGCGCTGAGGCCGCACAAAGCAGATTGCAATATTTTTATTCCACAAAACGCCAAATCCGCCCCAGCTGGCAGTCATAGTGTTATATGATTTTAATGTACCAGCTGTTATCAGCATATAATCTGCGCCGATAAGTTTAAAAGGATTATTGGTTATTTCTTCAGGTTTAATTTCAGCAAATCCTTCAATCATGTCCTTTCCCGGAATTTTCTTATTGATGTAAATTACTTCCGCAGTATAAGCTCTTCTGCCCTGCAGTAAGCTGTTATTGCAGTAAGCTATTATTGCAGTAAGCTGTTATTATAGAATGTTAATATTGTAATTTACTTTTGCAGTAAGTTATTAAGGAATAAAAATAACACAATTTTAACTTTTTGCAAATTCAACCGGGAAAAAGAATCAGTCAGAAAAAGAATCAGTCAGAAAAGGAATCAGTCAGAAAAGGAATCAGTCAGAAAAGGAATCAGTCAGAAAAGGGATCAGTCATATCTTAGAGCATCTATAATTACAAGCGAAGATGCTTTTCTGGCCGGGTAAAATCCGAAGAATACGCCCACAAAACCTGCAAAGCCAAAAGATAAGAAAACAGTATACGGAGCAATAACAGTTGCCCAGCCTGAAAAATAGCTTACAATCTGAGCTGTAATAAATCCAAAGATCACACCAATAAGTCCGCCGGTCATGCTCAAAACGACAGCTTCAAAGAGGAACTGAGTAAGTATATCGCGTCCCTTTGCACCAATTGCCCTGCGTATACCGATCTCGCGTGTTCTTTCAGTAACAGATACAAGCATAATATTCATAATGCCGATTCCGCCAACGATCATTGAAACACTTGCAATAGAAGCCAGGAGCATAGTAAGCACACGTGTGGTTTCCTGAGCTGTGCTGGCAATATCTGTCTGGTTTCTGATTGTAAAATCGTTATCATCTCCTGGCTGTATTCTATGGGATTCTCTCATAAGGGTTTCAATTTCCTGCTGAGCCTCAGTCATTGCACTTTCAGATACAGCGCTGCAGAGGATCTGCTGAATATTTCTAAATCCGCTAAGACGGTTCTGAACAGTAGTATAAGGGGCAAGGATTACGTCATCCTGATCCACACCGGCTGCATTCTGGCCTTTTTCTGAGAGCACGGCTATTACCTTAAACGGTACATTTCTGATCCTGATCTGCTGTCCTACCGGATCGCCATCGGGAAACAGGTTTTTGGCAACTGTAGATCCAAGCACGCAGACCTTATTCATACTTCTTACATCAGCCTGGGTAAAAAATTCACCCGAAGCCAGGGGCCACTGGCGGATATCCAGGTAATCTATAGAAACGCCATAGGTAGCTGTGCTCCAGTTCCCCACGCCGCCGATGATCTGTCCGCCAGCCCTGATTACAGGAGAGACACCCGAAAGGAGTGTTGCTCCGTTTTTAAGCTTATCGACATCATCCAAAGTAAGGCGGGTGTTACTCCCCATCCCCATGCTTACTCCTCCCTGTCTTTGAGAGCCTGGGAATACTATAATCAGGTTAGTGCCTAAAGAAGCTATCTGGTTTTCAATTTGAGACTGAGCTCCCTGCCCGATTGCAACCATTACAATTACAGCTGCAACACCAATGATAATGCCGAGAATTGTAAGCAAACTGCGCATTTTATTTTTCAGTATGGAAGCCAAAGCTATTCTTATAAAATCGCTCCACTTCATATTAAAATCCTCTTCTTCCTCCCATGCCAGGGTTAGGCTGCGATTGCTGCAGCGGGCTGCCGTTTGAAGTCTTCTGCTCCTGATTATTTACGACTGCAGAAATAAACTGCTCACCTTCTTTTACCCTGTCTGATTTAATCTCAGTATATTGGCCATCAGTAAGTCCAAGTCTTACTCTTCTGATTGCAAGTTTACCTGTTTCATCTATATAATATAATTGTGCACTGTTACGCCTGTTGCCCTGTGCTCCCGGGGATGGGTTAAATCCGCCTCCCTGAAATCCGCCTCCCTGAAAGCCGCCTCCCTGAAATCCGCCGCTCTGGGATGCGTTAAATCCGCCCCCGTTACTGCCTGCCTGATTATTTTGGCTGCCCCCCCTGCCTGATCTTGAAGCATATTGCCTTATAAGCGATGAGTCGCCTGTAGCCTTAAATTTATTTTCCATATTCGCTCTTGCCTCAGCAATCATCTCCGGAGCAGGTCGGAACCTGAGAGCTGCATTTGCAATTTTAAGAACATTTTCTGCATTTGATATCTGAAACTGTATGGTTGCAGTCATACCGGGCAAAAGGAGCCCGTCTTCATTATTGACATTTATGACCACAGAATAATTAACAACGTTCTGTACAGTTGTTGGCTGGAGTCTAACCTGCTGGACAATACCCTGGAAGGTTTTATCAGGATAAGCCTGAACTGTGAAAGTTACTTTCTGTCCATCTTTAATTTGTCCGATATCACTTTCATCAACATTAGCTATTATCTGCATTTTTGAAAGGTCATTTGCGATCAGAAACAAAGTAGGAGCAGAAAGGCTGGCCGCCACAGTTTGTCCTACATCAACATTTCTTGCAATTACAGTTCCGTCAATAGGTGCGGTAATCTTGGCATATTTAAGGTTTATCTTTGCACGGTCCAATCCTGCCTGCGCCGAACGCAGTGTTGCTCTTGCAATCTCCTGGTTATACTGAGCGGTTTCAAGATCTGTCTGGGCTGCAAGATTTTTCTCAACCATTATTTTCACACGGTTAAGTTCCCTTTGCGCCTGTGAATACTGTGCCTGTGCTTTTTCAAGAGAGCTTTGGGCATCCCTTACAGAAGCTGCAAGAAAAGTAGTATCAATAAGAGCGACCATCTCTCCTTTTCTTACCTTATGGTTATAGTCAGTAAAAATCTTGGCAATTGTGCCTGAGACCTGACTGCCCACCTGTACAGTAACCACCGGGTTAAGTACGCCTGTGCTTGAGACAACAGACTCTATATTTCCTCTTTCAACCTTTACAAATTTATAATTGCGTGCCTCACTTTTGGGTGAACCAACCAGGTAATAAGCCGCGGCGCTAGCGACAAGCAAAACAGATACTATAATTATTATTGTTTTACGGTATTTTTTCATTCTTGTCATTTCCACATTTAACTATACCTTTTAGACAATTTAACCGGATTTTAAGTTTAAAGAAAGGATCCTGGCAGTGCATGGTTTGCAGCTAAGGAAAGGCTATAAAGGGCAGCCTTAAAAGGGCTGCCCGTCAAGGTCAATTTTGTAAGAAATGATTAAATGAAAGCTGCATACAATTTGATTGGACAAAGTAATTGAGATAAACTAATGGAAGTAAACTACCACACCAATATGTGCTGTAAGAATATCTGTTTTAGATTTTTGACTTTGGTAGGTCACGTTAGTGCCCTGTATTTTGACTGATCCTTCTTTGAGGTATTCTGCCTGTGTACCCAGAAGATATCTTGCCTTAAGGTCGATCCAGACACTTGATACCTTGGGTTCCCCATTAGATGGTTCAGTGTCAATTTTATCATTTTCAAAAACCTTAAACATCAATCCGCCGCCGCCGCCATAGCTCCATGCCCAGTCGGAGAAGTTAGTTGAACTGGCAACATCCTGCAATGCTCCCCCCTGACTTTTTATTTCTGTTGAAGTATAGAGGTAAGCACCGCCAAGAAGACCTTCCATATATGGTCTTACTGCACCTAAAGGCGGCATAACCTGAAGCAGAAGGTGGAAGTTTACAATGTTATTTGTTCTATCTACATTTACTTTTACATCAGGGATAGTCATACTGAAAGGTTCAGTTCTGCTTTCATTCCCATAGGTCATAAAACCTGCATTTATTCCTAAGGAGAAAGGGATCGATGGGCTAACATCCCAGAACATGAAATGTCCGGCTATTCCGTAGCCTTTTCTGTCTACGTTCTGTTTGAATTCACCCTGTGGAAATCCAAGCATAAAGTTAACTCCGGCATTCTGTGAAAAGCAGATATCTGAAAAAGATAGTATAAAAAAAGCGCTAAAGAGGAATGCAGTAAATCTCTGTCGTTTCATTTTCCTTCCATTGTTATTTTTGTTGAAAGATATATTAACAAATTTTCAAATAAAATAATATAGTTTCTGTGACTTACATTTGTTTGACTTTTCATTTCTCTCGCTATATGTTTAAGTATTCGTATTTGGATTCTTAATAAAAACATTTCAGGGAATATCTAATTATGTATTCTATCGACAGGCATCTTGTGATAATCAAGCCGAAGCAGCCTTTCTTAGATTGGCTTAAAAGCCTTGCTGAGGAGAACAGCAGTCTGGTGATTGAAGATATCCGGCATGATAATACTGCTTTTATGATCCCGTCAAACGAATTGATTGAACAGGATCAGAAATATATAAAGAGCATCTTTCCGGATCTGTTCGAGATGGAACTGGAAGAATGGAGTCTTGATACAGATCTCTGGCCAGGGGACCGGACATATGAATTGTTTCAGGAATGGTTCGACACGGAGATACACACAATTGTAATTGATACGCTTGAAGATCCGGTCGAAAAGAGCGGATTTTCAATGGCTTAAAACAAAAAATTTTATGGAATAAAATGAAACTAAACCTGGGCTGCGGCAAAGACCTGAAAGAAGGATATATTAATCTTGATATTGTCGATTATGGCGGCAATATGATGCATGATATCAACTCATTTCCTTATCCATTTGCAGATAATACGTTCGATGAAATATATGCTTCACATGTGCTTGAACATCTTGACAGTTTTCATAAAACAGTAACAGAGCTTTACAGAATTGCAAAGCCAGATGCAACAATTATCGTTTATGCGCCTTTCTTTCTGAACACAAAATATTTCGGTGAGCCTGATCACAA
>JBLNEL010000450.1:0-11526 GCA_050262615.1 Bacillota bacterium
CTTTTCTTTCACATATATAATCAGCTATCTCAAGAATTTCCTCTACAGCATCAGCCGGCGCTGCTGATAGCCCGACATTACTGATAATTGAAATATCATTAACGTCATCACCTATAAAGGCAATGTTTTCATAACTTAGATTGCGCTTAGCACAGATCTCATCTAACGCTAACTTTTTATCCATTATTCCTATATAAATAAGATCCAGCTTAAGCCTGTTGCCGCGCGCTGTAATTATATCCGACTTATCACCGCTTACAATACCGGTTTCAATTCCACGATCCCTTAGCCTGTTAACCCCCATGCCGTCTTTTACATTATATCGCTTCATTACCATGCCGTCTGCAGAATAATATAAGCCTCCATCTGTCCAGACACCATCAATGTCTGTAAGTACAAGTTTTATTTTACTAAAATCAAAATCTGACAATTTATTAGACTTACCCAATTAAACACTCCATAATTTTTGCTGGTTAAAACTACGAAAAGAAAGTCAAATTATCCTTACATTTACGAAACAATAATTATTAACAAAAAAGCCCCGGCTATAAATAAAAAAGCCCCGGAAATATTGCTCTCCGGGGCTTTTTTTATAGAATAAGATTTTTAGTCTTAGAACGCGTAACGAACTCCTAACTGGAATTGGAAACGTGATGCAAGATCATCTGGTGAGAAGAAATCATTCTTTGGAGTCTTTGTTACTACATCGTTTGCCGGTGTGAAACTGTAAACATCCAACTTATCACCTGTTGTCTTTGTGTAGCTTAATACACTGTAGTTCTGGTTAGGAATTGTATTTACCCATCCCCAATCACGTTTAAGAAGGTTAAGAACATTTAATATGTCAAGTGATAACTCAACTCTGTGATTAGCAAATATTCCGACTTCCTGTGTAAGCTTCAGATCAAGCATATTCACCCATGGCTCTCTTAAAGCATTACGCTCCATGACTTGTCCACGATGTGTTCTGAGATATTCATCACTCTGAATGAACTGTTCAAAACTAGCATTCATCTTTGGATCAGCTGCTAAATATGTCTTGCCGCCGGTTGTCTGGGTTTTACCCATGCTCATCTTGCTTACTTCATCTGCTGTCGGAATGTAGAGCAGATCATTTGTTGCTGCTCCATCACCATTAAATCCAAAGTTGCCTGCAGCATTGTTGCTTGCATTATAGGTATATGAATATGGCCTTCCTGACTGACCATTATAGAATAATGATACTGTTGTCTTGTATTTTGTGAAATACTCAAAACCGTATGATACTGCAACCATGATCCTGTGACGGATTTCAAAGTTTGATGTTGCAAGTGTAGGTGTGTTAGGATCTGTCTGAACCGGATTATACTGATAGTTTGAATAAGCCTGGCTTGATGTAACACTGTTCAGATCCTTTGAACGGTTATAAGTATATGCTGCATTGATGTATACACCGAAAGGTAATGTTCCCTGTACCTGTCCTGTTAAGCTGTAGGAATAACCTTCACTTGTATTTTTCATCAGCACTACATTAGTAAAGTTTGAGTCAAGCTTTACTGATGAATACATTACTCTTGAACCAGCAAATGCCGGAGCAGCGGCAGTAGAACGTGCTAAGTTAAGATCCTGATACATAATATCATTAACTGACTTTGAATATATACCTTCAAGTGTTCCAGTAAGTCCAAATGGTAAGGTCTTATCAACTGCACCATTAACTCTTAAGATCTGTGGCATCTTAAAGTCTTTATCTGTTACGTCAACCTCTGAGGTCTTAAGTGCTGCTAAACCAGCCATCCCTGCCATCGGCTGAAGATTTGGATCAAGTGTGTTATATCCATTCCCGCTCTTTCCAAATGTTAAACCTGCAGGACTTGGAACATTTAACCTTGTAAATTCAACACCTGTGTTTCCATACTGGTTTGATAACCAGACATAAGGTATGCGGCCTGTAAATAAACCAACACCGCCTCTTACCTGTAAACTGCGGTCCCCTGCAACATCCCAGTTTAATCCTAAACGGGGTGAGAATAAAAGCTTGCCGCTTGGTACTTTATCTGTTCCAATACCCATGTAACCAAATCTATCGTTGAATTTAGAGTTGAAAACCGGCTTATCCGGGAATGTAGGAACATCAACTCTTACTCCAATTGTTGCCTTTAAGCTTGGAGTAACTGTCCATTCATCCTGAACATAAGCACCTAACTGAATTGCACTGAACTTTGCAGCTAATTCTTTATCACCATTGTTGGCATAGCTTAACTGATATTGTTCAATCTTACCAGCTTCAAAGTCTGCTACATTGTTAAACAGATAATATCCGCCTGCATTTGCAATGTAAAGATTTCTGAACTTGAAGAATTCATTGTGCGTACCAACTGTAAATACGTGGCTTCCCATATAGAATGAGAAGTTATCTGTAAATTCAAATATATCCTGATCTAACTGATTTGCCTGTGAATATTCTTCACCGCCTAATCTTATGTTGTTTGAACCATCATTGATCCTGATCGATGGAAAAGCTGAGCTGGCAGGATTACGATGATCACGAATGCTTGTAAAGCCTAAGGTCAGTTCATTGGTCATCGTATTGCCGAATGTACTGGTCAGCTGAAGTACAGGAGAAATTGTCTTATTGTTCATCTTGTAGGTTCTGTCTGAAAATCCTAACTGGTTTGATGAACGTCCTAAATTATCCTGTGCTGCATCTACATAGTTTAAACGCGCAACTAATCTGTGTTCGTCTGTTAGGTTATAATCAAAACGGAAAAATAATTTTGTTGAAGGACGAAGTGCATCAATTGCATCGTATGATCCAGGATTGTATCCATATTTGGTCTGTGCAATCGACCTTGCTTTGTCTGCTGTTGCTGCTAAGGCCGGAGTAAGGTTAAGTACTGTATTGTATATTGGCTCAGTACGCTTTGCTAATTCACCGCTTACAAAGAAGAATAACTTGTCTTTTAGAATTGGTCCGCCTAAGCGCAAGCCTGCTGTGTAATCGGTAAATGAAGCATATTTTGCTCTTGAAGCATCCGGCTTGTATCCTATAAAGTTCTGATTCCTGCCTAAATAATATGCAGAACCTGAAAGATTGTTGGTACCGCTCCTTGTAATAGCGTTTATTCCGCCACCGGTAAATCCGCTCATCCTTACATCATATGGAGCAATAACTACCTGAAATTCCTGAATAGCATCAAGACTTATTGGAGTCGTACCGGCTGAACCGCCAGGTGTTCCGCTTGACCCTAAACCAAATAGATCATTGTACTGTGTTCCGTCTAACTGAATATTATTAAAACGTGCATTACGTCCGGCAGCACTGTTTGAACGGCCGTCAAACTGTGGAGTAAGCTTTGCAAAATCTTGAAAGTTTCTTGAAATCGTCGGGAATGCTTCAATTGTTTCAAGACTTACGTTTGTCGCTGCACCTGTACGGTTTGCACTGATTATAGCGTTCTTGTCTGCTGTAACATTGATCGTCCCGGTCTGTATGCTTTCAGATGTCAGGTTGAAATCAATATTGTAGTTCTGCCCTAACTTAAGCGTAATTCCATCTACTGCCTGAGATGTGTAACCGATAAATGTTACTTTTACGGCGTATGGACCGCCTACTCTGAGATTATTTAAATTGAACTTTCCATCAACACGTGTCGTAGTTCCATAATTCGTTCCGGTCGGTACATGAGTAGCAATTACTGTCGCTCCTGGTAAAGGCTGATTGTCCTTATCCATTACAACACCGTTCATTGCTGCTGTAGTAACACCCTGTCCAAGTAGAATTGATGGAGCATAAAACAACAGAAATAATAGTACAAAAGATAGTTTTTTTGTAACTATGCTCATAGATGTCTCCCTATCTAGGTTAGTTTGTTATGTTTAGCCAAAATATATATTTTTCGACTATTAAAATTTTTTAGGGCCAAATTATCATTTGTTATGATTTTGATAAAGCGGGTATAATTTCGATAAAAAAGGTTTAACAAATTACTTGTATCCAGAAAACCTGTATCTTTATTTGTCATAATTTTTCTTTTTTCAATAGGCCATCCAAAATTAGGAGCTAAAAACCGAAAAGTAAAGTAAATTATTCACCAATTTTCATTAATTATTGAAATATATAAGAGCCTTTTGCTTTACTTTATTACCTAAAGCTGTTATTATTACTCAGTTTTTAAGGATTTTTGCGCAATTTACTTCATTTAACGAAAACGGAATCAAAATGAAAAAAATATTCTTTTGTTTAACTCTGATTTTTGCAGTTTTCTCTGACTTCCACCTTTTAGTGGCTCAGCAGAATAAACCTTATCTTATTCTCGTCTCTTTTGATGCCTTTCGCTGGGATTACCCCCAAAGAGGAATTACACCTAATCTTGACTTTATTAAAAATAACGGGGTTTCTGCACTTTCTTTAAGACCAGCTTTCCCGTCTAAGACTTTCCCTAACCACCAGAGCATTATTACTGGAATGTACCCTGCACACCATGGCATTATACATAATGACTTTACTGACCCTTTTACTAAGGAAAAATATAAGATCAGTGATTCTTTGGCTGTTTCTGACCCTAAATGGTACCTTGGCGAAGCCTTCTGGGAAACTTGCGAACGCCAGGGCATTAAAACTGCTAGTTATTTCTGGCCTGGGTCTGAATTAAACCTGCCCTATAGAAGACCAACTTACTTCCAGCACTACGAACATAAAAGAAACTACTACACAATTATTAATGGCGTGGTCGACTGGCTTAAGCTTCCTTATAAGGATAGACCTCATTTTATTACTACTTATATTCATGAAACTGACGATATGGGTCATAAGTTTGGACCAAATTCCCCTCAGGCTAATCAGGCAATACAGCTTGAGGATAGCCTTATTGGTTATCTTTTCAATAAACTTAAAGATGCTGATATGCTTGATAGTACAAATATCATAATTCTTAGCGACCATGGCATGACTGAGGTAAGCAAAGAAAAATTGATAAATATCGAAGAAATTATTGGACCTGATAATAAAATGGATGGCGAAGGACCCGTAATGATGATTGAACCAAATGGCGGGGATGTTCAGCAGGTTTATAATATACTAAAAGCAAATGAAAACCATTTTAAGGTCTTTACCCGCAATAATATTCCTGATTATTATGAGTTCTCTGACCATCCGTTTATTTATTCAATTATCGTTGTGGCTGACCCCGGATGGACTTTGGTAGATAATAAATCAAAGATCTCAGTTATGAAATATACCCGCGGCGGCAACCATGGCTACGATAAGGATTTTATTGATATGCATGGGATTTTCTTTGCTTATGGACCAGCTTTTAAACAAGCCTATAGAACCGGAACTCTCTGGAATATTGATGTTTATCCCCTTTTATGCAAAATTTTCGGTATAGTGCCAAGATCTAATATTGATGGGAAATTCGAAAGAATAGGCTTTATTCTTAAGTAATATTCCCCGCTGCATTTATTAAAATGCATTTTTAGTGTTTTGCCTTCTTCACACATACTCACTCTCTCTCTTTCTTTCAGACTCTGCCTGAATATTAAAAAAGAGAGAGTGTGTGTGAGGATAAATCACCCTGTCGCTTTCTTCTTTAAAAAACTATTTTAAGCAAAGATTTCCCCCCTTATTCAAAAAATTCAAATTTTTTTTAAATTGAATAATTACTTGATTTTACATCATTAACTGGAATTCTATGAGCGATATCTTAAAAATAAATTATCAGAAGCATTTGCTCGAAAACGGACTGGAAGTTATCCTTTTCCCTGATAATAGTCTGCCTCTTATCTCAGTAAACCTGTGGTACCGCGTAGGTTCAGCAAATGAAACTGAAGGGAAAACCGGATTTGCACATCTTTTTGAACATATGATGTTTCAGGGATCAAAAAATGTCCCCAAACAAATGCATTTTAAATATATCCAGGAAGCTGGCGGAAACTTAAATGGTTCAACTAGTCTGGATAGAACAAATTACTACCAAAGTGTCCCCTCTAACTATCTTGAACTTGCACTCTGGCTTGAATCAGATAGAATGGGATTTCTAATCCCGGCCCTTAACCAGGATAAACTAGATAACCAGATCGACGTGGTTAAAAATGAACGGCGCCAAAGATATGAAAATGCCCCGTACGGACTTGCCTGGGAAAAAATATTTTCAAACCTTTATCCGCCTGACCACCCTTATCACTGGCCTACTATCGGCTGGATGACCGATATAGCTAATATTAATCTTACGGATGTTAAGAATTTTTTCCATACTTACTATGTGCCTAATAATGCAAGCCTGGTTATTGGTGGCGATATAAATATGAAGAAAACTCTCGATCTGGTTGAAAAATATTTCGGCACCCTGCCCAAAGGAAATAATGTCCCTGTGGTTATGGCCCCGGAGACTAAACTTGAACAGAATAAAATGATTTTCCACGAAGATAACGTTACTCTTCCCCGCATATATTTCGCATGGCATACATCTAAATCTTATGCTGAAGGCGACGCTGAACTTGATATCCTTTCTTATATCCTCTCGGGCTCTAAGAATTCACGCCTCCATAAGTCCCTGGTATTTGAAAAGGAATTCGCTCAGGATATCTCGGCATTCCAGCATTCAAGCAGACTTGCTGGCTCATTCCTCATTGTAGCTACAGCAAAACCTGGAATTTCACTTGACCTGCTTAAAAAAGAGATATTCGATGAACTTGAAAATATATTTCAGAAAGGCTTGACGGATGAAGAACTTTCAAAGGCAAAAAATAATATAAAAGCCTCCTTTATTTACTCAATGCAGAATATTAATTCCCTTACTAACAGGATAAATGAATATAATTTCTACCTCAAAGAACCTGATTCTTTTTCATTTGACCTTGAGAGATATCAGAAAGTTGATTCTGATATTCTTCACAAAACTGCAGCCAGGTACTTGAATAAACCCTTTGTTGAACTTAGAATTACTCCTTTTTCAAAATCTGAAGGAATTTAACGTCTCATGGAAATTAATAGAAGTAGAAAACCACAGCCAAGAGGCAAAATAACATTCAATTTGCCTAAAACCGAAATGATGACCCTTGATAACGGACTGAATATCATTTTTGTCCTAAAGAAAAATCTCCCTGTTTTACAGTTTACTATTGTCTCTGATGCCGGCAGCAGACTTGATCCTTATGAAAAAAAAGGTATTTCAAACCTCTTGGCTGCCCTGATTGATGAAGGCGCAGGCGGTCTGGATTCTCTTGAACTCAGTGATAAAATCGAGTCCCTTGGCTCTTCTCTTTCTGTGTTCTCTGATCCCGATAGTTTCTTTATTTCTATGCTTACCCTTTCTGAAAATATTGACCCTTCACTTGATCTGCTCTCAAAGATGATCATTAAACCTCACCTGCACCTGCAAGACTTTCAGCGTGAAAAACGAAAAATATCTTCCAGAATTCAGCAGTTAAAGGATGACCCTGGATATGTCGCTACTGTGGTCTTTGAAAAACTTGTTTTCGGAGAAACCAACCCTTATGGACTCCCTGATACTGGAACAGCTGAATCTCTTCAAAGAATTGAACTCGACGATATTAAGGGCTTCTATGAAACTCTCCTGACAGCAAATAACTCCACTATGATTGTTGTGGGAAATTATTGGAAAGATGAACTTCTGAAAAAACTTAACTCTTACCTGAACATTTGGCATAAGTATACCCCCCCGGTATTCGAAATGACAACTTCTCAGCCCGAAAAAACCAGGATCTATCTCATCCATAAGGAAGATGCCGCTCAAAGTGAGCTCCGCATTGGACATCTCTCTAAAGGAAGAAATTCAGAGGATTTTTATGCTAAAACCGTCATGAATAATATCCTTGGAGGACAGTTCTCCAGCAGGATAAATATAAACCTCAGAGAAAATAAAGGCTATACTTACGGCGCACATTCCTCGTTTTCTTATAACAGAATATGCGGCTACTTCGGAGTTGGCACAGCAGTTAAAAATGAGAATACTTCGGCAGCTGTTGCTGAGATTATAAATGAGCTTAATGGTATACGTGAATATATAACTGAAAAGGAATTGAGATTCGCTAAATCATCAATTATCCGTAAATACCCTTCTCTCTTCGAAACTTATGGACAGATAGGTAGAAGTCTGGCAAATAAAATAATCCACTCACTCCCTGATGATTACTTTAATAATTATATTGAAAATATTAAAAAGGTAAGTATTCAGGATACTTATGAGGCAGCAAAAAATAATATCTTCCCCGACAAACTTACTATCCTTGCAGTAGGCGATAGAAATTTGCTAATACCGCAGCTGACAAGTCTTCAGCTGGGTGAAGTTATTGAACTGGATACCGAATGAAATCTTACCTGAACTCTATTTAAGACCAAATTTAAGGGAAGATGGGAATACAAACTTGTAACCCTTCTTCCTGTATGCTTCAAGAACAGGTTTCAATTCAAGAAAATTATCTGCATCTATCATAAAAACTTTGTTCCCTAGGGAATTACTGCTTTCACATAAGTACCTGAAAACTGATTGCAGATCCTTTTCGTCCTTTCCCTTTATCCTTACAAAACTGTGCAGCGGAATAAGACTTAAACTCCTTGCAGTAAAATCTGCATTTACTGTCTTGAAAAATGCTGCTTTATAAATCTCAGAACTTTCATCTACTATAAATAACTTGCAGTCGCCGAATGCCCCTAAAATGTTTCTTATCGATCCCTTTAGTCGCTTATCATTGTAATCAGCACTGAACTTAAACCTTACCTCATCAATATCATCACTTAGTATCGTTACATATTCTTTTCCGCTTTCCAGTATCTTTTTCTTCAAACCTTCAGCTTTTTCTGATGGCGTTAACGTAAGGGCAAAACTTTCCGGTAAACCTAATATTTCATCAACCTTTTTATCTGAAAGCTTCTCAATATCATCTATTATAAAACCTAGATTTGCCGTGTGCCTGGTTAATTCTGCAGAGGGAATGAAGTCTGCCTCAAGCATTAGAGTCTTATCAGAAAGGATTCTGAGCACTGTTTCTCTGTTTTTTGTAACTTCCTTTGAGGTAACCTTAAGGTTCTCATCCCTGAAAAGTATGTTCAATTCATTTAATATGACGGCAACCGGAAGGCTCTGGGGTATCATAATTTCATATGCCGGCGTAGCTGAACCACCTGCCTTTTTACTCGAAGCTTTTTGTTTTATCCAGCTTTTCTCAATCCCGAATTCAGAGACTACATTTTCAAAGCGCTCTTTTATTTCACCGGCTGTTAATTCCGTTTTGGGTGGGACTTCGGGATTCTTTTTAGTAAAAATATCAATTACGATATTTATTAATAATAACGTAATTGAGACAATCAGTAGATAAGTTATAATCTTTTGCTTTTTCAAATCAGACCCAGGCTTAAATTCAGCCGGTAAATATAAAGAAAATAGTATAAAGAATACAGTGCCGCTGCTTTACCGGTTCTTGAATTTTGGTTTTCTTTTCTCCAGAAATGCCTTCGTCCCCTCCTGAAAATCTTCAGTCTCACAGCATTGCCCGAATAACTCGGCTTCATATTGAAGCCCATCGGCTTTAAGCTTTTCTTTCGAAGCATTAACTGCCTTAATTGCCAGTTTTAACGCCACCTGACCTTTAGCTCCCATCTTTCTTGCCATCTCTAAAGCTTTGTTCATTAAATCGGCCTGAGGATATACTTTATTAACCAACCCTATCCTTAAAGCTTCAATTGCATCTATCTGATCTCCTGTAAGTATCATTTCCATCGCCCTGCCTGGATTTATTAGATGTGCAAGTCGCTGTGTCCCTCCATAACCTGGAATTATTCCCAGATTTATCTCCGGCTGCCCAAACTTTGCATTGTCTGAGGCTATCCTTATGTGACAGGCAAGCATCAGTTCACAGCCTCCGCCTAAAGCATATCCATTTACCGCTGCTATTACCGGCTTTTCATAGCTCTCAATTATATTGAAAACATCCTGCCCTTTTCTTGCAAATTCTTTCCCTGATTCACTATCGAGTTTGTTGATCTCTGAAATATCTGCCCCGGCAACAAAAGCCTTCTCTCCCATGCCTGTAATGATAACAGCAAAAACATCCTCGTGCTTAAGTAACCCGAAAACTTCTTTCAGCTCACTCATTGTCTGAATGTTCAGAGCGTTGAGCTTTTCCGGTCGGTTGATCCTTACTATTGCTATGTTCTCTTCTAACTCAAAAACTATATTTTCAAAATCCATCTCCATACTCCGGCTTAAAGTTTTATAAACACTGGAATTCTTACCCTGACATCCGCTGAAAGATATTCATTATTTAGATAATAATTATATGTCCCCATAATTTCAATCAGAAACATAGATAACCCGGCTCCTGCATGAAATCCTAGCTTTGTATTATCTTCAAGATAACTGTTCCTCCCGGAATCAAGCTTAAATTGATGCGATTTTTCAAAAAATGCGAAAGACCCGCCAAATTCTACTGCAGGTATCAGTAATACCATATCTTTTATCAGCGGAGGTAGATAAAACCTGACACCGGCATTTAAGGGTATCGCATTTACTGTGAAGGATGAATAATCAGTACGCCTGTAATAATCAGATGAACCAGGATAATGCTCATAACCTATTCGCCCATATACAAATAATGGTAAATAAGTGTTGTCTGTATATGATACATCTACATTTATTCCTACTCCGATTGCCTGTGAATTGGCAAATTCTGAAATAGGAACTCTCGGTCCAATTGCAAGTGAAAGAAACAGACCTCTTGCTCTCCCCTGATCAAGTGTCTGGGCAAAAGTGAATGCCTGCAAAACCAATAGGGATAGAATTAAGAATTTGGTTTTTCTCATTATTTGTTCTTTTCCATTTGATATCCGGAAACCAAGTTTTGCTCTTTAGGCTTTGAGTTAAACATTAACGATATTACAATATAAATTAATGCAATCGAAAAATGCCCTATCATAATATATGCATAATAATTTTTATTTACTTCAAAAAATCCCCCCCATTCATTATAGGTCTTAGCTAAAAGCATCTTTACCAGTACACTCGAATTACTTCCGAACATTAAAACGTCTATCCATAAACTTGAAAATATTACCAGTGCAAATAAGTAAATATTTTTTACTCTTAACTGGAATATTGTAAATCCTAATGCGGCCAGAAGTAATATTGAAGGTTCTATAAATGTAAAGGAGCCTTTATTAAGCGGTATAAACTCATAAATAAATAGGGTTATAAGCAATATGAAATTAACAGGCATCTTATATTTCAGCTTTCGTGAAGAAATAAATAAAAACAAGACCAGCATTAATAACTGTGGAAGATTCCAGAAAAAATAAACCGGGAAGTCTATTACCGACGTTAACCCAAGCTCGTAAAAATAATCAGGATCTGCTATATCTGAAGATCTTAAAATGAATAATACAAGAAATAATATAGCAGCTGGTATGACTACAAAACTAATTGAGAGAAAAAATATCCTGTCTTTAATGTCAGCAAGATAATCCATCAGGATTTATATGTTATCATTATTAACAAAGATAAAAAAAAATTCAATCAACAGCAATATGTT
>JBLNEL010000451.1:0-9330 GCA_050262615.1 Bacillota bacterium
TCAATGTTTTTAAGAATAGGGAGTTTATGCCAAAAAATATAATAAAAATACTGCCTGAAAATATTGCCAATAAGATTGCAGCCGGTGAGGTGGTTCAGCGGCCTGAATCAGTAATTAAGGAACTGATGGAAAATGCTATTGATGCACATGCTGCAAACATTGATGTGATTGTAAAACGGGCAGGAAAAGCTCTTATTCAGGTAGTTGACGATGGTGATGGTATGTCGGAAGAAGACGCTGTATTATGTCTTCAAAGGCATGCCACAAGCAAAATTTTTACTTACGAAGATCTTGAAGAGATCAGAACATTTGGTTTCAGAGGAGAGGCTTTAAGCTCGATAGCTGCTGTAAGTCAGCTCGAAATAAAGACAGAGCCTAAAGAAGAAGAACTGGGCACCTGCATCAAAGTTGATGACGGGCAGACAATAGTAAAGGAAAAAGGGTCTTTTTCGAAAGGGACCTCTATATCTGTCAGGAATTTGTTTTTTAATACACCTGCCAGAAGAAATTTCCTAAAATCTGATGCTACGGAACTAAAGCATATTACTGAGACATTCAAGAAAATATCATTAAGTCATCCTGAAATCACATTCAGGTTTTATAATGATGATGACCTTATATTTGATTTCCCCGGAGGTACCAGGGAAGAGAGGATAATGTCAGTATTTGCAGATAATATGCTCGACGCTCTTATAGAGGTAAAAGAACTGACCGATTATATAAGTCTTTCGGGGTATATTGCAAAGCCATCTTTCCTTAAAAAGAGTAAGGGGGAGCAGTATCTTTTCATAAATAACCGTTTTGTTTCGAGCAAACAGGTTAATCATGCTGTTTTTAGTGCATATGAGAATCTGCTTGATAAAGGGGATTATCCCTTCTTTGTTCTTTTCATGGATTTAGATCCGTCAAGAGTGGATATAAATGTTCACCCCTCTAAATTAGAGGTCAAGTTTGAAGATGAAAAAGACATATATGTATTTGTCCATGCTGTAATAAAAAAAGGTTTGGGCAGTTATGATCTGGTTCCTGCAATGAGTTTTGATCCGAATGCAGAAAGCGGAAGAGAAAAACTAACTTTCAATAACTTCCAGCGGACTGAAAGGGAGAATTTTTCCGACAGGCCATTTTCTGCTCAAAGTAATATAAATGTATCACCATCAGCACAGGGACGGGGTTCTTCATATTCAGATAAAGATATAGATCTGCTTTTCAGCAGTCTGAACTCAGAGATCAAAAGAACAGCCCCAAAGACTGACGTAGGCAATCCATTTCAGGAAATAGAAAACAGGGAGGTTTATCACAGGAACCTGGGTTCGCATTCTGGGGAATTTGATAATGATGGATCATCAAATACATCCTTTATTATACAGCTTCACAACAAGTACATACTCTCGCAGATAAAGAGCGGGCTCATGATAATTGACCAGCATGTAGCCCACGAGAGAATACTTTATGAAAAAGCGTTGAAATCCTTTAGTGCTGATTTGCCATTTTCACAGCAGCTGCTTTTTTCGCACACTCTCCAGGTTGATCCAGGGGATTATGCAATGCTTAAGGAACTGCATGCGCATTTATCAAAGTTAGGTTTTGAGATTAAGTTTTTCAGTAAAAATACGATCGTGATCGATGGTGTTCCTTCGGATGTAAAAATCGGGAATGAAGAGAAGATCCTGGTTGAGATAATTGATGAATACAAGAAAAATCAGAGAGAGAAGCAGCTTGAGCAGCGGGATAATCTTGCAAAATCATTTTCCTGTAAAACTGCAATAAAATCCGGAGATAAGCTCTCAGAGAAGGAGATGAGATTGCTTGTCGACCAGTTATTTGCAACATCAATGCCTTATGTATGTCCGCACGGGCGTCCGATTGTAATTAAAATTCCGCTTGAGGAATTTGACAGGAGGTTTGGGCGAACTTCTTAGCAATAAATTTGTTATAAATAGTATTAAGAATATACTTCGTAAAACAATAATAGAGGGAATAGATGAACGAAGAATTCAAGAGGGCAAAGGAAGCTTATAACCAGAAAGTCTCTAAGACATCCAATACGGGGATGAAATTTACTTCAGTCAGCGGTGAACCTGTCAATCTGCTCTACACACCTGAAGATATTGAAAATATCAATTATTTAAGTGAAATTGGATTCCCGGGTGAATATCCTTATACCCGGGGTATTCATGCAAATGGATATCGTGGTAAAATCTGGACCATGCGGCAATTTGCAGGATTTGGATCACCTGAGGATACTAACGAAAGATTTCATTATTTGCTCGAGCATGGTCAGACAGGTCTTTCTGTAGCATTTGACCTTCCAACTTTAATGGGGTGGGACTCGGATGCCTCTTTAAGTGAAGGCGAGGTTGGAATTTGTGGTGTCTCAGTTTCATCACTTGAGGACATGAAGGTGCTTTTTGATAAAATACCTCTGGAAAAGGTATCGACATCTATGACCATAAATTCACCTGCTGCAATGATCTTTGCTTTTTATTTAGCTGTCGCAAAAAGCCAGGGAGCGGATCTGAGGAATTTGAGAGGGACACTGCAAAATGATATTCTAAAAGAATACATAGCCCAAAAAGAGTATATTTTCCCGCCCAGGCCTTCAATGAGAATTATTACAGATATGATTGAATACTGCAGCAGGGAAGTACCGCAATGGAATCCGGTTTCTGTAAGCGGGTATCATATAAGGGAAGCCGGATCAACAGCGGCTCAGGAACTGGCTTTCACACTTGCTGACGGTTTTGCCTATATAGAAGAATGTATGAAAAGAGGGATGGACATAGATGAATTTGCTCCAAGGATCTCATTTTTCTTTAATTCACATCTGGATTTTTTTGAAGAAATTGCAAAATTCCGCGCAGCCCGGAAAATTTATGCAAAAAGGATGAAGGAAAAATACGGGGCTAAAAATCCAAGGTCCTGGTGGCTAAGATTCCATAGTCAGACAGCAGGGTGCACCTTAACAGCCCAGCAGCCCGAGAACAATATAGTAAGGACTGCATTTCAAGCCTTAGCTGCAGTACTTGGAGGGACCCAGTCGTTACATACAAACTCAATGGATGAAACATTAGCATTACCGAGCGAAAAAGCTGTTAAGATTGCTTTAAGGACTCAACAGCTTATTGCCTATGAAACCGGAGCAGCAAATACGGTTGATCCTCTGGGCGGAAGTTATTATGTGGAAGCATTAACTTCAAAGATGGAAAAACAGGCAGAAGAAATTTTCAGGCAAATTGATTCATATGGCGGAGTTGTTGATGCTATAGAGGCCGGATATTTCCAGAAGGAAATTGCCAATGCTGCTTACCGTTACCAGATTGAGCTTGAAAAACATGAAAAATTTATTGTTGGAGTAAATGAATTTATAGAGGAGAACGAGAAAATCGATATACCTATTCTCCAGGTAAGTCCTGAAGTTGAAAAACACCAAAGGAGACGTCTTGCTGAACTCAGACAAAGCAGAAACAGCAGTCTGGTTGAGGAAAGTCTAAATGAAATTACCCATGCAGCCACTGGCGGCAGTAATCTTATGCCGGTTTTCATTAAAGCTGCAGAAAACAATGTAACTTTGGGTGAAATGGTCTCTGAATTAAAGAAACATTTTGGTGTGTATGAAGAGGTAGTTGTTTTTTAATCCTCATAGGTGTCCTATTATATTAAATCCGCAAAGCCTTCGATATCACGAAAAGCTTGCGGATTTTTTTATTGAGTTTACTTGGAAAATACTTATATTTCTTACTAAAGTTTAATATTTATGATAATAAATGTGAAATTTTATAGTTCCTTTACCTGGAAATTTAATTTGATTTACTGCTGATGAGCTTTAATAAACCTGAAATGAAAAAACAAACAGAACCCATTTCTTCATCTGTTCCAACTGCTGGAGCAGGCAGTTATATAAAAATGATGCGAGTGGAGCAATGGATCAAGAATCTCTTTGTTTTTGTCCCGCTTATATTTTCTAAAAATTTATTTCTGGAACATTACTTTTTGCAGGTATTAACAGCATTTATGGCTTTCTGCCTTACTTCAAGTGCTGTTTATATTATGAATGATCTTACAGATATTGAATCTGATAAATTACATCCAAAGAAAAAGTACAGACCTATTGCAAGTGGTATAATATCAAAAAGGAAAGCCATATTGTCACTTGCATTGCTTATTTTTGTGGTAGTATTTCTGATGAGCAGGCTTAACATTAAATTTGATTTTATCCTTACCGGGTACATTGTACTTAATGTTATGTATTCACTTGTACTAAAGCATCTTGTGATAATAGATATTATTTCAATTGCTGCCGGGTTCATGCTCAGAGTTATTGGCGGAGCGTTAGCTATATCAGTATACATTTCAAGCTGGTTAATTTTAACTACATTGTTTATATCTTTATTTCTGGCAATTATGAAAAGGCGTTCTGAACTGGGATTGCTGATAGCAGAACCGAACGGGCTTACACGCAAAGTACTTTCGGAATATTCAATCGGCTTTACAGAGCAGATTGCCTCAATCTCAGCAGCTGGAGTAATTATCTGCTATGCATTGTATTCTGTCTCAGAAAGAACAATAAACTATCTTCATACGGAAGGCCTGGTTTATACAACTATTTTCGTTGTTTTCGGTATATTCAGATTTATGTACCTTGTATATAGAAGAAGCAAAGGTGAGAATGCCACTGAAGTGATGCTGACGGATTTGCCAATGATAGTAAACATTGTTTTATATGTGATAACAGCTGTTTATATCGTTTATTTTTAAATTATTAGAATAACAGCAAGAATTCATGATGGATAAGATAAGCAGGTTATTATTATATCTTACAATTTCATTGCTTCTTTTTTCGTGCAGCGCTTCAAAGAAGCGGAATTCTGATGTAAACCTTTCTGAAATAAAATACACAGTTTCGGATTCAGGATCATATGCCTGGATCAATTTGATGCCAGGCGGTAAGCCAAGATTCCATGTAAGCGGATATATTGAGATAAGCGGTACAGGGAATTTTGCTCAAGATTCACTTAAGCTTGAAGAGATAAAAGTATTTCAGGGAGAAAAGTTGCTTTATACTTTTCATCCTTCAATAGATAATACGGAGTTATATATTCAACAGCCTGGTTCTCAAGGGAAGAAGAATCATTTCTCGGATGGAAAAGGATTTGAACCAGACGCTTCTTTTACGGCTGATCTGCCAGTAGTTTTAGAATACATATTTGTATCAAGAGGTAATAGTTTTCAAAAACGCTCAAAAGAAATTAAAGTAGAGAAAGTTTATTAATATGGTATTCCAATTGCTGCTACTGATCGTGCTTGTATTACTAAGCGGCTTTTTTTCAGCTTCAGAACTGGCTTTTGTTGTAGCCAACAAGATCAAGTTTGAAATAAAAGCCAGGAAGAAGAATCTGGCTGCATCAAATGCCTTATATTTCTTTCGTAACACTCAAATATATTTTTCCACTATTCTTATAGGGACAAACCTCGTCCATATTATTTTTGCTTCCTTATGTACATTGTTCCTTGAACTTTATTTCCATTATAGTGAATGGACAATTCTGGCAATTGAGACCTCCATATTGCTGCTTTTCGGCGAACTTCTTCCCAAATATTTTGCCCGTGAAATGGCTGACCGTATGTTAATGTTTACGGCCATTCCCGTCAGATTTGTTTCAGTAGCGTTATATCCTTTTGTAAAGCTTACATCAACACTCTCAAATTTTCTTACAAAAAGTGAAAGTATGAAAGAAGAAAGTATCAACCTTCTCTTTAACCGCAGGGAGCTGCAGGATTTGCTGAAAGAAAGTAATGAAGCAGGAGTAGTTGATAAAAAGGAAACCGATATTTTAAATCATATAATTGAACTCGGAGATCAAAGGGTATATGATATCATGCGTCCCCGGACGGATGTTGTTGGCGTGGAAATCAATAGTACAATTGAAGATGTTCTACAGATCTTTATCGAATCAGGTTATTCAAAGCTTCCGGTATTCGAAGAAAATCTGGATAATATAAAAGGTGTTGTTTTTGCACTCGACTTATTTAAAAGACCGGAAGAACTGCAGAGAATAATCAGACCAGTGATCTTTGTGCCGGATACAAAAAAAACTACAGAGATGTTAAGAGAGTTTTCTGAAAAAAGAACTACTTTTGCCATTGCTGTTGATGAGTTTGGAGGAACTGCCGGAATACTTACAATGGAGGACATTATAGAGGAGCTTCTGGGAGAAATCAGGGATGAATATGATACGGATGACGAAATCTGCAGGAAAGTATCTGAAAGTTCTTATGTAATAGGAGGTAAAGTAGAAATTGATTATATCAACGAGCAATTCAATTTAAATATACCGGAAGGTGATTATGCGACAATAGGCGGGTTTATTACTTCGCATATAGGCAGAATTCCGCAGAAGGGTGAAAACATTGTAATCGGGTCTTTTAAGATACTGATACTCAGGTCAAATAATATAAGGATAGAGCTGGTAAAGGTTAATGTATTATCGGATGATCAGTAGTATTTTAATTAACCACGAAAGGTTAAATTAATCTTTCACAGCTTGAATGATAAAAATTGCATTTATCTTAAAACATTCTTAGAATAGATGGAAAAAATAATAATTTTATTCCAGGAGAATTTTAATGGAGTCACAAAATGGGTAAAATACTGGTAACCGGAGCATATGGACAAATTGGCTCGGAATTAACCCATGCCTTAAGAAGCAAATATGGCACTGACATGGTCATTGCTTCTGATTTAAAGAAAAAATTATCAGCAGGGAACGATGAAGGACTAGCCATTCCGCTTGACTGTTGTGATTTTAGCAGTTTGGAGGAAATAGTAAAGAAGTATGGAATTGACACTATATTCCATCTTGCTTCCATATTATCGGCATCAGCAGAAGAAAAACCGCAATTTGCATGGAACGTTAATATGGGATGTCTTTACAATGTATTAGAAATAGCGAGGGAGTATAAATGCAGGGTCTTTACTCCAAGTTCAATAGCATGTTTCGGCCCTTCAACTCCTATCAACAATGTCCCGCAGATAACAATTCAAAGACCTACTACAATTTATGGTATTACGAAAGTCGCCGGCGAACTTTTATGTGATTATTATTTCAGAAAATTTCATGTAGATACCCGCGGAGTCAGGTATCCCGGATTGATTTCGTACAAAACCCCTCCGGGTGGAGGAACGACAGACTATGCAGTTGAAATTTACTATGAAGCAATATTGAATAAGAAGTATACATGTTACCTTGAAGAAGGTACATTTTTAGACATGATGTATATGCCTGATGCCATAAAGGCAGCAATTGACCTTATGGAGGCTGATTCTGACCGACTGATTAACCGGAACGCGTTCAATATTACTGCTATGAGTATTGCTCCTGAGAATATTGCTGCAGAAATTAGGAAGCATATCCCTGAATTCAGCATAGATTATAAGGTAGACCCGTTAAAGCAGTCAATTGCTGATTCATGGCCGAACAGCCTGGACGATAGTGCTGCAAAGGAAGAATGGGATTGGAAGCCTGAATTTGATTTAGCAACTATGACTGTAGAAATGCTTGAAAAATTAACTGAGAAATTGAAATCCGGTGTTAGTGTTCACCAAAAGCCATAGATCTTAATGTAACATATTAAGACAGAACAAAAGTGAAATAATATCAAAAGTATTATAATCATTAAAAATCCGAAAAAATGGAGGAAATATGCCCTACGGGAAACTGGAGCAGGCGCTGGCAAAAAAACTTGAAGAAATGAAGGGGCGCGGTGCCTTAAAAGGCAAAGAGCTGATAGTTACAAAAGTAAAGCCGGCTGACGCTGAAACCGGTCCAAGATTTTATATTGAAGGTTACGGTGACAGGGAATTCCTGAGAATGAATTCAAATAGTTACCTTGGAATGTCTTTCCGTGACGAGATAATTGAATCGGAGGAAAAAGCTGCACAGAAATACGGAGCCGGACCAGGAGCTGTACGTTTTATAAGCGGAACATACCAGCCTCACATTGAACTTGAGAAAAAACTTGCCGAATTCCATAATCGTGAAGCAGCTATGATCTTTAGTTCTGCATATGCTACAATGGTTGGTACACTGGCTTCATTAGTAGATAGTGAAACAATTATTATCAGTGATGAACTTAATCACAACTGCATAATTAATGGCATCAGACTTTCCCGGCCAAAGGTTAAAGAGGTCTATAAGCACCTTGATATGAATGAATTGGAAGAAAAGTTAAAGGACAATATTGGAAAAGGGAAGCGTGTCCTGGTAATTACTGATGGTATTTTCAGTATGCGCGGTGATTATGCCCCTTTAGACGTTATTTCGCAGATTGCAAAAAAATATGATGCAGAATATGAAGAAGGAGTAATTACCCTGGTGGATGATTCCCACGGAATCGGTGCTTTCGGCAAAACCGGAAGGGGCACTGAAGAATATACTAATGCAGATGGCATTGATATTCTGGTTGCTACTTTAGGAAAAGCTTTGGGAGTAAACGGGGGCTACGTTACAACTAACTCAACTATAATCAATTACTTAAGGGAAAGCTCGCCGACATATATCTATTCAAATCCAATTACTATTTCAGAGGCATGTGCAGCAATAAAATCACTTGAAATATTAAATAGTTCAAGGGGTATTGAGCTGGTCAAACGCTTAAAGACGCTCACACGCCGTTTTGAAAAAGGACTTATTGATTTGGGCTATGAAGTAATTCAAAGTGAACATCCTGTAGTTCCTCTTATGGTCAGAGACACCAGGAGAACTTCTGAACTTGTGAAATTTCTATTTGAGAACAACATATTGGCAACAGGTCTGAATTATCCGGTTGTTCCAAAAGGAGATGAAGAAATCAGGTTCCAGATAAATGCTGACCATACCGAAAAAGATATAGATTATGCCTTAGGTGTTCTTAAAAAATTCAGAGAAACTGTATATATTACTTCCTAGATTAAATCTCCTGTTGTATATACTATTTTGTTGATTGTATTGAAATCCAGGTCAGGATATTCCATAAAAATGACTTTTATAGCTTCAATGGCAGTCATTTCTGTCTGCCTTAGCTCCCGGAACCTGATCTGGATCTGGTAATCGCGAACTGCCTTTCTGTCAAGCAATCCTTCATTTTTCAGAGTTGAATAGACTTCATCATTTATAATATCACCCAATGGATTTGCCGGATTTTGTTTAACTTGACCCATATAATAGAAAATTCCCGTAAAAACTGTAGAGCATTGTTATTTCAAGTGAATTATCGGAGTTATTTAACCTGATTAAAGGGGAGAAATTTGGATCTTTTTAGCTCTTTTGGGCTTTTCCCAGTTCAGAGTTT
>JBLNEL010000452.1:0-4399 GCA_050262615.1 Bacillota bacterium
AGAAATACACACCTATTCCAAAAAAATAAAAAAGTTAAAAAAAAATATGAATCACTAATTAAAACAATAAAAAAAGCGCAGAAAAGAAGAGCAACCCTTAAAGAATTGCTCATCATTCTGCGCTTAACAAACAGATGAACTTAAAATCAGTTTCTAATTATTATATTTAATTAGATTTTTAATGAACTTCTTCTAATTCCTCATTTTCAGAAACTTCACTTTCCTGAAGCATTGAATCTACGCTCATCTCTTCGTTTTCTTTTTTGCTCTGCCAGATTGCCCAGCCTATTGCAGCTGCACAGATAACGGCAATAACAACACCGATAACGCGTGCACTCGGAAGATTCAACCTTGGAGAAATAAGATTATACTGCAGCACAAGTCCTAAGGTCAGAAGACTGACCATGTTCATAACCTTGATAAGCGGGTTAACTGCAGGACCTGCTGTATCTTTTAATGGATCACCAACAGTGTCACCTGTTACAGCGGCCTTATGAGCTTCAGAACCCTTACCACCGTAGATACCGTCTTCGATCATTTTCTTTGCATTATCCCATGCTCCGCCGGCATTTGACATAAATACTGCTACAAGCTGACCGACTAAAATCATACCGGCCAGGAATCCGCCTAAGGCATAAGGACCAAGAAGGAAACCGACTAAGATCGGTGTAACAATTGCAAGAAATCCCGGACCAATAAGCTCTTTCTGTGCTGTCTGTGTACATATGTCAACTACACGACCGTAATTTGGTTTCTTTGTTCCATCCCATATATGAGGATCACGGAACTGTATACGGCATTCGTGAACAATATAAAATGCTGCACGGCCAACTGCACGGATAAGCATACTGCTGAAAAGAAATGGTACTGCACCTCCTAATAGGAAACCAATAAATACAGTCGGATTAGCAACTGTAAGCTTTCCTGCTTCAGTTAAATACTGGCTTACTGTCATTAAGTTTATCTTATCTTCACTTCCAACTGCAATTACTGCAATAAAGCTTGAGAAAAGAGAAACCGCAGCAATAACTGCTGAACCAATTGCAATACCCTTGGTTTCAGCCTTTGTTGTGTTGCCAACTGCATCTAAGTCGGCTAAGATCTGGCGTGCACGCTTATAGCTTCCTGGTTTTGCTTTTTCCATTTCAACCGGTTCGTAACCCATTTCGCCGATTCCATTTGCGTTATCAGCTACAGGTCCGAATACGTCCATTGAAATTGTGTTACCAGTTAGTGTAAGCATTCCTATACCTGTCATTGCAACACCATAAGCTACAAAAAGCGGTGGTGTGCCTGCATAACAGAGAACAGACAGGAAAATAGCAACAGCAATTACAAGTATTGAAGCTACTGTTGATTCATAACCAACTGCAAAACCTTGTATAATGTTAGTTGCATGACCTGTCTGGCAGGACTTTGCAAGACTCTTAACAGGAGCATGACCTGTGTGAGTATAATAACTTGTTACTTTGTTAAGTGCTATTGCAAGAAATACACCTATTAAGCATGTCCATGCCGGACGAAGATCAAGTCCTATAACACCAAAATTAGCAAACCAGGGCAGGTTTTCAGGATTAACAGCCCAATATCCGTTCCTGGCAAGTTCATTTAATTTTTCGATGCCGAAATAATTGACATCAAAATGCAGATATCCAAAACCAAGCGCAAAAAATCCAAGTACGCTTATGACTGAACCGATCCAGAAACCGCGATGAACGCTTTTTAATGCTGTATCAGAAGTATCATTTGGCCCTGCTTTTACTGTATAAGTAGAGATAATTGAACCTAAAACACCGATACCGCGAACAAGAAGCGGGAATATAACCCCTTTATGTCCAAAACTGGCCATACCAAGGATCATTGCAGCAACAATTGTAACTTCATAGCTTTCGAATATATCGGCAGCCATACCTGCGCAGTCACCAACATTATCGCCAACATTGTCGGCAATTGTTGCTGCGTTACGCGGATCGTCTTCAGGAATGTCTTTCTCTATCTTGCCTACAAGATCTGCACCAACATCAGCAGCTTTTGTATAAATTCCGCCGCCGACTCGCATGAAAAGTGCTAGTAAAGTTCCGCCGAAGCCGAAACCAAGAAGAGCTTCATAGGCCACATCTCCAAAGATCAGAAATATTAATGTGCCGCCAAGAAGCCCAAGTCCGTCTGTCAGCATACCGGTAACCGTACCGGTTCTGTAACCAAGCTGCATAGCTTCACCGTAACTTCTTGTGGCTGCAGCTGCAACTCTTAAGTTGCCTGTTGTTGCCAGTCTCATTCCGACAAAACCTACTGCCCAGCTGAAAAGCGCACCAATAAGAAATGCGCCTGAACGTCCCCATCTGAATGCATTTATCTCACCAGTGTATGTGACAAAAAGCAGAATGGTGATTATTACTATAAGTGGACCGATTTTCTTGAATTGTGCCGAAAGATAAGCATTTGAACCTTCGCGCACAGCCGATGCAATTTCCTGCATCTTCTTTGTGCCGGTATCAGCATTCATCACCTGTTTAACCAGCAATAATGCATAAAGTAAACCGGAAATCGCAATACCTAAAACCACCAGCAGACAAACTATCTCAAGCTGAGTGTATTTAGGATCGGAAAACAGTGCAAAGGGTACAAAACTTTTTGTTTCAACAGTCGATATTCCCGAAGCTGAAGGTTCTGTCTGAGAGAAGCCCGGTCTCCAGACATAGCCTAAAGCAAAAAGGAACATCAAAACAAACAAATAGTTACGCCGGGCTTTGCTAGAAGAACGTAAAAACAAGTTTTTGATTCGAGTCATTTCACTTTCCCATAAGATTACAATGAACAGCAGGAATAATATTTCCCTGCTTTTTTTAGATATTGTTAATTAAGTAATTAACAGCTATGAAACCATGCTTTCCGAAGCGGACCTCCACCATTTAGAGTGATCAACTTCAAGAGAACGTGTATCCGGAAATGGATAGAATTTCATACCTGTCTGGTCGCCAAGAAAGAAACCTCGGCGGATTGTTCTGAAGAAACCATGAATTTGCGGATTGCGCGATACAGTTTTGGTCTGCTTCCTTCCGGTCTCAGACTTAACTTCTCTTACACAATCCACTATGTGTATAGGATCGGTATAGGGTAAATTGCCTGCCAGGCGCCCTGTCTTATCAATCTCAAGACGCATATCTGCAAAAAATAGCCTTGGAATGCTGACAGGATTGCACGGGTCAGTCATCAGTTGTACAAAAGCTTCAGGAGCTAGCCTGGAGACTACCAAAGGAGAGACTGGACACAATTCCTGATAAAGATGCGGTACTGAATCCTCGTAATTTGAACCATATTCCTGAGAATCCAGCGACATAACCCTACCGTCTGCTGTGGTAAGATATAGCTTACCGAAAGCACTCAGATTCAGGTGCTCCATTACACGGTAAATACTAATATACTTGCTGCGTTTAGGGCTTCCGTCTTTATGAGGAACACATCGTTTCTGGATATCATCCAAACGGAAGTAATCACTTTGTAAATCGGGATCAATTTCGAAGAAAACTACATTGCCGCGCGTGTTCTTCTGAGTGCCAACGGACATATAAAGACCAAATGCCTCCGGCTCAAGGTGGCTGGCCACCAAAGCTTCAAACCGGTAACAGAGCATATAATAATGAATCTTCATTACGCCATCTCCTTTGTTGAGGCAAATTACGGGCGTTGCGGAAAATAGGACAATCAGGTATGCTTTAGAAAAGGGCGACTAGACGTCCGGTTATTACTTTGATGCCTGCTTTACCGCAATTTAGTTGCTCATTGCTAACACAAACTATTATCCAACCCAACACCTGTAAAGCGATCAACCGATTAGTTAGAAAAATGTGTTACTGCGGAATGAAATGTATCATTAAGTAAGATCAAAATCAACTGTTTTTATTGCTGGAAAAATCCTATTTTGGGTCTCAAATAATCTGGTACTTGATTAATGCACTAAAGACTGGAGAATCAACTTTCGATAATCAGATTAGGTTTATGTTTATTTTAATATCGGATACGGACGTATGCAAATTCAGCGAAACTCGTTACATTTCTTAAGGATAAGTTTTGATATTATTCTGCTTACTATCAGCTTTATTGCCGCAGCATACTTTGCTAATGTTCATTTTCCAGACAAAACACAGGTAGATGAGTTTTTTCTCTATTTTGCCCTTCTCTCAGTCTGGTTCTTTTCTTCAAAATCAACTGCTCTCTACGATGAGTTCCGCTCTAGAAACTTCTCGTTTGAGCTTATCACTGTATGCAAGAACGTGGCAGTTCAGGCTGTTTCTGCTGTAATTCTGATCTTCTTCATAAAAGAAGCACAGCTCTCAAGAACATTTGTTGTCTTATATACAATTATTCTGACTGTTTCACTTTCTTTAGAAAAGTACAC
>JBLNEL010000453.1:0-9749 GCA_050262615.1 Bacillota bacterium
AATGCCCATAAGGAAGTAGAGGACTGTCCATACTGGCCCGAATAGCCAGACAGGCGGATTGAAAGACGGTTTGACCAGATCAATATACCAGGTTGGAATTGCAGGAGATGTAAATAGTGAACCAATTGCTCCTGCGAGTTCACATATTACTACAGCTGCAATAAACCTGTAAACATTCTTAATATTAACTGCACTTCTTTGTGAAAGCTCTTTTGAAATATCCATTAATAATTATCCTGATAAAAAATATAGGTTAACAGAAGTCCGGCCAAATAAGATAATACAGAGAAGAGGGACTCATATGCTATTCAAATCGCATGGACGTCATGGCGATTTACCTATCATTCCGGGAGGATATTCCTAAAAGGAGAGTAAATTAAAGAAGCAACAGGTTTTAATCTTTGGGGACCCGGACTTTTACGACGGAACGGGATTTTGATTGGGTTATAAATTCAACAACAACAAGTACAAGTGCAACCTCGCCGCATATATCTGCAAGGTTGCTTACGGCAATCGGATTAATGAAGAAATCGCGCACATAGCCGAAAATCAGTCTGTCTACAATTACATTGCCGTATATTGCTGCAGTAAAGAAGCCAAAGGCAAGGTCAACGTAAATACTTTTTCTATAATTCTGGTGATAATAGCGGAGCATAAACAGGACATAAATCCAAACTGACAAAGCATAGATCTGCACTATAAGCATTGAAGAATTGGAGATATCTTTATTGAGCCAAATTCCGGGATTGGTCACGTATGTAAACCCCCAGTTACTAAGCAGTATCAATCTTCTACCTGCGAAGTGAGACTGGAAGTACCATTTTAATAACTGGTCAAAAGAAAGGATCAAAATTCCAAAAATAAATGGGCGTTTCAATTTTTCCTCTGTCAATTATCTCAAGAAATTCATTCACGTAAAAATTCATTCACGCAGAAATTCGCTGAAAACATTAGTTTTCAGTCTCTGCCATTCGGTCTGAAGTATACTATAATAAACAGTATCCCTTCTGCGCCCGTCATGCATCAGAGTGTGGCTTCTTAGAATTCCCTCTTCAACTGCACCTATTTTTTGCAAAGCTTTATTTGATCTCTGGTTGAGCAGGTCGGTCTTAAACTCCACTCTAATATAATTTAAATGTTCAAATGCATAATTTAAAAGCAAATATTTGCATCCTTTATTTATGCCTGAACCCTGGAATTGCCTTCCCAGCCATGTCCACCCTATTTCAAGCCTTCTGTCGTATTCGGAAATATTGCCGTAGCTTGTACTGCCGGCAATATTTCCTGTATTTTTGTCAACTATGGTAAACGGATATCTGAGATTGTTCTTTCTGTCATTCAGAGCTTTATTAACATAGTCATTAAGTTCATTTTCATCATATATTCTGGTAACATTAAACTTCCAGATATCTTTGTCAAAAGCGATATCCCTGAAGCCGTCAATATCCTTATATTGCATTGGACGCACCAACAGATTTGGAGTTTCCAGAATAATTTCAGTGTCGAAAATCTGACTCATTTTACACTCTGAATGATTAAGATTTACAAAAATAAGCATTTTTTAATGATGATCATTGTTTCAGTTCACAAAAATCGCAGAGCAGAATAGAATAATTGCAGGATTTTCGCTTTATTAGTATATCTACACATAAGATTACTTAAAAATGAAAACAATTGATAAAGAAGTTCAACAGAAGAATTTGGACGGGGGTTTACAAAGGATAATTGTTCCGTTTCAGGAATTTGTACATACGCAGTCATTCAGCGGCATTCTACTGCTAGTGCTTACTATTGCAGCACTTATATGGGCAAATTCAGCTTTCAGCAGTTCTTACATTAATTTATGGAATACAGAGATCTCAATTGGAATAAAGGATTTCATGTTTACCCGGCCGCTGCATTTCTATATTAATGACGGGCTTATGGCTATATTTTTCCTGCTTGTAGGACTGGAAATAAAGCGTGAAATAATTGCAGGCGAACTTTCCAGTGTAAGACTTGCAGCTCTTCCGATTACAGCAGCTTTAGGCGGAATGATCTTTCCTGCGCTGATCTACACAGCATTTAATCTCGGGACAGAGCACATAAAAGGCTGGGGAATTCCAACGGCAACAGATATTGCCTTTGCTCTTGGAATAATGTCTATCTTAGGCGACAGGGTATCAACCGGCCTTAAGGTATTTTTAACAGCACTTGCAATTGCTGATGATATGGGAGCAGTTGTAATTATTGCAATTTTTTATACATCTGAACTGGCCTTAGGCTGGCTGATCTTAGGACTTGCCTTCTTCGCTTTACAGATACTTGCAAATTACTTTAACGTTTTTAAGACGGCAGTATATTTATTCCTTGGATTAATAATGCTTATTGCATTTTACAATGCAGGCATACATCCTACGATAGCAGGTGTACTGACAGCTATTGCAATCCCGGCAAGCAATAAAATTGACGGCGAGACAATGTATAATAGAATTCAATATTACCTTGGTCAGTTTGAATCGGCCTTCAGGACTCAGAAGCATCCGTTAAGCAACGACAGTGAACTGCAGGGTATTTATTCAATTGAAAAGACAACAAAAAATGCTCAGACTCCATTAAAACGTCTTGAAGACAGGCTTCATCCCTGGGTAACATATTTTATAATGCCGATATTTGCTCTTGCAAATGCAGGAGTAGTACTTCAAAGCAATTTCCTTTCCTCATATTCCGATACCGTTACCTTAGGGGTAATGGCGGGCTTAATAATAGGAAAACCTATTGGAATAACTCTTTTTTCATACCTTTCGGTAAAGTTTGGTATTGCTCAACTGCCTGAAAAAGAGAACTGGAGATCAATCTTCAGCGCCGGATGTCTGGCAGGAATTGGTTTTACAATGTCTATATTTATTACAGGACTTGCCTTTACCGACAACGGGGCAATTGATCTGTCAAAGATCGGAATTTTATCTGCATCTCTACTTTCAGGTATAATCGGGTATCTACTGTTAAGGTCGGGTTTTACGACATCAGGAAAAGCAGGAATCTCAGTTTCAGAGAATTAACCGGATTTCATCCGGTTAATTCTTTCCGGGAATTATTAAAGTCAGAAAAATTATTAAAGTCAGTGGAAATATAAAAGTCAGGAGGCAACAGATGTTGAAATTTGTCCAATATTCGAGATTTCAGCTTCAAGCTTATCCCCTTTTTCAACCCTGCTTACACCAGCCGGGGTTCCAGTATAAATGAGATCTCCTTTTTCCAATTTCATTACCGAGGAAATATATCTTACCAGTTCAGCCGGACCGAAGATCATCTGATTTAGTGCACAATTCTGGCGCACCTGTCCATTTACCTTTAATGTAATTATCTCATTCATTGTCAGTTTATAATCTTTCTTCAGAATGAAATCTGATAGTACAGCCGCAGTGTCGAAACATTTTGCAACTGTCCATGGATTACCCTTCTCCCTTGCCTCATTCTGCAGGTCGCGCAGTGTCATATCAAGTCCGACCCCATAGCCAACAATAGCATTTTCAGCTTCTTCCAGAGTCGCATCCTTTAGAGTCTGACCTATAAGCAAAACCAGCTCAGTCTCATGATGAAGGTTCTTAGAATATGAAGGATGAATAATTTCATCACCTGAATATATAACATTTGAAGCAGGTTTAAGGAAAATTATTGGATATTCAGTGGGTACTTCATTTCCAAGTTCCTTTGCATGTTCGGCATAGTTTCTTCCAACGCAGACTATCTTCTCTATAATAAATTCCTCGTTAGAATTCTTAACGGTCAGTTTTTTCATAGCGCTCCCTGTTTATTTATTTAATATTTATCTCAAGTTTTCTGTTTTTTCTTCTGTGCAGCCGGAAAGAGGATATTATTTAATATCAGCCTGTATCCCGGGGAATTTTTGTGAAGGCTAAGGTCAGTAGGCGGACTGCCGACCATATGCTGGTAATCTTCAGGATCATGTCCGGCATAGAAAGTAAATGTACCGCGGCCGAAGTTACCATGTATATACTTTACCTGGTCGGTTCCCTGTCTTTCAGCAAGTACTATAACGGATTTTTTAACCGTGCTTTTATGAAACATAGTTGTCTGTCCCATAAATCCATGAACAACATTTACATGGTCCTGTGTAAGCATTGTAGGCACAGGGTCATATTTAGCAGAAAAATCGAACAAAGTAAAATAATCATTTTGTGCCGAGCCAATTTCCTGGATCTGCACATCAATATTGCTATACTCATAAACAAAAGGATTCATTTCCAGCGTGAAATTTTCAAAAGCCAGAGTTTTTGAAAAGTCCAGTTTTTTCTGAGCATCAGGGTCAAAGGCATCACCGTCATACATTTTGTCGCAGATATCCACATTATCTGCAGCCAGGGCAATATCATAGGAATCAGTAGCCGAACACATTGCAAATAAGAATCCGCCCTGGGAGACAAAATTTTTAATGGTTTTAACGACATCTTTTTCCATTTCAGAGACTTTCTTATAGCCCAGTTTTTTAGCTTCATTTTCATAGAGCATCTGCTGATCGATATACCACTGGGCGCCGGAGAAGCTGGCATAGAATTTACCATACTGGCCTGTAAAATCCTCATGATGAAGGTGCAGCCAGTCAAATTTCTGCAGGTCGCCTTTAAGTATCTCGTCTACCCACACCTTATCATAAGGCACTTCGGCATATTCAAGTGCCAGGGTCACGGCATCATCCCAGGGTTTAAAGCCAGGTGGAACGTAGACAGCAATCTTTGGGGCTTTTTCCAGGTGCATGACCTCCATATTCTGGTCCTCGCTCTGAACGAGTCTGTAGATCTCAACAGCCTGTGAGGCATCAATCTGATCGAAGGCTACACCTTTAAGTCTGCATGTATTGGCAAGCGCATCCGAATAATCAAGCATAAAAGATCCGCCCCGGTAATTCAGGAGCCAGTCGGCTTTAAGCCCATTTTTCAGTGCATTAAAAGTAATACCATATGCCTTCAGATGGTCTGTCTGCTGAAGGTCCATATAGATCAGCAGCTTTGACTGCGCCGAAAGCCCTGAGGCAAAAAGGAAAGTTAATATAAATATTTTTATTAGTTTCATATTGTTATTTTTCAGAACACATACCTCCTGCTATAGAGGAGGGAAATATAGTTTTAATGAAGATCAAGCAGCGAAATACCGCCTGTACTGCTGAAGATAATTAAATATAGAGAAATAATGAATTATCTGTATAATATAATTATACAACAGTACATAAAAAAAGTCCCGGTAAATTCCGGGACTTTTTGAGGTTTATTAAGATCTATTTTAAGCTGATTTTCTGTCGGCTTCAATGTAGATAGGTTTTGCATTATCCATAACTGTGTCTTTTGTTATAATGCATTTATCCACATTTTCCATAGATGGAAGATCATACATAATATCAAGCAGAAAATCCTCAACAATTGAGCGTAAAGCTCTGGCTCCTGTTTTTCTTTCAATAGCTTTGGTTACGATTGCTTCGATTGCAAAAGGATCAAATTCCAGTTCAACGCCTTCCATCAGGAAGAGTTTCTTATACTGTTTTAATATTGCATTTTTAGGTTCAACAAGAATGTTCTTTAAGGCTTCCCTTGAAAGAGACTGCAGTGGAGCTAATACCGGGAGACGACCGATAAGCTCTGGAATAAGTCCGTATTTCAGAAGGTCCTCAGGCTGAACCATGCTTATCATATCGTCCTGAGTCATATCATGGCTGCCGGAGATCTCAGAACCGAAGCCCATTTTATTTTTATTTATTCTTGAAGCAATAATATTTTCAACCCCTGCAAAAGCGCCGCCTACGATAAACAGGATATTCTTTGTATTTACATTAATTAAGCTCTGTTCAGGATGTTTGCGTCCTCCTCTTGGGGGGACTCCTGCGACCGTTCCTTCAAGTATCTTTAAGAGTGCCTGCTGAACTCCCTCGCCTGAAACGTCACGGGTAATAGATGTACTTTCACTTTTGCGTGCAATTTTATCAATTTCATCGATATAAACGATACCTTTCTGAGCACGTTCAAGGTTGTAATCAGCCGCCTGCAGCAATCTTACAAGCACGGTTTCAACGTCGTCGCCTACATAACCGGCTTCAGTAAGAGTTGTAGCATCTGCAATCGCAAAAGGCACATCAAGTATTTTGGCTAAGGTTTGTGCAAGCAATGTCTTACCTACGCCAGTAGGTCCGATTAGGAGAATATTGCTTTTTTCTATCTCAACATCGTCCAGTTCGAAGAAAGTGGATTTAGACTGAACTCTTTTATAATGGTTATAAACTGCCACAGAAAGTACTTTTTTTGCTCTGTCCTGGTCAATTACATACTCATCAAGGTTCTTTTTAATCATTTCCGGTGTCAGGACATAATCGTTCTTAGTTTTACCGGAATAAGCGGCGAGGTTATTTTTCAGAATATCAACGCTCGTTGAAATACAGATATCACAGATATAAACATCAGGACCAGCTACCATGCTTGAGACCTCACTGCCGTCCCGTCCGCAAAAGGAGCATTTAACAGTCCTGTTATTCGTCTTTTTACTCATAGATTGTTACTCGACTTTTTTTTCATTTCATTAATATTTTCTCTGGCCTCATCAAGATATAAGGAGTTTGGGAATTTTGCAAGTAAATTTTCGTAAGATTCCACTGCTTTTGCCGCATCATTCATTGAATACTGATATACTTCACCCAGCAGGAAGACTGCCTTATCGGCATAAATATTCTTATCACCCTGGGATGAAATTGCCGAAAGAAGCGTTATTGTATTTGGCAGGTCATTCAATGCCAGTGCCATTTCAGCATATCTTAATGCAGCGAGATCCTTAACTGTAAGGAGGTTCTCGTTACTAGACAGTTTAGAATAGATTTCCGAAGCTGCCTTAAATTTCTTCTGGAATGCGAACAATTCAGCCTCAGCAAATTGCGAAAGGCTGAGTGAATCGTTTTTTGTCGTATTTATCAGAAGAGAAAGTTCAATTGCATCGTTTGTATAATTTTCATTAAAGTTACTTTCTACGTTCTTTAAAAGGTCATTTGCGCCTGAAAAGTTTCCGTTCCAGAACTGTATTCTGGCTTTCATATATGTAGAGAGGTTTTTATCAGAAGACTGAGCCCTGGGGCTTTCTAAAATTTTATCATAATAATCCAGGGCCTGTGCAAGGTCTCCTCTTAAAATTGCAATATCGGCAAGTTTTGTATACGAGGGCACAGTAAACGGGGATATCTGGCTGTAGCTTACCACTTTCTTTAAAGATTCTTCTGCCCCGGTAAAGTCAGAAAGCCTTTCAAGTTTAATTGATCCTATCCTGAAATATGATTCATATGCAACTTCAAGTCCGTCATATTGGCTGATAAGGTCACTATAGGCCGCAATAACCTCCTGATAATCCTTTGGATTCTGAGCCTGGTAGGAATAAAAAGGCTTCCAGTCATTTCCCGTAATATTGTTTTTCTGGTCGACAGCCATCTCCAGGGTTTTTGCATAGCCAATTTTTGCACCGGGAGCAAACGGAGAGTTGGGATAATCCTCAAAGATCTTTTTGTAAGCTTTAGAAGCCTCCTCTGAATGGCCGTCTTTAAGAGCCCGCTCAGCAAAATTATAGAGCTCAGAACCTGTATTTTTGTTCATTTCGTCGATCTTAAGGTAAGTTTCATAAGCATCTTTATAGCGGCCTGCTTCCATATAAAGCCATCCAAGCAGAAGAAACAGATTAATGTCCTCATTCTTATTAGTCCACTCCTCAATTACTTCAATTGTCTGCTTCTGTGCATCAGCTTTATTGATATAAGAAGAAAGTCTGGTTTCAACCATCACCAGTTGTGAAGGATCTTTAGATATAAGGAAAGCAAGTTCTGAGGCAGCTTCTTTATACTTCATCAGCATTGCAAAAATATTAGCTATATCAAGCGAGAAGTTAAATGAGTCGTTTGATACCTTTTTACCCTGCTGCAGTATTTCAACTGCCTTATCGAAGGCCCTTCTTTCGATAGCATAATTAGCTATAACACGGTAAACCATCGGTTTATCTGAAAAGATCTTTATTGCTTCATCCCAGCTCTCATATGCTTTTGTCTCATCGCCTTTAAGGTAATAAGAAGAACCCAGGAGTCCATACATATTAATATCCTGCGGGACTGACTTAAGTCTTTGCTGGATAATTGATATAGAAGCGTCATAATCTTTAAGCTGTATATACACGCGGTTCAAAGCGTCAAAGAACTGGAAGTTATCCGGCTGTTGTTTGAAGACAGATTCATAGACAGATTTTGCCTTTTGAAAATCGCCAGCCTGCTCATAGCTTTGACCCAGTCTGAACCTGTTAAATAAGTCGCCGGTTTGTGCCCTGTATGCAGTTAGAAAGCCAAAAGTGAAGAATAAAAAAATGACAATTTTTAATTTCATAATGTAAATATCCGGAAATGGGGAGTTCTATTCAAGGCAAAATATAAAAATACATATGCCAAAGGATCCACTATATGCTTAAGCCGTTTTACTTTTTGAATTATAATTATATATTTTATTAAAAAATGTCCTTTTAAGAAATATTTTTCAACAAAAGAATAAAGGAGGCAGAGGATGACAGAAAGAATTCAGAAATTGCTTGGCAAGGAGGCTGAAAAGTTATTATCCTATAAGGCAGTTTTTCCCAAAGAGCAGCTTCATTTACCGGGACCTGATTTTGTTGACAGGGTATTTTATCATACAGACAGAAATATTAATGTTTTGAAGAATCTTGAGTGGATTTTTCAGACAGGGCGCTTAAGGGGTACGGGATATTTATCAATACTGCCTGTTGATCAGGGTATAGAACATTCAGCCGGGGCATCGTTTGCACCTAATCCTGAATATTTTGATCCTGAAAACATAGTGAAGCTTGCAGTTGAGGGAGGCTGCAATGCCTGTGCCTCCACGTTAGGTGTACTTGGAATGGTATCCAGGAAATATGCCCACAAAATACCATTTATTGTAAAGATAAATCACAATGAACTTCTTACTTTCCCCAATAAATATGATCAGATCATGTTTGGCGATGTCGAACAGGCATATGATATGGGTGCAGCTGCCGTAGGAGCTACAATATATTTTGGATCAGAGGAAAGCGACAGACAAATAATGGAAGTAAGTGAAGCATTCAAGTATGCACATGAGCTGGGACTTGTTACTGTCTTATGGTGTTATCTGCGTAATTCAGGCTTTAAGACTGACAAAGACTACTCATTAGCCGCTGACCTTACAGGGCAGGCAAATCATCTTGGAGTAACAATAGAAGCTGATATAATAAAACAGAAACTGCCTGAAAATAACGGCGGATTTAAGTCCCTGAAGTTTGGAAAGTTTGATGAAAAGATGTACAAAAATCTTACAACAGACAACCCTATTGATCTGACGCGTTACCAGGTAATAAATAATTATATGGGGCGGGCAGGATTGATAAACAGCGGTGGAGCTTCTTCAGGCGAGAATGATTTTGCCGAAGCCGCCAGGACAGCTGTGATAAACAAACGTGCAGGTGGAATGGGATTAATTTCCGGACGCAAAGCTTTCCAAAGACCGATGAAGGAAGGCATTGAGCTGCTTAATATTATTCAGGATGTTTATTTATCTAATGATATAACTGTAGCTTGATTCCTTTATCAGTCCATAGTCCAATGTCCAAAGTCCGCGAAGCGCCCGCCTACGGCGTGGCATAGTCGAAGGACGAGGGACAGGAGACTGGGGACGGGAGACGAGAGACGAGGGACGGGAGAATACAAAAAT
>JBLNEL010000454.1:0-12841 GCA_050262615.1 Bacillota bacterium
GTGCAAAATTCCGTAGAGCATTTTTTATTGATAATGACGGAAATATTATAATTGACCTTAATGCCATTCATGATATTGACAACGAGTCATAACACGGGGGACAGGTCGGTTAAAGTTTAAATTTAATTTTCAGCCAATCATAGGCGGCATTTATTTCTTTAGTTTTCTGCTCAGCAAACCCTACAATTTCATCGCCAAGGTTCTGGACCTTATCCGGATGGTATTTAGAAATTTCCTCAAGATATCTTTTTCTAATATCAGACT
Organism: Bacillota bacterium; assembly: GCA_050262615.1. GTDB lineage: Bacteria > Bacteroidota > Ignavibacteria > Ignavibacteriales > SURF-24 > JAUZPB01. The sequence continues at coordinate 265 of JBLNEL010000454.1, forward strand.
TAGTAACTTTTCCTTTCAGTCCCAGGATTGATCCATAATATCTAACCTTCTCATCGTCAGTTGCAGAAGTTGCATCAAATATTTTATCTTCTTTAGTCTGGCTTTTTTCATACTTCTCGTACTTTTCATATTTTTCATATTTTTCGTACTTCTCGTACTTATAATGTTTTTTATTTTTGCCAGACTTCTTATCATATTTATTATTATAGCCCTGGGAATGATAACTTCCAGATCCCAAGATACTCTGCAAAGAAACATAGAGTTCAGAATTCTTTTCTCCGGATTTAGCAATAAACTCGAGAGCAAACTGATTAAGAGAGCTCCAGTCGGTGAACTTAATTTTTTCAGCAAACTGAAGAATTTGCCGGTTAATGCTATCATCCGGCAGATTAAATCGGATTTTTTTTAGTCTGTTATTATCAGTTAAAGGAGAAACATATCTTAAAAGGTGAATCAGCCATTTTTCATCCGTACTGTGGTGGATAAGGATATAGAGTACAAGAAGCTCATTAAGAACATTTTGCGAAGGGAACTGAGACAACAGTGCATTTGAATAGAATATACATTGCAAGTGACCATAAACAGTAAATATAAATTCATTCAGGGTCTGATCGATATCGAGGTTAAACCATTTTATAAAAATTGTATTTACAGCCGGTTCAAGAAACTGGTTTCTGAATTCAATAGAAGGTCTGATATTATGTGTCAGAAAGCCAAATGAAAATTCCGACAGTCCGCTCTGCACAGTCCCCAATGCACTCCATATTTGTCCATAAATTTCATCGTACACATTATAAGCCTCCTCGTAATTGCCCAGGCTTAGCAGCAGATCTGCTGAATCTCTTAATTTTGAAATATTACTCATAGATAATCATATAAAATTTGATGAACAATTTATCAATACAGGATAATATATAAAAGACAAAAAAATAAAATTCGTAAAAAGAGCTTATGCAAAAAAATGAAAGAATTTGCAAAACATTTTTACATGCGGCTTGACATTGGAAACATCATGCCATATATTGGTTTTCAAATAATAAACAATGACATATACAACCAAAAATATAGCCCCTTCAAACAATGCAGCCATTATTGGCCGCAATGGTTATATTATGTCAAACAGCTTCATTAACAGCATTTCTTCAGAAGTCATTCTACTAGGGATCAGCATTATTATTCTAGTGCTAGTGTCAATTATTATTATTAGCATTCTAGGCTAAAAATAATTGGTCAATCCCTTACACACATTTAATCAAAAATAAACAAAAGAAAAATTAAATCAGAGATACAGGGGTTGACCTGAATCCCTAATTGAATTCTCCGAAGAATTTTAGTTCAGAGGACAATGTGAGATCTGATTTAATAAAAAAAGGTTTTGAAAAAGCACCACACAGAAGTCTGCTCAGGGCAACAGGTATAATAAAGAGTGAAGAAGATTTTTCCAAACCCTTTATTGGAATATGCAATTCTTATATTGACATTATTCCAGGTCATGTTCATCTGCAGGAATTTGCAAAGACAATTAAGAACTCAGTCAGGTTAGCCGGCGGCATTCCATTTGAATTCAATACAATTGGAGTAGATGATGGAATAGCAATGGGGCACATTGGAATGAGGTACTCACTGCCCAGCAGGGAGCTCATTGCAGATTGTGTTGAGACAGTTGTTGATGCACATCGTCTTGATGGTTTGATATGTATTCCAAATTGTGACAAGATAGTGCCGGGTATGCTCATGGCAGCAGTGAGGCTAAATATACCTACGATCTTTATTTCAGGCGGGCCGATGAAAGCCGGCCGGTTGGCTTCAGGTGAAAAGGCAGATCTGATAAGTGTATTTGAAGGTGTAGGAGAATACAAGTCCGGAAGCATCAGTCTGAGCAAATTAAATGAACTTGAAAATTCAAGTTGTCCTACCTGTGGAAGCTGTTCAGGAATGTTTACAGCAAATTCGATGAACTGTCTGATGGAAGCATTAGGCCTTGCATTGCCAGGAAATGGGTCAATCCTGGCAGTTGATCCACGCCGTAAAGAGCTAGCTGGGATAGCTGGTTCACAAATTATTTCCCTAATTGAAAAAGATTTAAAGCCACTTGATATAATATCACACAGCACGTTACTAAATGCATTTGCATTAGACATGGCAATGGGAGGCAGTACAAACACAGTGCTGCATACACTAGCAATTGCCAATGAAGCGGGAATAAAATTTAATTTAGAAGAATTAAATAAACTTTCAAAGCGTGTTCCATACATATGCAAAGTCAGTCCTGCAACGAAAAATGTTCACATGGAAGATGTAGATCAGGCTGGCGGGGTTTCAGCTATATTGAAAGAAATATCAAAAATTGATGGTCTTCTGGACTTAGCACGACCTACAGTGACAGGCAAGACTCTAGGCGAAAATATTGCCGGTGCTGATATAAAAGACACTGCAGTCATAAGGGAAATTAGTAATCCTTATACAAAGACAGGCGGGCTTTCAGTATTATTCGGCAATTTAGCACCAGATGGATCAGTAGTTAAAACTGCGGCTGTAGAATCAAGACTTCTTAAACACAGGGGGCCCGCGCGAGTATATGATTCACAGGATGAAGCTGTAAAGGCAATTATGAACAGGGAGATAAAAGCAGGTGATGTTGTTGTAATCAGGTATGAAGGACCTAAAGGAGGGCCAGGCATGCCAGAGATGCTTTCACCAACAAGTGCAATAATGGGGATGGGATTAGGTGATAAAGTAGCATTGCTGACAGATGGGAGATTTTCAGGAGGAACAAGGGGAGCATGCATAGGGCATATTTCACCTGAAGCCGCGGAAAAGGGGCCGATAGCTGCTTTAATGAATGGAGACATAATAAATATTGATATTCCAGGAAATCTACTGGAAGTAGAAATAAGTGAAGATGAAATAATGCAAAGACTGAAAGCTTTACCAGAATTTATTCCGAAAATAAGAAGAGGATATCTTGGCAGATATTCGCAGATGGTTAGTTCAGCCAATACCGGAGCAATCCTGAAAAATCCTTGATCATCAAAAAGATGAATTCATTTGGAAAAAATAAACAGATAATAATAACGAGATAGGAAAAAATATGAAAAAGGGTAAACGGGTAATGAAAGGGACTGAAATATTTTTCGAATGTCTCAGGCATGAAAAAGTTGAATACATCTTTGGTTATCCTGGCGGGGCTGTCTTAAAGCTTTATGAACAGCTTTATGATGTTGATTTCCTGGAGCACATATTAGTAAGGCATGAACAGGGGGCCACACATGCAGCAGAAGGATATGCCAAGTCAACCGGTAAACCTGGTGTTGTACTGGTTACATCTGGTCCGGGAGCAACTAATACTGTTACCGGTATTGCAGATGCTTACATGGATTCTGTTCCCTTAGTTGTTTTCACCGGGCAGGTTGCTTCTCATCTTATAGGTAACGATGCCTTTCAGGAAGCAGATATAGTTGGAATAACAAGGCCAATAACGAAGCACAATTTTCTTGTGCGTGATGTAAGGGAGTTAGCACTTACAATTAAGAAAGCATTTTATATAGCATCTTCCGGGAGGCCAGGGCCTGTACTGGTTGATCTGCCGAAAGATGTAATGAATTCCTCGTGTGAATTTGAATATCCTGAAGACATAGAATTAAAAGGATATAAGCCAGTTTATCTGGGGCATCAGAACCAGATAAAGAAAGCTGCTCATATGTTAAGAAAAGCAAAGAAGCCATTATTATATGTTGGCGGCGGGGTGATCATGTCAGGCGGTACGAGTGAACTTACAATACTTGCAAAAGAGAATAATATTCCGGTTACAATGACATTACAGGGATTAGGAGCTTTTCCGGGGATAGAGGAACAGTCGCTTGGAATGCTGGGTATGCACGGGACATATTATGCAAACATGGCAGTTCATGAGTGTGATCTTTTAATTGCACTTGGAGCGAGGTTTGATGACAGAGTAACAGGTGACCCTTTAACATTTGCACCAAATGCATACAAGATACATGTAGATATTGATCCTACTGCTATAGATAAAAATGTAACTGTTGATCTTCCGATAGTTGGTGATGTAAAGCATGTACTGGCGGAACTGGCTACGGAATTAAATGAGCCTCCACAAATAGAGCAATGGTGGGAGCAGATCAACAGCTGGAGAGATGAGTGTCCGTTATTATATGAAGAGAATGATGGAAGGCTGCGTGCTGAGTATGTAATTGAATCACTTTTTCAAAAGACCAAGGGAAACGCAGTTATAGTAACAGATGTCGGGCAGCATCAGATGTGGACTTCACAATATTTCAAGTTTACAAATCCGAGGTCATTAATAACCAGCGGCGGGCTTGGGACGATGGGGTTTTCAGTTCCAGCTGCAATAGGAACTGCATTTGGGGTAAAGGACAGGCCAGTTATATCGATAAGCGGCGATGGCGGATTTCAGATGAACATACAGGAGTTAGTGACAGCTGCTGCATATAAACTTCCAATAAAATTTATTGTGATCAATAATAGTTTTTTAGGAATGGTAAGGCAATGGCAGGAATTGTTCTGTTCGGAGAAGTACAGTTTCACAGATCTTTCAAAGACTAATCCGGATTTTGTAAAAGTTGGAAATGCATTTGGAGTAAAATCATTTCTGGTTGAATCGCCTAAAGAATTATTCAGCACTATAGACAAGGCATTTGAAATCAATGATGGTCCTGTTCTAATTGAATGTAAAGTAGTTCACGAGGACATGGTATTTCCGATGATTCCTCCAGGTGGATCTGTAGAGAATATGATCGTTAAAAAACTAAACTCAAGGAGAATCAGTTAAAGGTTATGAAACATATTATATCGGTATTACTTGAAAACAGGTTTGGTGCTTTTAACCGTGTAGCCACCATGTTCAGCGGCAAAGGTTTCAATGTTCAGAGCATTTCAATAGGTGAGACAGAGATTGCAGATACTTCAAGGATGACGCTTGTCACTTCCGGAGACGATAAGATCATTGAGCAGGTAGTAAAGCAGCTTAATCGATTGATAGATACAATAAAGGTTGTTGATCTGACGCAGAGTTCTTCAATAATCCGTGAACTGGCATTGATAACGGTATTTTATCAAAAGGGGAACCGGTCTGAAATTACAAACGTATGCAATATTTTCAGAGGCAACATAGTTGATATAAACAACAAAACATTAACACTTGAAATAACCGGTCCGCCTGATAAAATAGATGCAGCAGTAAATGTGCTGCAGCAATATGGGATAAAAGAAATGGCACGATCCGGAACAGTAGCTCTTAAAAGAGGGGAGCAGATCAAGGATCAGAGAAAAGAAAACACATTAAACCAATAAATCAAAACAAAAGGAATTTAAAAAATGAAAGTTTATTATGAACAAGATGCAGATTTAGAATTACTCAAAAGTAAAAAAGTTGCTGTACTCGGGTTTGGAAGTCAGGGGCATGCACATTCATTAAATTTGCTTGATAGCGGAATGGATGTATGCGTTGGGTTAAGACAAACAAGTCCCTCATGGGAGAAAGCCGAAAAAGCAGGCTTAACTGTAAAGACAGTAAGTGAAGCAGTCAAGTGGGCTGATGTAGTAATGATGCTGTTACCTGATCAGACTCAAAAGCAGGTTTACGATAATGAAGTAGCCCCATATATAAAATCAGGAAGCACACTTGCATTTGCACATGGTTTTAATATTCACTTCAAGCAGATAAATCCGCCTGAAGACGTAAATGTAATGATGATTGCTCCCAAAAGTCCAGGACATCTTGTAAGGCGCACATTTCTAGAAGGCAGGGGAGTGCCGTGTTTGATTGCAGTTGATAAAGATCCTTCAGGCTACACAAAGTCACTGGCGCTTGCATGGGCAAAGGGCATTGGAGGAACAAAAGCCGGAGTTATTGAGACCACATTTAAGGATGAGACTGAGACAGATCTTTTCGGTGAGCAGGCAGTATTATGCGGAGGGTCAGCTGAACTGATCAAGGCGGGATTTGAAACTTTAGTAGAGGCAGGATATCCACCGGAGCTTGCATATTTTGAATGCATGCACGAGATGAAACTCATAGTTGACCTTTATTATGAAGGCGGACTTTCAAGAATGAATTATTCAGTAAGTGATACCGCAGAGTACGGAGGCATGTCAAGGGGAAGCAGGCTGATAACCCCAGAGACAAAGAAAGAGATGAAGAAGATCCTTAGTGAAATTCAAACAGGTGAATTTGCAAAAGAGTGGTTAGATGAATGTAATACAGGATTAGCCAAGATGGAAAAGATGCGTAAAGAAAACAGAGAGCATCCGATAGAACAGGTAGGCAGCAAATTAAGGTCAATGATGAGCTGGTTATTTAAGAAACAGCCAAAAGAAGAGGTCGGAGTATGAGTTATAAAATAATGCTGCTTCCAGGAGATGGGATAGGGCCAGAAGTTGTTGAATCTGCTCTTTGCGTTATTAAAAAACTGATAAGCAAGTATTCTGTAGATATTGAATTTGACAAAGCACTAATAGGCGGATGTTCACTTGATCAAAATGGTGTTCCATTAACAGAAGAAGCTTTAGAAAGATGTAAGCAAGCAGATGCGATATTACTTGGAGCTGTTGGCGGTCCGAAATGGGAACAGGTTGAACACACATTAAAACCAGAAGCAGCTTTGTTAAAGTTAAGGAAGTCACTTGAATTATTTTCAAATATAAGGCCTGCAAAAGTATACGATAGTCTAGCAAACTCATCGACATTAAAAGCTGATGTATTAAAAGGTACTGATTTCATAGTATTAAGGGAATTAACAGGCGGGTTATATTTCGGGGAGCCAAGGGGGTATAACAATGAACGCGGTTGGAATACGATGGAATACAGCAGGTATGAAGTTGAGAGAATTGCAAGGCATGCATTTGAATTAGCCAAAGCAAGAAGAGGGCAGGTTACTTCAGTAGATAAGGCAAATGTACTTGAATGTTCACAGTTCTGGCGGAAAGTAGTGCATGAAGTTCATAGTGACTATCCAGATATTGTATTAAATGATATGTACGTTGATAACGCGGCGATGCAGGTTGTAAGAAATCCAAAGCAATTTGATGTGCTGCTGACGTCAAATCTTTTTGGTGATATTTTAAGTGATATCTCTGGAATAATAACAGGCAGTCTTGGCATGTTACCTTCTGCGAGTCTGGGAGTAAAGCACTCGCTATATGAGCCTATTCATGGAAGTGCGCCAGATATAGCAGGTCAAAACAAAGCAAATCCGCTTGCAACAATTGCATCGGCTGCAATGATGTTTTCATATACACTGAAGATGCCTCAGATAGGTAAGAGAATCGAGTCAGCGATAGAATCAGCACTTGAAGAGGGCTACAGGACAGCGGACATATATTCAGAGGGAGGGAAGCTTCTTTCGACAACTGAAATGACAGAAGTTATTCTGAATAAATTAGATCAGGATACAACCTACGCTGAAAATAATTCTTGAAAAAAAATCAAACAGGACAACGATTTATTTTGTTCATAAATGTTAATAAAGAGGTTCGGAATTTGGATAACAGAGTAATAATATTTGATACAACTCTTAGAGACGGGGAGCAGTCACCCGGAGCTTCATTAAATGTTTTTGAGAAGCTTGAAATTGCAAGGCAGCTTGTAAAACTCAATGTTGATGTAATTGAAGCGGGTTTTCCTGTTTCCTCACCGGCACAGTTTGAAGCTGTTAAAAGAATTGCAGGTGAATCGACTGCAATAATTGCAGCCTTATCAAGAGCAAAAGAAGCAGACATAAAGAGTGCATACAATGCATTAAAGGATGGGTTAAAGCCAAGGATCCATACATTCTCAAGCACATCTGATATTCACATACTAGGGAAATTTGGTGATGATAAATACGGGGTATCGTTGAAAGACAAAAGGCAGACGGTAATAAAGATGTCGTATGATGCAGTGAGTTATGCCAAAACCTTAGTAAATGACGTTGAATTTTCAGCTGAAGATGCAGGCAGAACGGACATTGGATATTTATCTGAAATAGTTGAAGCTGCAATTGAAGCAGGTGCAACCACAGTTAACATACCTGATACGACAGGATATACATTACCTTCAGAATTCGGCCAGATAATTTCAGAGCTGAGGAAAAGAGTTTCTAACATTAATAAAGCTGTAATAAGTGTACATTGTCATAATGATCTTGGGCTTGCAGTAGCAAACAGTTTAAGTGCCATAGATAACGGAGCCCGGCAGATAGAGTGCACAATTAATGGTATTGGTGAGCGAGCCGGCAATGCGTCGCTTGAAGAGATCGTTATGGCTTTAAAGGTAAGGAAAGACTTAATAGGATACAGCACAAACATCAATACAAAGGAGATATATAACACCAGTCGAATGGTTTCAGGGTTTACCGGACTAGTTGTGCAGCCAAATAAGGCGATAGTTGGAGAGAATGCATTTGCCCACGAGTCAGGCATACATCAGGACGGGGTACTGAAGAACAAGCAGACCTATGAAATCATAACTCCAGAGACAGTTGGAGTAGAAAAGTCGAAGTTAGTTCTTGGCCGTCATTCAGGCCGTCATGGATTAAAATCGAGGCTTATTGAATTAGGTTATCACTTAAATGAAGATGAGCTCAACACGATCTATCAGAAATTTCTTGATCTTGCAGACAAGAAAAAAGAGATATTTGATGAAGATCTGAGAGTAATGATGGGGGATAAGATCTATAAAGAGGAAGAAGTATTTGAGCTTGTATCACTTCAGGTACAGGCCGGCACCACTTCAATTCCAACAGCTACTGTAAGGATCATAGTAAATGGCAGTCTGCTGCAAGAGTCCTCAACAGGTGATGGGCCGGTAGATGCATGTTTCAATGCAATAGAAAGGGCATTGCACATTAAGCCACAGGTAGAATCCTATAATGTCCGTTCAGTAACCTCAGGAAGGCAAGCCTTAGGTGAAGCGATAGTTAGGATACGTTATGAAGAGCAGTCCTTTACCGGGAGGGGTGTATCGACAGATATAATTGAATCCAGTGCCTTAGCATTTCTTCAAGCGATAAACCAGCAGTATTTATACACAAATACAGTAATAGAACTGGATGAAAAATATCCGGTTATTAAAATGCAATAGAAGGAAAAAATATAATGGGAATGACAATAACTGAAAAAATATTATGCAAGTCTGCGCGGAGGCAAAAGGTAATACCAGGAGAGAATGTATGGTTAAATGTTGATGTTCTAATGACGCATGATGTATGTGGTCCGCCGACAATTGAGATCTGGAAGAAGGAATTTGGCAAAGGTGCAAAGATATGGGATAAAGAAAAGCTTGTGATATTTCCTGACCACTATATTTTTACAGCAAACAAGCATGCAAACCGTAATATTGATATTCTCCGTCAGTTTGCATCAGAATATCAATTACCAAATTATTATGATGCGGGGACAGAGCGATACAAAGGTGTTTGTCACATTGCACTTGCAGAGGAAGGATATAATGTACCAGGCACAGTATTATTTGGGACAGATTCGCACACATGTACTTCAGGAGCTTTCGGGATGTTTTCAACCGGAGTAGGGAATACAGATGCTGCTTTCATTTTAGGAACAGGAAAGATCTGGGAGAAAGTACCGGAATCGATAAAGTTTACCTTTAACGGGAGAATGCCAAAGTATCTTACAGCGAAGGATCTAATTCTTCAGATACTTGGTGATATAAGCACTGATGGTGCAACATACTGTGCGATGGAATTTGATGGAGAAGCAATTGCTTCACTTTCGATGTATGAAAGGATGACATTAACTAATATGGCAATTGAGACCGGAGCGATAAATGGTATAATTGCAGTTGATGAAGTAACAAGAAAATTCTTAGCTGAAAAATCAATAAATAATTATGAAGAATTTGAAAGTGACATTGATGCCAGGTACCTGCAGAGATACAGTTATGATGTAACAAAGATAGAGCCGATGGTAGCCAAGCCACACAGTCCTGATAACAAAGCAACTGTAAAGAGTGTTCAAGGCACGACGCTTACCAAATGTTATATTGGTTCGTGTACAGGGGGGAAGATAACGGACTTTGAATTTGCAGCTGAAGTGCTTTATGGAAGAGCAGTTAAAGCAAAGACATTTATTGTTCCAGGCAGTGTTCAGGTTGCAAAAGAGATGGAGCAAAAGACAATAAACGGGATGACACTGAAGGAGATATTTGTAAATGCAGGGTGTGAAATTGCAGAACCATCGTGCGCAGCATGTCTTGGCGGGCCGTCGGACACAATTGGCAGGTCTGTAGATGGAGACACAGTAATATCGACCACGAACAGAAATTTTCCCGGAAGGATGGGCAGCAAAAAATCGGAAGTATATTTAGCTTCTCCGCTTACAGTAGCAGCGAGTGCTATAAAAGGTGTAATTACTGATCCAAGAGAATTTGCAGCTTAGTAGAATTGTAAATCTAAATTGAAGGTAGAAAATGAATAAAATAATTTCAGGCAAGGCATATGTGCTTGGTGACAATATAGATACAGATCAGATAATACCAGCTGAGCATCTGGTATATAGTACAAGTGATCCTGAGGAGCAAAAAAACTATGGGAAGTATGCACTTTCGGGTGTACCAATTGATCAGGCCGGGTTGCCCGGTGGAGCAAATAGTTTTATTACAGGAGATAACTTCAGATCGGAATATTCAGTAATTATCGGCGGTTCAAATTTCGGCTGTGGTTCATCGCGTGAGCATGCGCCCTTAGCATTAAAAGTTGCCGGAGTTCAGGCGATAGTTGCAGAATCATATGCAAGAATATTTTACAGGAATTCAGTTGATGGGGGATTTGTAATCCCATTTGAAGCAACGGAAAAGATAAATGATCTGATAAAGACAGGAGATCAGGTAGAAATAGACGTGGAAGAAAATCTTGTCAAAAATCTATCGACCGGAGTGACTGCAGAGCTAAAGACACCAGGAAGTGTTTTTGAAATTGTAAAAGCCGGCGGGTTATTTGAATTTGCAAGAAAGTCAGGAATGCTGGACAAATAAAAGAGAGAAAAAAATTGAAGACTGAAACAATAGAACTATTTGATACAACCTTACGTGACGGCACACAGGGCGAAGGTATAAATGTATCAGTTCAGGATAAGCTTGAGATAGCCCAGAAGCTTGACCAATTTGGAATAGATATTATTGAAGGCGGCTGGCCTGGAAGTAATCCCAAGGATGAAGAATTTTTCAGATATGCAAGACTTCTGAATCTAAACAATGCAAAGTTATGTGCATTCGGATCAACATCGAGGAGTGCAAAGGTCAAGGAAGATCAAAATCTTAATGCGCTACTTAAGGCAGAGACTCCAGTAATATCAATATTTGGAAAGACCTGGCGGCTGCATGCTGAGAAGGGGCTGGGCATATCAGAACAGGAGAACGAAGAGCTTATATATAATTCGATCAGTTTTCTAAAGCAGCATGGGAGAGGGGTCATTTATGATGCCGAGCATTTTTTTGACGGGTACAAAGATGACCCCATGTTTGCTCTTAAAATGCTTACAGCAGCTGAGGAGGCTGGTGCAGATGTTATAGTACTGTGTGATACAAACGGCGGGAGTATGCCATATGAGGTATACCGCATTGTAAAAGAAGTCAGTCAGAGGATAAATGTTAGGCTTGGCATACATACGCATAATGATTCTGAATTAGCTGTTGCTAATGCCCTAAGTGCAGTTGAAGCAGGAGTTACGCATATTCAGGGCACAATCAATGGAGTAGGAGAAAGGTGCGGGAATGCCAATCTTTGCAGCATTATACCAACTCTACTGCTTAAGCTCAAAAGGCAAACAGTAACTAAAGTAGAACTGGAGAATTTAACTTCGCTATCAAATTATCTTTATGAGATAATGAATCTGGCGCCTTTTGCCCGGGCTGCCTATATAGGGAAGTCTGCTTTTGCCCACAAAGGCGGCATTCATGTAAGTGCTGTATTAAAAGATAGCAGGATGTATGAGCATATTGAGCCTTCATCAGTAGGTAACAAGCAGAGGGTGCTAATATCTGAGCTTGCAGGACAAAGCAACATAAAGTACAAGGCAAAGGAAATTGGAGTAGACTTGCCGGAAGACAAGGATCTGAGCCGAAGATTAATTACACATATAAAGTCGCTGGAATTTGAAGGATATCAATTTGATGCAGCAGAAGCCTCCTTTGAATTACTGCTTCACACGGAGATGCAGGATTATAAACCATATTTTAATATCATGTACTCAAAAGTAAATGTAATGAATGATATCAATGGAACCAATGAAGCAGAGGCAGTGCTGAAGGTAAAAGTTGGTGATGAGATCGAGCATACGGCCTCAAATGGGGAAGGACCTGTAAATGCTCTGGATAATGCGTTAAGGAAAGCTCTACTCAGATTTTACCCGGAAATATCACTGATAAAGCTTATTGATTATAAAGTCCGTGTGCTTGATGAAAAGCAGGGCACGCTAGCCAAAGTCAGAGTTTTAATTGAATCGAGTGATGGTACTGAGAACTGGTCAACAGTCGGGGTCAGCATTAACATAATAGATGCAAGTTTACAGGCATTAAGTGATAGCATAAACTACAAGTTATATA
>JBLNEL010000455.1:0-8723 GCA_050262615.1 Bacillota bacterium
AATCCAGTCACCTTTAACATACTCAGCATTTCCATCGATTTTCAGTTTATCTCCCTGCCTTGCCCAGAATCCATAGGTCTGATTATCCCAATTGCCGGTTCCGTCATTTTTTGGTAAACCACCAAGATAACCCATCGCAACTTTTTCTATGTTTGCACTATCGATTACTGAGATTCTCATAAGTGTTTTATCAAGAGTGATTCTGGGATTATTTGTAAGACCACTTGTAATTGTGTTTTCACCAATAATCCAGCCTCCTATTGTTCCGCTGGTGGAAGTAAGTGCTCCGCCTGAATCAACCTTAAACTTATTACTTATTGATAAACCGTAAGTGCCAAAATACATTTTATCCTGGGTATAAAATTCACCTGTACTTAATGAAGTACTGTTAATATCCCATATAGCAATCTTTCCTGCTACTGTCGCTGTAAGATGTTCAGCTGTAACATCACCCCTGACTGATACATTTGAAGCATCCCAAAGCAGGTACCTTGTAGAAGAACCGACCTTAAAAGTCTTATCATGCAACCAATAATTATCAGCATCTAAGAATAATCCATTCTTCTGGACATTATTTATAGTTGTTACATTAAGACCGAATTTCATTCCGGAAATACTGATTGAAGCATTATCACCTGAAACGATGGAGAAGTTTGTAGCTGAAAAATTAAAATCGGTGGAATTTAGTGTCAGAGTTCCATCCTGGGATTTGATGAAGTTTGCTGTAGCTCCACCTGCGCGGAAACCATAAGCACTATACCAGTAGTTGTAGGCATTGAATTTCAGACCGCTATACTTAGTACCAGATGTATCTGAAAAGATTTCAAAACCAAATTCAATGGAACTGTTATTAAGCGCAATTTTTTTATTTGCAGCATCCAGCACAATATCGGTTCCGCAAAATAATTTATTTACAGCAGCGGACCACCCGGAGATTCCTATTCCGTTGCTGTCTGAGGCAAAAATCTTGTTATTATCCTTATCATAAATCCCCAAACTGCTTCCGTCAAAAATCAGTCTTTGCTTGCTTGCAATTCCGACACTTAATTTCCCATCACTAAACCAATTATTACCATCATTAATAAATAAACCTGAATTAGTCCCTGAGACATTAAGACCAAATTTCATTGGACCTACTGATAAAACTGCATTTGTGCCTGAGACAAGAGAAAAGTTAGTTGCACTAAAATTAAAATCAGTGGAATTTAATGTCAGTATTCCGCCCTCGGACCTTATATAGTTTGATGTTGTGCCTCCGGCCCTGAATCCTAAGCCTGAAAGCCAATAATTATACTGGTCCAGCCTAAGTCCTGAGTACTTGACGGAATTTAGAGTTGCTATTTCAAATCCCAGAATAACAGATCCATTGGCTATAGAGATATATTTATTTGCAGAATCCAAAACAATGTCTGTTCCTGCTGAGAGTTTTCCTATAGTTGCAGTCCATCCAGATAATGCCATTCCCGAATTATCAGAAGAAAATATTTTTACATTATTCTTATCATATATACTCAGGCTACTTCCGTCAAAATTCAATCTTTGCTTACTGGCTATTCCTACGGTCAACTTTCCATCACTAAACCAGTTATTACCATCATTAATAAATAGACCTGAGCTTGTCCCTGAGACATTAAGGCCGAATTTCATTCCGGAAACACTGATTGAAGCTTTATCACCTGAAACAATGGAGAAGTTTGCAGCTGAAAAATTAAAATCAGTGGAATTTAGTGTCAGAGTTCCATCCTGGGATTTGATGAAGTTTGCTGTAGCTCCACCTGCGCGGAAACCATAATCACTATACCAGTAGTTGTAGGCATTAAATTTCAGACCGCTATACTTAGTACCAGAGGTATCTGAAAAGATTTCAAAACCAAATTCAATGGAACTGTTATTAAGTGCAATTTTTTTATTTGCAGCATCCAGGACAATATCGGTTCCGTTAAACAATTGTGTGTCTGTTGAACTCCAGCCGGCCACGTTCGTCCCTGTCGAGTTCGAAACAAAAACTCTTTTATTGTCCTTATCATAGACTTCAATTGCTTCACCATTATATTGAAATCTGCATTTTTCCGGATCTCCAATTCTGGTTTTATAAACTGAGTCCTTATCTTTCCCCTGAAATATTCCAATACCTGTTAAATAGTCTTTGGCAGCACCGAATAATATTGTTTCTTCAGCTGAATTTATTCTGAACTTGGGAGTTTTGAAGTCAAATTTATTAAGTACTGCTTTTAATTCACCTGTTGATTCCTCGTAACTGAAGTAATTATCAGCTGTAATATTTCCAACCCTGAATTCAACCTTATCTGTAGCCATATTATGACTTGCCCATAAGCCTGTCCCTTCGGTCAAACTATAGGCTTTCCCTAGTGCAATCGTACCGCGCAAATATGCATTAGTTGAGAATAATCCGTATCCTTTGGGTTTTAAATACCTATCCAGTGTTTCATCTAATTTTCCAAATACACCTTTTACATTTGCAGGATCCTCTAGTGCCTCCGGACTGTTTATTTCATCCAAAACCGCAATATATGGGGCTCCTTCTCCAGACAAATTAAATAGAAGGCTGCCCTGACGGTTTTTATTGGTCTTGTTACCGAAGCGGACCATCGGAAGTCCATCAGTATATTCAGCTTCCGAAAGATAATTCTCTCCCTTAATTATGCTGACTTCAACACTTCCGTCCGTAGCAACCTGGTCAACCTGGGCCATTACTTCGACATAACCCACTAGATTTTTAGCTGAATCGAATTTTTTTACCTGTCCGATCAGTAGATCATCTACATGAAACGTAAAATTAGTTGGAGCACTGTAATTCATAATTAACCAAAATTGATTTTATATTTCTTGCTGCCCTCATAGCTGACATCTTCTAAGAAAATAACATTATCTGTTTCTATCTTTTCAACAAAAACCACCTTTGCAATTCCTGAAACAATCAGGCTTGATTCGGACTCAATTAGCCTTATCGCGCGAACTAAAGGAATCCCTGAAACATTTAACTGCGCTGTTCCTTTTAATGATACTGCAATAGACACTTTCCCAATTCCACCAGCCTTAATCTCAGCTGAAGCATTTATAGTTCTTACTTCTTTTACTGCTGATGATCCGCTAATTTTAAGTTGTGCTGATGCTTTAATGGCTTTTGAAAAGCTTACTATAGGGTTTCCGCTTAATGATAATTCAGAACTTGCTTTAGGTAGCTTTTGTACAAAAGAAACTTTTCCTGTTCCACCTGCTCTTAAATTTCCGGATGCCTTAATGACATTTACTCTGACAATATTAGCACTTCCTGAAACCTTTAGTTCTGCAGCAGCATTATAAATTCCTTCAATTACATTTTCATAAATAATCAAAGGTGTTGCAGATATTCTTAGAAGTAATTCCGGCTTATATGAGGCTGAATATTTAACTTTTCCAATACCAGATAAAAGCAAGCTGCTATCAGGCTTATATGTGTTTATTGTCTTCAGTCTTCCAGTTCCGGAAATATTTAACTGACCGTCTGTTTTTGGAAGTGCGCATATAAATGCTACCTTTGCATTTCCTCCGACTGCTAAATTTCCTACTCCTTTTACGGATATTCTTACTGGTTTTACACCTAAAGTACCGTATGGAGTTTTACCATATATTCCTAAAGACATTTATAATTCCCAAAATTTTAATAGTAAACTATTACTACACCTTTTCCGCCATTTGCACCATTCTGGCTCTGCGTTCCACCTCCTCCGCCAGCACCAGTATAGTCTACACCAGCAACAGGATATTGTGTCATACCGTTACCTTGATACCCACCACGTCCTGCACCCATTCCAAATAATCCCGGAGCACCTATGCCACCATACTGATCATAATTCAGTATTGACCCAAAACCGCCGTTTGACCCTTGCAGCAATAATGGAGCATTTACTCCAGTTTGATTTGCTGTACCGCCTGATCCACCAATAGCCATTGATGTACTGTTACTACCTGAATAATTTTGTTTGCCACCTTCACCACCATTTGCAATTAAAAAATTGCCAAACTTACTTTGACCTCCAGTATCTCCATCATAATAATATTGACCATATCTTGATCCTAGACCTCCATTACCTACTATTACACTAATTTGTGCCCCCGGTGTAACATCAATAAAACCTGATGCATATGCACCACCACCACCACCACCACCATAGTTATATCCACCACCACCACCACCACCTACAACCTCAACATATAGTTTTGTTATTCCTTCAGGAACTGTAAATGCACCATCAGCTGTAAATACTTGTCTTGACATTCCACCGCCACCACCAGGAGAGGCCCAACTCCCATTTCCATTTAGGAATTTTGTTGCATCATTCGGCAGTTTGGGCAGTAGTCCATGTGCTGCAGTAGATGCATTATTAGCTGTTGTATCTGTCGGTGCTCCTAATTCATCAAGCTTTATTACATCAGTTCCACCACTTTTATGTGTAGAAGCATGTGCATTCGGAGTACGGGAATCAGATAGTCTTGAATCATTGCCTGCGCACACCGTACCAGATGTAGTTCCGATGCTCTTGTATGCTGCATCGCCAAGTCCTAAAATAGCTTTTACTTGTACAATAGTCTTTACTAACCATGAAGTACCATTTCCGACAAGAAAATCATTTGATGCTGTAGAAACCGGAGGCAATTGCGCTGCAATATCTGAAATCATCTTTGCAGTAATAGGTAACAAAACTGCATAGGTTTTTCCTGTAGTATTATGAGCAACTGCAGCGGTCCCTTCCTGCCCTCTCTGAACTGTAAGAGTTGCTCCGCTTTTGCCAATTACTCTATAGATCTCTACAGACGGATCCTGCTCAGGAGAGGCAAAATCGGTTTTGTTATATATAACCATATTATAAGATCCCTCGGTTGACGGATTAGGGATTTTACTGCCTGGATCAACCGTAAGAGTAATTGACGTAGCCGAAGCAGTTATTCCTGCTGAGAGCAAAAACTCGGATGCAAAATTTCGAACCGGATCTAATGCCATTGTCTAATCTCCAGAAATTAAATATTAAGGCCAGACTGATTCAAGTGTTAAACTAGGTATCGGTTTTACCTGACTACCAGCTGTCTGAGCAATAAATGGATCGTCAAACTGATAAACTGCAAGCAGAGTATTATCATCATCTGTTGTAATAAAATACCCATAGACCGGTGTACGACCTCCAGTTCCATCAAAGGAGAAGATTTTTTCAATATTCTCTGCAATTGCTTTTCCGCCTGTTGAAACAATATTCCAGTCTGCCCTGCTTATTGATTTTGCAGCATATCCCTGTGTACTCATTTCGGTGTAAACAGCTGTAGTATCGGCACTTGATGGAGTTATGTTATTTACAAATAACCTCATTGTTAGTGACGGTGGAGTATCAAATTTCAGTGCCATCGAAAGTAATTTTTGTTCACCGCAATCTGGGACAAGTACTTTGTTCATTTTTGTATCCTCTAAATTTATTATTAACTAAATGGCCATTTTATTGCCGGAGTGAATTCAATGTTCTTACTGCCTAATATCACCTTCGGTTCAGTAAATGCCTGATCAAAAACCAGTTCTCCGGTAAATTCATCAATAATATAATATCCGTTTACTGTAACAGAAGTATCTGTATTAAATGTAAATGTCTTAGTTACATTTACTGCCTGAACAACATTGTTCTGGTCACTTGTAATGGTCCAGTCTTCAGGCTTTAATAACTTATCTGTATAACCATTTGACTCTACTTCAGTAAAATCCGCTGCTGAAAGATCAAAGTTTCCCGGATCAACTGTGTTTGAGTATAATTTTAGCCTTAAAGAATAGCTCAGTGCATTCTTAATTAGCTTCATTCTTCCCGATTTTCTTATCATGCTTCTTCCGGTGTTGTAGAAATTTCTTTGTAAAATATTTCAATAAGTGTGTCTTTTTTAATTTCTACTGTTGTTGGATTACTTCTAATTACTGTCACTTTATCTATCAGGTACTTATCAAACTCCTTTGTTTCCCTTAAAGATAATCTTCCAGGTGATGTTATCGTAATTGCTGTGCCTGAATCATACTTTCTGATCAGGTTTGTCAGTCCACCCGAAAATCCATCTTTGTCTGATGGTGAAATTAAAACTTCAACTCCTGAAGAGATCTGAGTATTTATTGCAACCTTAAAGGCAGCTGGCGGAATAGTTCCGCCATCACCTTTTTTTATTATCTTTACTGTTCCGTAGGCACTTAACCATAAATCCCCCATCCCTTTTAGCACAAAGCCATTGCTTGGTGCTTCAGGACTTTTGGTTATATATATTTTGCCAACATACCCTTTCATACTGTTTTATACTGCTTCTTCGTTTACCATGCCTCTGGCAAGCTTCCAGGCATTTGATTTCGTTATAGCTGATACTGCTCCAACCCAGAACCCAATTGTCTTTCCCAACGGAAGATTATTAATTGTAATTTCATAGGTGGCTTTTTCACTTGGTAAAAGATGCTGATCAGGAATTTCGGCAACTATCGTCCAGATACCTTTTGCTAAATCATCATTACTATTTCCAGGATAATAAATCGGGAAATTCCATTCCGCATTCTGATAATCTGCATAATGTGGATCTTCCGGAACATTATGATTATATGGATCATCACCGTTTACTTTGCTTGTGAACATCAATGCGACATATTTGGCAGTACCCTTGAACTGTGAGGCTGTAATTTTCTTTACACTTCCGTCAGCACAAAGAAAGTTTTCATCCGGGCTATCATAACCATACATATTGTCAAACCTCAGAGTAATCTTATCACTTTTAAGTGAAGTCTCAACATCATCATCATAAACCGGAGTATTGTCAATTATGGCACAAAGGTTATTGACCTCTACCATTTCACCGAAATCATCTACACCGTTAAAAGGAATGCCATATATGGTATTTGAATTGTCCGATCCATATAAATATATTCTGTCACCAATTATCTCATTTGTCACTAATTTAATCTGCGTGGCCAGGTTAAAATCAGTTATTACGTTATCACCAACAAAGATCCGGATTTTATTATCCTGAACTTTGGTAATTACAAAATCTCTGTGGCTACCTGTAAAAGATGTGATTTTTGAACCTGCATTGGTGTAGAAATCAACCTTTCTTCCAACGTATGATCCGTTTGCAACACTTGGAACCGAAGATACTGTAAGTTCTATGTACTTATTGCCAGGAGAGCCGGCAAGTGTTCCGAAACTGCCGGAAATAAATTCCGTACCATCAATAAAGCATGGGATATTATCAACATTGACAAAGGATATTCTGAACCGGTGGAATATTGGAAAACCCTCAGTCCCATAACCTGATTTTATTGAATCTACGGTCTGCGTAAAATTATCAGCTATATTCTTTCCTGAATACGGAGAGAAGAATTTTGTTGACCAGGCGGACCATGTGTAAGTGGCCATATCAAAGACACTATCTTCAATATTTATTCCTGCTACGACTCCTGAAAGCAGCTTGACACCTGTAAAGGAAAATTCAGCAGTTGACAATCCGTTAAACTCATCCGGATATACCTCTTTTACCGTAACCTTTATGTCTTTATCTAATTTAGCCAAGACGTTTGAGGAAGCAGGTACTTTTATAAGACCTACATAACCATCATTACCCTTTGCCATTTTCTTTATACTCCTTTATTAAAATTTGTTTATTCCTGCAGGAAGTTCATTATCAAGTGAAGTAATAGTCTCAACTGAATTATCCTGTCTTACTATTTTCTCAACTGCCTTATCCTGTGCAAGCATAAAAGCAATAAATGAATCTTTTGAGCATATTCCTTTGCTGGTAAGCTCCTGATAATCGCTTCTGAATTTATTTATATCCTTATCAGTTACTTCGACTTTTACTTTTTTGACAATTGTTATTTCCATTTTATCCTCAATATTTTGGTAGTTCGTTAATAACAGATTCGGCAACCGGTAGTGTATCTGGCTTCATCCTGAAACCAACCCAGAAAGCAACATAACTATCAGGCATACATCTGACTTTTACATTCGTATCCTTGAAATATCCCATGTGGAACCACCTGCCCTGACTTTCCTGTTCACCTTCGTTAAGTCCTGGTCTTGCATAGTCTGGTGGCTGGTTAGTTTCACTAATAAACATGTAAACCACATAATCCAAAATCCTTCGGGCCTGATCAAAGCTTACTTTTACCGGATTACCCTTTGCTGTTCTGAAACCTTCATCATTCCAATCCTGCCTGGGGATAAGCTTCAGATCGTCAAAACTCAGTTCGCAAAACCATCCGGATAATGATGGGACTGCCTGAAAACCCTGCTTACTTACAAAGCCAACATCGTCAATATCATCAACACCTGCTAAGTCATAATCCAAATTAGCAGCTGATAATCCATGAACTTCTATTAACTGATCGAAATCAGGAATACCGTCAAAATTCACTTCGTATTTATAACTGACAAGGTTAGTCCCATTTATTTTTGCCGGCACTCCGTTTTTATTCAGAAATATTGCATAGAAATCATATTTGCACTGTGGTTTTTTATACAAAATAATTGGAAGAGTATATTTTACCGAAATGCTGTTATTATGGATTTCAGCAAACATTTTACCCTGCAGCAGAATACCGGTAAGATCAATATTTGAGTTATCTTTATTTTTGATATTTAATACTGTTGTCTTTTTACCGGTAGTTTCATCGGACAAAGTTTCAAGGTTTGAAACAATTAAGTACTCTTTTGTATCTG
>JBLNEL010000456.1:0-5669 GCA_050262615.1 Bacillota bacterium
AGTGGATAGATGAGTTTATAGGTCTTCTTAAATATGGCCTTAGAATAGGTCAGTGGCATAAAATGAATAATCTTCTTGAATCACATGTTATTGGTGATCCTACTTTCCACTTTGCTTCAAAAGGTAATATTGAACTTAATACAATTCTGACCTTAAAGGCAAAGGATACAGAGCTCTGGAAAAAGATGTCAGCTAATGAAGATGTTCCTTTACGTGCACTGGGAATTTACATGCTGTATAGAAATCTGGACCGTAAATATGAACAGGAACTTGTGAAAAATTACAGAACAGATGCTTCTATGAATATCAGAATGCATGCACTAAAATACCTTGCTGAGTTAAACACTCCAGTATTTCAGGAAATACTTAAAGAATCGATAAAAGATCCCTATGAGCTTATCCGCCGCATAAGCGCTGACTGGATGGGGAAGGTTGGGAAGAAAGAGTATTTACCTCTGATGGTGAACCAGATGATCACAGACGAGTCTGAAAGGGTATCTTTTAACTTAAGAGAAACAATGATCTTTATTGATCCGGCCGCAGCCTATGAAGAATGCATTAAAGCAGTAGACCAAATGCCATCACATGTAAAAAAACAAAAAGTAAAGGATGCACTTAGGATCTCAATTTTGAGGAACAAGGACAGATTAGAAAAAGATCTTATTCCTGCAATAACCAGTGATACATTAAAGCTGAAACAGAGGATCAATGAAATAAGGACATTCAGAAATTACAATTTCCAGCAGGCACTTCCTGTTTTATTTGAACTGGCAAAAAACCAGAAAGAAGCAAAGGAGATCCGTGTAGCAGTTCTGGAAGCACTCGGGTGGTATGCACTTGCCTATAACCGCGAAATGATAATTAGTCTATGCGATGAAATAATAAATGAAGTGCAGAATCCTCAGGAAGTAAGAGACGAAGCCTTAAAGACGAAGAACCGCCTGAAGGAAGGGTTCAGCAATTTAATTACTTCATAATTGCACCAAAAATAAATCTTTGGGAAAATATTTTCCGTTGATGAATTGCCTGTCGAAACATACATTTCGGCAGGCTCTTTTTATTAAAAAACCTGCCTGAAATATATAATTCCACATATTGTTAGTAATTCAAATTTAAGCAACTGCGTAATATTAGCCAGATTGTTTGATGCTGTATTTGGAAAAGTTTTGAATATCTGCAAAAAACAAACTCCAATAGATGGCACTTCTATTGAGTTATTGTAAATGCAAAGATGAATTAGGGTTAGAATAGGAATTTGTAACGAAGATGAAGATTAGGTTGTTTATACTTTTGATGCTGGTATGGAAAGGTGCCTCTTTTGCTAGACTTGAAGTCAAGAAACCTACGCAGGAACATGCAACCTCATTTGCCATTATCATTGATAAGGAAACATACGACTACGCTGAAGAAGCAGTAGACGCTTACCGCAATGCAATTGAGAATGACGGACTATCAGTATACGTACTGATCAGTCAGTGGAAAACCCCGGATGATATAAAAGCTGAAATTCTAAAGCTTTATCAGCAGCCTCGTCCGCTTGAAGGTATCGTGCTTATTGGTGATATACCAATTCCCATGCTTAGAAATGCTGAGCATATGACTTCGTCGTTTAAGTTTGAGGAGCCTTCAACCTCCTATTTTTACTCATCAGTGCCCTCTGACCGGTTTTATGATGATTTCCATCTGAAATTCAAGTATATCAAGCAGGATAATGATAATCCGCTATGTCATTATTATGAGCTTTTGCCAGAATCACCCCAGAAAGTTGATAAAAATATCTATAGTGCAAGGATCAAAGCTCCGGTAAATGATGATTCAAAATATGATATGATCAAAAGATACCTTGAAAGGGTTGTAGAGCAGAAAAAACAACAGAATGTTGTTGATAACATGTTTGTTTATACAGGCTATAAGTATTATTCACAGTCATTAAATGCCTGGGGAGACGAACAGCTATATTTAAGGGAACAATTCCCGCAGCTTTACAGACCAGGCGGAAGGTTAAAAAAGCTTAATCATACGATGAGCCCTGATATGAAGGGTATTGTATTAAGTGAAATTCAGGATCCAAAGCTTGACATTGCAGTATTCCATGCACATGGCGACAATGATGTTCAAAGCCTAATTGATAATAATACAGGCAATAACAACATTGATGATAACCTTTCAAATATCAAGCTTTTCCTAAGGAAAGAACTGCGCAATGCAAAGCGCCAGGGTGAGTCGATTGAAGAGACAAAAGTTGAACTTATGAAGCAATACCAGGTGCCGGAAGAATGGTTCGAAGGTGCCTTTAATCCATCTGTTATAAAATCCGATTCCTCGGTGGATTATAAAACAAATATTTATGGTGATGAGATCAGGAAAATTTCGCCCCAGGCCAAGCTTATAATGTTTGACCAATGCTATAATGGATCTTTTCACGTAAGTCCTTATATGGCTGGCGAATACGTTTTCGGCTACGGCAGCAAAACCATTGCCGGAATAGCAAATACGACTACCACATTACAGGATCAGTGGGCTGAGGATAATCTTGGATTGCTGAACTATGGTATAAGGTTCGGTCAGTGGCACAAAATGAATAATCTACTGGAATCCCACTTATTTGGTGATCCTACTGCGCACTTTACTGCCTTGAACAATCAGGACCTGAACAGGATGCTCAGTCTTGGAGAGAAAGATACGCTTTACTGGAACAATATGATGAGGTCTCCGGAAACCCCATTACGTTCACTTGCAGTAAGGATGATGTTTAAGATAATGGGTGCTGATTTTGAAAGTCAGCTGGTAAACCTATATGAAAGTGAAGAGTCTTTCAGCATACGTCTTCAGGCAATACAGTATCTGGCTCAGATCAATGGACCTGTTTTCCAGGAAATTCTGAAAGAATCAATACACGATCCGTTTGAATTTATCCGCCGTATTAGTGCTGTCTGGATGGGAAAGGTAGGAAAAAGGGAATATCTTTCAATAATGGCAAGGCAGCTTGTTACAGATGAATCTGAGCGGGTAGTTTTTAACCTCAAAAAATCTATTGCATTTATTGATCCTGTGGCTGCATATGAAGAACTGACAAAATATCTGGATGAAATGCCTGAGGAGAGCAATAAAGGCAGCATCAGAGAAATGATCAAAGGTTCAATTCTATCTTCAGGTGAAAGGCTCAATAAAGAACTACTTCCTAATATTATGAACGATTCACTCAGGGTCAGAAAAAAAATTAAGGAGATTGAAACATTGCGGATCTATAACTATATCCAGGCAGTTCCCCAGCTGCTGCAGCTGGCTGTAAATACCAGGGAAGATGTAGCTATTCGCGTTGCTACACTTGAGGCTTTAGGGTGGTATTCTTTATCTTTCAACAAAGAGATAATTCTTAAGACCTGCGATGATCTGATCAGCAGAAGTGATACTCCACAGGTAGTAAAAGAAGAAGCCATAAGGACAAAAAACAGGATCAAAGAAGGATTTAACAATCCGATTACAAGCTGAGTTAATCATTAAAGTTTAGAGCGTGTTTAATCAGTTCCTAAAGGTAGTTTGAAACTGAAGGCAGCTTTTCTATTAAAAAAATGCAGAGTGATTTGTGTCATTCTGCATTTGTATTTTAAAGTGATTTATCATAATTATTCACGAAGGGATCTGAATTATACATTATTCAATTTCGATAAAGCTTAATATATTGCTCCTCATCAATTAAAAGAGTAATTTTCATACAGTAAATTTTAAGAATTGATAAATACTAGAAAATTAAAAGGAAAACCGTAAAATGGGAAATTTAGTTATCAAACCTGCCCAGAGGACAGAAAATGTAACCTATGCTGTAAGAGACATTGTTGTAGTAGCAAACGAAGTTGCAAAGACAGGTAAAGAAATGCTTTATCTGAACATTGGGGATCCAAACATCTTTGATTTCCAGCCTCCAAGGCATATAATTGATGCAACCTACCAGGCAATGCTTAAGAATATGAATGGTTATTCGCCATCTTCAGGAATTAAGGAAGCAGTTAAGGCAATAGAAGGTGAAGCAAACCGCAAGGGTATTGATAACGTACTGGATATTTTTATCACTACTGGTGCCAGTGAAGCAATTGATCTGGCTTTAACCTCGCTGGTTGACAAGGGTGAAAACGTATTAACCCCCACACCAGGTTATCCGCTTTATACAGCTATAAGCAGTAAGCTTCAGTCGATGGAAAATCCTTATTATCTTGATGAAAGCAATGGCTGGCAGCCTGATGTAGAGGATATTAAAAGGAAAGTAAACGATAAGACGAAGGCAATTATCTTAATTAATCCAAACAATCCGACAGGGTCGCTTTACAGTGTAGAGATACTTCAGCAGATAATTGATATTGCATTAGAACACAATCTTGTAATTTTTGCCGATGAAATCTATGACAAACTTCTTTATGATGGAAAGAAGCATGTATCGATCGCTTCGCTGAATAAAGATGTATCAGTTATTACTTTTGGCGGCATGTCTAAGAACTATATGGTTCCAGGATTCAGAATAGGCTGGGGGATTGTCAGCGGCAGGCAGGAAATATTAAAAGATTATATTGATGCGATTAACAAATTCCTTCGTGCCAGATTATGCGCAAATCATCCAGAGCAGTATGCAATTAAACCAGCATTGGAAGGCGATCAGAGCCATCTTACAGAAGCATTAAGGAAGCTTACAATACGCAGGGATATGACTGTCGACATGCTTAATGCAATTCCCGGTATAAGCTGTGTTAAGCCGGAAGGTGCTTTCTATGCATTTCCCAAAATAAATATAGATCAGCCGGATCTTCATTTTGTCACCGAATTATTAAAGGAGACCGGTGTAGTTCTAGTACACGGCAGCGGATTTGGCCAGGTTCCAGGAACAAAGCACTTCAGAGTTGTATTCCTGCCAAATGAGCAGATCCTTGAAAAGGCATACAAGAATATTGCTTCATTTATGGAAAAATACGTTCAGAAGTATTCAGGCGTTGCTATAGATTAAGTCTGGGTTATTGACTGGAAACAGAAAAGATTAGTAACCAGAATTTCAGGGGTATAGAGAGCACATTATCTATACCCCTTTTTTATTTCAAAAGAGTTTAAACTGTAAATAAAATTTTATAGCTCAGGAGATTTCCTTAATTATCTATCTTTCATTATCTTTCCATTCCACTATAGACAAATAAATGAAAAATCTTTATTATAGTACGAATTATCAGAATGGAATAGGTTATTGGAGAGTATGTACACAGCGCTGATTGGTAAACTTACCTTGTGTAAAGCCTCAGCCGAGACTTAAAGACGTTATAGACCTGCCTTTCTTGATTCCATTTTTACATTTGTCTATATTTGCAGCTTAAAATTATACAAAACATAAAAAATTGATGAATTTAAACCAGTATAGAAAAACCATTCTGCCGCAGGGGATAAAAGTTTTAACTGAATCTATCCCATATCTGAAGTCCTTTTCTTTAGGGTTTTGGTTTAATGTCGGTTCAAGGGATGAGAATTCCAAAAATAACGGAATTACGCATTTTATTGAGCATATGTTATTTAAGGGTACAGATAAACGTTCTCCAAGGAGGATAGCAGAAGATATTGAATCATGCGGCGGTTATCTGAATGCATTTACCTCAAAGGAGCATACCTGTTATTACGGAAGGGGACTTTCTCAGCAT
>JBLNEL010000457.1:0-2847 GCA_050262615.1 Bacillota bacterium
AAGAGCGGAAAATGCTCTCAGTCGTAAAGGAAGTTGCAGAAAAAGCAGGCATTACAAAGAATGCAACTCTTCACAAGTGGAGGCATTCCTTCAATTCTCACTTAAGCCAGATGGGAGTTGATTACTCGGTCCGGCAGTATCTGATGGGACATAAGCCTCAGACAATGACAGATCATTATACGAAGGTTGATCCTAAGAAACTGCACAGTGAAGTCTCTAAGCTCGATGCACTGATTCCATAGGATAAAATAACAATCAAAACACAAGCCGTCATAGACAATGCTCTATGGCGGCTATTTTTGTTTTAAAGGAGACTGTATGAATATAATTGAACTGGCAAAATACCTGCTAGATGAAGCTGCTGCAGAAGAATACCTGATTAGCAAAGGGATTCTGAAGAACTTTACAGAATGCCCTTACTGCGGCTCTGGTTCTATTGGTAAAATTCGCCGGAGCCGGATGAAATGTTATAAATGCAAGAAAGAATGGCACAGGCGCAAGGATAGTTTCCTTGAATCTAGGCATATTACTTATTCTAAATTTATCGGACTACTAAAACTTTATTCGGATGAACAAGGCGTTATGTCGATATGCAATGAACTTGAGATTGAAAGAAAGCATGGGTTAGAAATCTATTCTGCGATTAGATCACTATTATTTAGAGACAAACTTCATAATAGAAATAGTGAGAAAGCCATTCTCTGGGGAAAAGATGAAAAGCACATCCAAATTGATTTTGTCTCATTCAGCTTTGATGAAACTAATAAAAAGAGCTACTTAGAGCTTTTAATAACTGGTTATAAAGAGTATGGTGGATTATATAGTTTTCTTATTAACTCACAATGGAGAGGGAAAAAGATCAGATATAAAAACCTTGTAAACAGTTTTATCAGCTATATCAAAATGAAGTCAATCAGCTATCGGGGGATTAGTAAGAAAAACTACTTTGAATATTTATTTGAACAGGTGATAAGATTCAATTTTAGGGACAGGGATTTCTACGAAGTACTATTGGAAAATCTTCAAATTTCGAAGGTGGCTGAAACTCCACCCACCCACAAAATCAGTAAAAACATCTCAAAAAACAGTGACTAAAAAGTGACTAAGACACATCAAATTAGGCCAATTTGGCCGTCTACACAGACCCCTTTAAAAATAAAAAAGGCTCAAAACAGCGAAAATTCGTCATTTTGAGCCATCAACTTTTGCACTAAAAGTCTTGCGGAGAGACAGGGAATCTCCGGATGGAATAATACCCTTTAAAATCAGCTCAAAAATGCAATATTTTTACAGGTTGTGACCAAATTGTGACCATGTGGTTTGAGATTTGGATTAAGTTTCAATCCCATATCTTCTATGTATGATTGACTTATCATATATAGAAAAATGAATATTTTATTCATAACAATTCTATCATGTATAGAAAATTAGATCTTTGATACATGATACTATTCCTAGATAGATAGGTAACTAAATTCCCAGCTTATACTGCCTGTCAATTTCAGATTCTACCCAGTTGTAAACTAATTCGGCTATTCGAACAGCTTCTTTATATTCTTCTTCCGTTACTGGTTCTGATACAATAGGGTATCTGGTTTCAACAGCATAATCTGTAAGTATTACTGCCTCGTTAAAATCATCAGGATAACTGATCCCATTTACTTTAAGGGTCTTTAGCAACTCGCCAATATCGTGAACATATCTGAATTTAACCTGATGGAATATTAACAGAGCCTTTAATGATTTTTCAGCACATTGCTGAGCATCATAACAAAGATCTTCCCAGAAGACATCTTCTGGTTTAGTCATCTGGGCTCTGACCAGGTTACTCTTTGCTCTTTTAAGCCAGTTCTTTGCTGATTGAACATTATCAGGCGGCATAAAGAACCTTTCCTTCTTTTAATGCAGGGCTGATTATGCTTGTTTCTTCATCCTTATAGTGCTCTACGTCTTCCTCAGTAACAACTATTATATCACTTGCAAAACCAATGTCTGAAATATTCTTATATATTAGCTGTGCTGTTTTGCGCCTGTGCGTTCCATTTTTCATAACGACTAAAATGTCAAAGTCACTATCTTCTGTCATATTACCCCTTGAGGCAGAACCAAATAAAATGACTTTTTCAGGGCTGCTTGTTTCAATAATCCTGCTGACAATACTATTCAATACTTCAGTAAGGTTCTTTTCCATAAATGAAAGGTGTTTCTAGATAAATTTTAAGAAATAAGGAATTTTACGAACAATAATAAGTGCAATATAACAAAAAAATGTTACTCGGGTAAATTTGACAGCTCTTCGAGTTTTCTTTTTATATCATTCCTGAAAAGAATTTCGACCTGAGCAATCTTATTATCAACAACATCCAGTACTATTATCCCATTTTTCCTTTCAAGTTCAACGCTATAAAGTTCACCATCCCAGCGATCATTAGGTTTGGGTAAAGTATAAAATGTAGAACAAAACTCTCCACCGCAATTGCAAAGTTCAACAATTCTTAAACTATCTATCTGTTGCGCTAATATCTTTGCATTCTTTTTCATAAGAAGATCATATAATTCCGAAGCCAATTCAGGCAGTGCTTCTTTTAATAATGGTTGTCCTGAATAATTCATAATTCAAATACTCAGTCTTGTAAATTTCTCTAAAGCTTTCTTAACCTGTTTAGAACCCAGTCCATAGTCAAAACACTATCTATGTGAAAATAAGTAAAAATTGCATTATTCTATAGCAATATTTCCTTAGCAATATTTCCTTATCTTTGCCGGGTAATTCATAACAAATAATTGGACCAGATGATTAAACCCCTGTTACTTTTCTTTCTGAATTCTTTCAAAACCAGATTACAG
>JBLNEL010000458.1:0-12976 GCA_050262615.1 Bacillota bacterium
TTACAGATGGTAAAGATACAAACTGGCAGGATGGAATTGATATTTCCACTGTGATTGACGGCATGGAATTTAAGCTTTCAGCGTCATCTACAAAGACTCTGGATAAAAGAGTAGACAGGGGTTCAATAGTAGGACCATCAAGGTACAGCGGAAAATCGCTGCAGAGAAGGGAGCCGGGATTTGACAGCAATGATACAGGGCTTGACTGGGAGATATTGCCACATCCGACTCCGGGATTTCAGAAGTAAAAATTTAGAGAACTGACACTTTAAAATTGAACAATAAATAAATGAATAACAAAATATTACTAACGGCAATAACTTTTATAGCAATATCCACGCTGAGCTTTGCTCAGACCAGCAGGGTAATGTCATTAGGCGGATTGACTTATACTGTATCTGATCCGGATCATTCGCTGAATCTTTATGACTTTGGTGATAATCCTGCATGGCTTATAAACGATGAAACAGCCGCATCGCTAAAAATAATGCCTTCATATGGAAGAATATGGGGAGATTATAAAAGAACTTACGATTTCGGCAGTGCTGATCAGTACGGTGTTGCTTTCAGCGGTATAAAGCCAATGGGTGCAAGCGGTACATTCCTTGGATATACAGCATACAATTATGACAGAAGGCATGATGTATACAGGACCTTAAAACATGATGCCTATGCAGGAGAAGCTTTCAATCTGGCAGATACGACTTCAGGAAACGTAAATTACAACGGGCCTAAAGTTGGTTTTAAATACAGTTTCGGATTACTGCAGAACCTGTATGCAGGGGTTTCGATCAGTTATGGCGTTATGGACGGATTGAAGGATATTTATTCTTCTTCAAAGACACTGTTAAGAGATGTTAATGGGAAAATTGGTTTTGCATATCAGGTAAGTGATAACCTGGTATTAGGTTCGACTGCATACCTA
This sequence comes from Bacillota bacterium, assembly GCA_050262615.1. Lineage (GTDB taxonomy): Bacteria > Bacteroidota > Ignavibacteria > Ignavibacteriales > SURF-24 > JAUZPB01. The sequence goes on from JBLNEL010000458.1 coordinate 926, forward strand.
ACAGATGTTCAGGAATCGCTTGAGATGGCAAGTGTTGACGGGACAGATGTGGAGATCTACAATTTCAGGGGTGAAACATATGCAATTAAGATCAGGAAGCCGAGTTTGAATCAGAAGATCCGCAGGAAAGGCAAAGGAGCAGGCGGTCAGATATATGCTTCTCCATTTAAGAATTTTGAACTTGCAGTAAACGGAAGCTATAATGTATCAGGCGCGACAAATCTTTTACCAAACGGGCAGATGAAAGAATATGAAGAAGGATATGCCAGTTTTGAGAATTATAATCTTAATCTGAAAGCAAAGTATTTAATAAATGAAAACTTTCAGTTAGGATTATCGGCAAATTACTTTAATACAAACAGCTGGTCAAAAAACTCATTCAGGGATCTGCTGCTCTGGGAGTGGAAGTTAAGCGGACCGACGGCAGGAATAGGCGGTTCATATTACATCAGTTCAATGAGACTGCTTGTGGGGGCTGAATTTGAGGTGTCTTCATTAAAAGCAGATTCATCCAAATATATAGATGTCAGATACACAAAACTTACTTCAAATAACAATCTGATGAGATTCGGTGTGGAATATGAGGCAATGCCGGGAGGATATATAAGAGCAGGCTATAATTACGGAGCTGATAAATATGATCTTATTTACGGCGGGGCAGATGTAAAAATAAATTATGTATCGTTCGGATTAGGCTACCAGGTATCAGAGCTGGTAGGAGTGGACCTTGGGATTCAGTTTGGTAATTTATCTCCGAAAAACACCAGCAGCAAAAGAGATAAATTCAATGCAGCAGCGGCTATCAAGATACTAAGTTTCTAATAAATGACCTTTAGGAGAATTCTTATGAAGAAAACATTTTTACTAACTATTTCCTGTATGGTAATTACATTATTAAGTTCAGGAATAAATTACGCAGATGGATGGCGCAAGGTTACATCTTACAGTATGGAACCTGTTTATGCGATACATTTTACATCTGAGACAGTCGGCTACTGTGTTGGCGGGAACACTGGTCCTGTTGTTGCTCTTGTTTACAAGACAACAGACGGCGGTGCAACGTGGAAAGAAGTATACAGAGATGAGACAGCAAAACAGCTTAACAAAGTATATTTTGTAAACAGCAATTTAGGTTTTGCTGCCGGCGCAGGTGCAAAGTTAATAAAAACTACAGATGCTGGTCAGAGCTGGACTCCAATTACAATATCAGGAACAGCAAACGACATAGTAGGCTTATACTTCAGTGATGAGCAGAACGGATGGGTATTAACGAATGCAGGAGTGTTAAAGACTGCTGACGGCGGAAAGAACTGGACAAGTGTTCTGAGTCTTACAGGTGCAACAATGTATGATATGAGTTTCTGGGGAGCAAATCATGGTGTAGTTACCGGTAAATCAGTTGCAGATGTTTATTATACAACAGATGGAACCACATGGAAGAAAGCAACTCCGGCTGTATTAACCGCAGGATCATATACCAGGTCAGATCTGCGCGGAGTATTTGCTTTTGATGATAACAGCATATATGCTGCAGGATGGGGAAGTCTTGCAACCGGTCAGCCTACAGTGATAGTAAAATCAACTGACGGCGGTGCAACATGGACACAGCTGGTGGGCAGCGAAAAGTACTGGGATTATATATATGACGTTACCTTTAAGGATAAAAACAATGGAGTTGCAATAGGCGGAAGCAGCAGGGCTAGTTTAGCAATACGTACCACAGATGGCGGTACAACCTGGAGTCAGCTAAATATACCATGCGGCGGAGCTGTAAGGGGCATCTTCTCAATAGCAAATACTATCTGGACATGCACAGAAGATGGGAACATAGTACGTTCAAAGGATTTCGGCACAACATGGGAATTAATGCCGGGTATACCAAAGACAAGCATATATAATGTAAAGTCACCTGCAAATAATATTATTTATGCAAGCGGTGATGATGGTGCTTTCCTTAAATCAGTTGACGGCGGCAAGACATGGAACACAAAGTTCGTACGTATTAATAACATAAGTCCAAATATCAAAGACATGTTCTTCCTTAATGATAAAGTCGGCTATATCAGCCACCAGTCAAGGAGAGTCTGCAAGACAACAGACGGCGGAGAAACATGGAAAGAAATTCTGCCGGATACATCAGCAACAGGTTTTTACTCATATGGAATTCATTTTGTAAACGAATCAAAAGGTTTTGTAGTCGGATGCCTTTCAAGTAAAGTAGATTTTATTTACAGGACCAAAGACGGCGGAGCTACATGGGACAGTGTAAGTTATATACTTAAGACCAATCTGAAGTCAGTTGCATTCGGAAGCGACAATAACGGTGCGGTAGTAGGCGACGCACTTAAAGCAGCCTATACCAATGACGGCGGAAATACCTGGAAAGTCTCAACATTCAACAATGTTCCAAGTACAAAAGCTACAGCAAACCTTACAAAAGTAACATTTTCAGATCCTCTGAATGCAGTAGCAGTTGGAAATGCTATTGTGCTCAGGACAACGGACGGCGGAGCAAACTGGAATTTCGTTGACATAACAGGCATAACAGAAAACCTCAGCGGAGTTGCTTTTAAAGACGCTTTAAATGGATGGACAGCAGGATCAAGAAATGCTTCACCAAAGAAAACTTCAGTATTGAAGACAACTGACGGCGGGAGCACATGGACAGATGTAGCAGATACGACTGTATTGAATTACAGCACAACGCTTGTAAGCATGACAATAGATAAGAACAACATGGTTTGGGCTGGTGCTCTTTATGGAACAATTTTCACCAACAGTCCAGCTACAGGTGTAATTGAAAATAAAGCTGTGTTAAATTCATTTGAATTATCACAGAATTATCCGAACCCATTCAACCCATCAACTACAATTGAATATTCAATTAAGCAGACAGGCAATGTAACGCTTAACGTATATGATGTATTAGGAAAATGTGTTAAATCACTTATAAACGAAAATCAAAAAGCCGGGACATACAAAGTCAACCTCAACGCTACTGATCTCGCAAGCGGCTTATATCTTTATTCACTAAATGTGGATGGTCAGGTAATAACAAAGAAGATGTCGCTTATTAAATAAACTTCTAGTGGATTCAATAAGGAGAGGATAAGAAATTCTCTCCTTATCTCTGAACTGCCCAAAAAATTAAAAGGGAATTATGAATTTTTTAAAAATTAAATTCGTCGTGCTACTGCTTTGTCTTTTCTGCATTTCTGTAAGTGCACAGATACCGGCAGGATATGAAAAAGGGCTTAATTCTATATCAAAAGATGAGATGTATAAAAGCGTTTTGTATCTAGCTTCAGATAGTTTGAAAGGCCGGCCTGCAGGAAGTGAAGAGAATCTGGCTGCTGCAAAGTATATAGCAGCAAAATTCAAGCAGTATGGTTTAAAACCGCTATATACCTCAGTTAAGAAAGCAGTAAAAAAGGAAGCTGAAGAAGAGTCTGTTACTGAAGACGATGAAAATGTCAGCAGTTCAGAGCTGGATATTTACTTACAGAAATTTAACATAAAAAAAGCAAAGCTTACCGAGCGCTGCGGTCTAGCGCTGCAGCAGAATACAGGTGAGACAAAGCAATGCAGGAATTATGCATTCAGGACTGATTTTCTATTACAATATTCCGGCTGTGAAAATCTTAATGTAACAGCTCCTGTAGTGTTTGCAGGTTACGGTATTGATAAAGGTGAAAAGGGCTATAGCGATTACATTGATGAAAATGGAAAAGAGCTAGATGTAAAGAATAAGATTGTAGTGGTTGCAGACGGTTATCCCCTTGAAAATGATGAACAGAGTATTTTTTCGAAATCCAGGAACCCGTTATACCGTAATCAGATGCGCAAGGCAGATATTGCAAGAGATAAAGGCGCATTGGCAATGATCATTGTAAGTTCTGCATTAAAGAATGATCCGCCTATAAATTTCAAGTACGAAAAATCACTTGGTTCATTTGACCGGGACATTTTTTCCCTGCCTGAATTAGAGAGAAATGACATACCTGTATTCTATATAAATAAAAATGTAATAACAGACATTTTGAAAGGGACAGGGAAAGATTACAGGAAGATGCTGGAAAGTATTGATAAGACACTAAAGCCTGTCTCATTTGAAGTTTCAGGTAAAAACATGAGTTTCGAAATAAACTTTGATTCCAGGCTGTTAAGCACTCAGAATGTTGCAGGGTTAATCGAAGGAACTGATCCTGAGTTAAAAAATGAGCTGATAGTGGTAGGTGCACATTATGATCATGTAGGGTTTGGATATTATGGTGCAATGAATAAAGAGAACAAAGGCAAAATACATAATGGTGCTGATGACAATGCTTCAGGGACTGCAGCATTAATAGAGATAGCAGAAGCATTTTCAAAAAATCCAGGGAAAAGAAGTGTATTGTTCTTAGCTTTCACAGGTGAGGAGAACGGGATGCTGGGGTCGAAGTATTATGTGAATGAACAGCCGCTGATGCCATTAAATAAGACAATAGCAATGCTGAACCTTGATATGATAAGCCGGAATAATCCGGGGCTGCTTTCAGTCGGCGGAGCTTTCTACAGCCGTGATCTTATAAAGATAGCTGAAAGGGCAAATGAAAAGACAGGATTTGAGCTGCTTTACAATACAGGGTTATTGACTTCAGCGAGTGATCAGGCTCCGTTTTTGAGGAAAGAAATTCCAGCGCTGTTTTTTTTCTCAGGTATGCATGAAGATTATCATACACCGACTGACGATATAGAGAAGGTCAATTTTGAAAAAGCGGAGAAAGTTGCAAAGCTGGCTTATCTGACCGGATGGATAACAGCTAATGAGAATGAAAAGCCGCAATACAAGAACACGACAATAGAAGAAAGAACCAAAATTGTAAGAGAGTCTATTGAAAGACAAGGGAAATTTGAAAAAAACAATAAAAACAATAATTAATTCTACCGTTTAATTTAACCGGAGCAGTACTAAATGAAAAGAAAACTAATTTATTATCTGATCGCACTAATCTTAATGTCTACAGCTGGTCTGACAGCTGCAGTAAAAGAAAAATACGAAGAAGGAAAGTTATACAGGCATAAACTTGAAAACGGGCTTGAAGTTCTAACAATGGAACGTCATTTAGCTCCGCTGATCTACCATCAGCTTACATACAAAGTAGGTTCAAGGAATGAAAGGCTTGGAATTACAGGTATTTCGCACATCGTTGAGCACATGATGTTCAAGGGAACAAAGAAATATGCAAAAGGTACAGTATCAAAGACAATATCTGAGAACTCAGGTATATTCAATGCTTTTACAGCAAATGATATGACAAGCTACTATGAATATCTGCCTGCAAATAAGATAGAACTTGCAATGGACATTGAATCAGACCGTATGCTTAACAGCTCATTCAATCCTGATGAATTCAAGCCTGAAGTTGAAGTAATCAAGCAGGAAAGAAGAATGAGAACTGAAAGCACACCGAATGGTATCTTCCAGGAGACGATGAATTCAGTTGCATATGACAGTCATCCTAACCGTGATCCAATTATCGGCTGGCCAAGCGATCTGGACCATGTTACAAGAGATGATGCTTATAACTATTACAAGACATACTATACACCAAACAATGCATTCCTTGTATTAGTTGGTGATTTTGATACTGACAAGATACTTGAACTTGTAAAGAAATATTACTCAAAGATCCCAAGAGGACCAGAAGTACCACCGATGTTTGCAGTTGAGCAGCCGCAGAAGGTCAGAAAGACATTCAGTGTATATCACAATGATATAACAACGCCTTCATTCAGGATGACATTTCATGTACCGACATATCAGGATTCTGATGCAGCAGCATTGCGTGTAGCCGGGATGATACTTTGTGAGAAGAGCCGTGATGCAAGACTTTACAAGCGTCTGGTTGAAAACGATCAGATAGCATCAATGGCAGCAGGCGGTTTTGGTATGACAAAAGATCCAGGATTATTCTCAATATCAGTTGGAATGAGACCTGACAGCAGTCTTGATAAGGCTGAGCAGATCGTATGGGAAGAGTTAGCAAAAATGCAGAATACACCTGTAACAGACCGCGAGCTGGAAAAAGTAAAGAACCGCATCAGGTTTGGTGAAGTTGTAAGCTACACAAAGAATGCAGATATCGGTACACGCATCAGCCGATATGAAGCTTATTTCGGTTATGAAATGATGAAGAGTTTCTCTGACCGTATAAAAGCGGTAACCAAAGAAGATATCATGAAAGTAATGAAGAAGTACTTCAATCCTGAAATGGTTACAATTGGTTATTCACTTCCAAAGGATAAGAACAAAAAGCCTGGCAAGAAAGAAGAAGTTGAAGCAGCTTCATCAGAAGACGGCAAAGATAAAGATTCAGATGAAATAAATCTTATTCCGGAGGATCAGTTCTTCTTCAAGTCACCGCTTGAATTATATGAAATGGTTTCACAGAAAACAGATATTAAGGATATAATAAAGCCTAAGGCAATAAAACCATTGATCAAGGAAATGAAACTTGATAACGGTGTGAAGCTGTATGCAGTTGAAAATCATTTAGTACCTGCAATAACAATTGTCGGCAACTTTGACTGCGGAAACATTCCTGAAGCCAACGAAGGCAAGCAGCCTGGTATTGCATCGATGCTTGGTGATCTTATGGGACGCGGGCCTGAAAACATGACATATGAACAGATGTCAGAAAGGATGGCATATGTACCATTCCAGTTCCAGATCGGCGGAAGCTACAGAGGTTTTACATTCCAGGGATTCTCATTAAATGACAATGCTGAAGAATTATTCAAGTTAGGATTTGATATAGTTACAAAGCCGGCATTAAGGGATGAAGATATAAACAAGCTTAAACCAAGGTTCCAGATCTCAGCAAGGAATATGCTTAAGCAGACAAGCATGAAAGCATTCTATTATATGTACAATACATTATTTGCTGATCATCCATATTCAAAAGTAAAGCCGACTGAAGAAGCAATAAAGAGCATTACAAGAGATGATCTTAAGAAACTTCACGCAAAATATTTTACTCCGGATAATCTGGTGCTTCTGATGGTAGGAGACATGAAGCCAGAAGAAATGAGAGCACTTGCTAACAAGTACTATGGTAAATGGAAGACTGACAATAAGTCGCCAGAACCACAGAAGATCCCGGAAACAAAGTCACTTGCTAAAAAAGAGATAAAAGTATTTCCAGAAAAGGATTACACTGAATGCACAATCAATATAGGTTTTAATCCTTTCAGCAATATTGATCCTAATGAAAAAGAAACAGCAAATGCACTTAACTACATTCTTGCTTCAAGCGCGCTCACATCAAGAATGGGTATTGAGCTTAGAGACAAGCAGGGATTGATCTACGGCTTAAAGAGTGATTACTGGGCTCCGACAGATAACATTGGTTACTGGAAATTCCAGACAAAGACATCGCCAAAGAACGTAGAAAAAGTTATTACAGGGATATTTAAAGAGATCCGCAAGCTTCTTGAAAGCGGAGTAACAGATGAAGAATTAGCTGCAGCAAAGAACCGTCAGTTAGGATTACTTCCATTCATGGTTGAAACTCCGGATGATGTAGCTTCACAGGCATATGATCTGATACATTCAAACAGGCCATTGGACAGTTTTGACAAGAAAGCAGACAGAATAATTGCAATTTCGAAAGATGACATAATGAAACTGGCAAAGAAGTATTTTACATTAGATAAGTTTATTGTTGTTGTTGACGGACCTATTGAAGAGCATTCGTTAGATCATTTACTGGATAAACTCTAAAAATAACAATGAAACTGGTCCCGTTAGGCTTTTGGGCGGAGCGGGACCGAAAAAAAATTTTCGGAGCAAGGCAATGAAGAACAAAATACGTGTGATATTTCAGTCTATATTCCTGGCACTTATAGGATATGTTGCCATCAGACCTGCGTTTGATAAAGGTTATACAGCTGATTTCGAGAAGTACTGTCCATATGGCGGGCTGGCTTCGTTTGTAAGTAAATTAAACCAGGGGACGATGGCCTGCACGATGGGTGAAGTCCAGGTTGCGCTTGGTATAGGGTTATTGATCGGTGTTCTGGTTATAGGGAAATTATTCTGCAGTTATATTTGTCCGGTAGGGACAATAACAGAATGGTTAGGGAAGCTGGGCGATAAGCTGGGAATACGCAGGGATATGCCGAAGTATCTCGACCGTCCGTTCAGATCGCTTAAATATGCATTGTTATTTATTGCCATGTATTACACAATGACCTCGAGCGAGCTATTCTGTAAGGAATTTGATCCATACTTTGCAACAGCAAATCTATTTGGTAATGCAGATACAGTATTATACTTTTCAATTCCTGCAGTAATAATAGCTGTTCTTGGAGCAGTTGTATTCAGGTTATCATGGTGCCGTTATCTCTGCCCGTTAGGTGCAATAAGCAATGTATTTTTGAATGTAGTTGGTGCAGGCATAGCAATAATATTATTTATTGCAGCAAGGTATTTTATTCCTGACTTAAGTTTCGCATGGCTGATCGGCGGATTTGCAATTTCAGGACTGATAACGGAAGTTGGATTTATGAAGAGTTTCTTCAATCCTTTTCCTAAGATCACAAGGAACGCAGAACGCTGTTCAGGCTGCGGATTGTGCGACAAAAAGTGTCCACAAGGAATTAAAATTTCTGAGTTTGAAAAAGTTGATCACATTGACTGTACACTCTGCAGTGACTGTGTATATACATGTCCATTAAAAAACACCTTAAGTATTCAGAAGAAAAGCAATTTGAAATATCTTTCACCAATTGCGGTAATCGTAATAGTACTGCTCAGTCTTGGTGCTGCCAGCAAGCTTAACTTTACTACAATTTCAGAAAGATGGGGCAACTTTGCATCACTTACTAAAGTATCTACATATGACCGTGCCGGATTAAAGAATGTAAAGTGTTTTTCAAGCTCGATGGCATTAAAGGCAAAGCTTGAGACAGTAGAAGGTATAGTAGGGCTTGATGCATGGGCAAGTGCGCATGCAGTAAAAGTATATTATGATCCTTCAAGGATCTCTGAGCAGAAAGTAAAAGCTGCATTATTTACTCCTACAAAACAGGAAGTTCATTTAGTAAAAGATCCGCAGCTCAGTTCACTTTCGATATGGCAGGTAGGTATTTATGGAATATTTGACGGCTTTGATTTCATTTATCTTAACAGTGCTTTGAAGGCAGACAATGGTGTTTATGGATTTGAGACACATTATGGTGAGCCGGTTATGGTTACAGTGTTTTATGATGCCTCAAAGACAAATCCTGCAAAGATGAAAAAGGAGATTGAGGTCAGCGAAGTTAATGTTAAGTTAGGGGACAAGATACAGAAGACAGAGATCGATTTCGAGTTAGCTGATGCAGGAATAGTTACAGGCAGCATTCCGGTTCCGGAATACAAGAAACGTATATTCAAGTCATACGACAGAAACTTCAATGAATACACAAATTACGCAAAAGAAGAATTATCAGTGTTAGTGTTCCCGATGCCCGAGGCTGCCAATCAGGCACTGCGTCAGAGATTCGGTGCATTGACCAGCCATTTATCAGCTGACAAAGGTATAGTAAGATTCTCGACGCGATATTTTGATGTTCCTTCTGCAATTGTATTTTTTGATGCAAAGCAGACAAATGAAGAGAAGGTAAAGCAAGCGTTAACAAAGCCGGTACTTACAATATTCACAAGTGAGACTACGACGAAAGATATGCCAAATCCTTTCCACATAAAGCCAGAGGGGAAAGTAGTTAAAGCTTCAGAACTGAATATAGAAGAAGATATTTAAGTTTACTCTATATACTCTCTCTCTCAATCAATGCGCCCGGGTCATTCTGAACAGTGGTCCGGGCGCCGGCTTTTTAAATATTTCACTTTCTTTCCAAGAAAATCAGCTAATAAAGAGGTCTGATCATATGAATTTTATACAAATATTTTGGTATAGCGCATCTGATTCGGGAAAAAATTGTTATCTTTGCCGGTCAGAATTATTAATAAATGAGTATCCGGGTTAGAGTAATAAATAAATGAAATTGAAAATCAGAAGTTTAGGCAGTTCGAGTGCAGGCAACTGTACGTTAATATGGGATTCAGAAAGTGCAATAATGGTTGACTGCGGATTTAGTCCGAATTATATAGTTCCGCATCTAGATCTGATGAGCATGAACATAAATTTTCTTTCAGGGGTATTTATTACACACACGCATGCCGATCACGTAAATAAATCAATGATGAGGCTGTTGAACAAGCACAAAATACCGGTTTACTGTCATTATAACATAAAAAGGGATCTTGCGAGTAAATTTGTAACAATGGGGAAGGGGCACAATGCCGGTTTGTTAAGATCCTATGAAGAAGAAGAGATAAAGCTGGGTAATTTCACAGTAAAGGGTTTTGAAGTTCCGCATGATTCGACCGGCGGCTGTTTTGGTTATAATATTTATAAAAAGATGAAATCGGGTGCTGTAAAGAAAGTTACAATAGCAACAGATATGGGGTATTCGCACGAGACGCTAGCCGAAAAGTTTGCAGATTCTGACGTTATAGTAATAGAATCGAACCATGATCTGGAAATGCTGGCAAATTCAGGCCGTCCGATGCTTCTGCAGCAGAGGATAAGGGAGATCGGGCACTTATCGAACAACGAATGTGCAGATTTTCTGGTGAATATATTAGGCAGGTCGCAGAAATTGCCAGAAGCAGTTGTACTGGCGCATATCAGTCAGCAGTGCAACACAGGCAGGAAGGCAATGGAATCGGTAAGCACAACATTAAAAAGCAGCGGTTACGAAGGAATAAAGGTTCTGCTTACCTACAAGCACCAGGCAAACGAAGTAGTCTGTGTTGAATAAATAGAAATAAATCAATTATTTCTGAGTTCTGAGCATATTAATAAAAGCAGCGATCAGGAATATAATATTAGCAAACCAGGCAGTAAATAGGGGGTCGACGACGCCGTTTTTCCCAAAAGCCTCGCTTATCTTCATAAATCCCAGATAAATAAAAGTAAACAGCAGGCTCATACCGAACTGGAGAGCAAGTCCGCCGCGTTTTTTAATAGATGCCAGGGGGAGACCCAGGAACAGAACAATAACGCTTGCGAAAGCGAAAGAATACCTTGAATAGTATTCGATCAAAGTTCTAGTAGGGTCATTACCTGTTCTTTCCTGATTTTTATAGAAAGTTTTAAGTTCCGAGAGAGTCATTTCCTCAGGTTTCAGCTGTTTTGCCATAATATCCTTAGGCAGGAAGTTCAGGTAATTAACGGTTAATCTGTTAAATCTTTCAGCCGACTCATCATCGCCGTTAAAAGTTCTTTTAATGCCGTCGTAAATATTCCAGACCTTTTTCAGGCTATCGTACTGCATGCGGGAAGCATCTATTCTGGAAGTCATCTGAGTAAGGTCCATATTATTAAACTCCTGAATACTCACCTGAGTAGCCATAAGTCCCTGCGGGTCGTAATAGAAGATATCCACGATCCTGTTTCTTGTATCCTGGAAGAAGATATTAGTGCCGGCAGAGACGACGTCTTTTTTCATATAATTCTGTTCAATATAGACTTTGCCTTTATTAGCAAGGGGGACAATGTATCCGCCGAAGTAGATCGAGAAAAAGCTAATCACAAGTCCTGTAGCGATATAAGGTGCCATAATCCTGTAAAGGCTTACGCCGGCTGATTTAACAGCTGTCAGTTCATTCTGGTTTGCCATTTTGCCAACAGTAAACAGGCAAGAAAGGAGTGTCGCAACAGGGAGCATGAGCCGGACGATCTCAGGAATAAAATAGAGGTAATACTCGAAAATAAGCGGGGTGGCGACATTATGGTCGATAAAGTCGTCCAGGTTTTCCATCATATCGATAACAACAAAGATGACCACAAAAGCAGCCAGAGCAAACACGAGAGTCTGGAGGAACTGTTTTATAAAATATCTATCAATTATTCTCATCATTCTCATCCGTTTGAGTAGTTCTCCATCTTTTTGGTATAAGTCTGGAGAAGAAGTTCAAGTTAATATTTACCATTTCCTTAGCAGATCTGACGGTAAGGA
>JBLNEL010000459.1:0-8441 GCA_050262615.1 Bacillota bacterium
ACCATTAAGAATTACACTTAAGGCTCCCTTCTTCCCCACTGAATCCGAGTCAATCCTTTCTATCCTTGCATCCGGAAAATAATATTCCAGCTCATCTTCAACTCTCTGTGTACCTGTGCCAAAATACTTTATCTTCAGCGATCCGCAGTTTGTACATGCATGAGGTACAGGTTTCATAAAACCGCAGTAATGGCATTGAAGCACGTTATTATGTATGTGGTAAACCAATGGAACTGAACAGTTCCTGCATGTTTCGCTTTCCCCGCAGTCTTCACAATATACCTGCGTTGCAAAACCCCTGCGGTTCTGAAGTATTATAACCCCCTCTTTCCGGCTTAATCGCTTTGCAACTTCATCAAGCAAAGTCCTGGAAAATACATTTTCCATCCTCTTTCTTTTCTTCTCAATTACCACATTTACAAGCTTGATCTCAGGCAGCTTCGCATCATCTATCCTTTCTTTTAATTCCAGAAGCGTCGATTTACCTGTCTTTGCATTGTACATGCTTTCAACCGAAGGTGTGGCTGACCCTAAGAGCACAGGACAATTGTTTATCTTGGCACGCATTATTGCCGCATCACGGGCATGATATTTCGGCACGCTTTCAAATTGCTTGTAGCTTGCATCGTGCTCTTCATCGACAATGATGATACCTATGTTCGATAATGGTGAAAATACGGCTGAGCGTGCACCTACAACTACGCGGTATTTACCTGCAACTATTCCACGCCAGGTATCATACCTTTCACCAATCGACATACGGCTATGCACCACAGCTACCTTATCACCAAAATTGTTATACAGCCTTGCTGTTATCTGCGGAGTTAAGGATATTTCAGGAACAAGAATAAGCGCATTTCTTCCTCTTTCAAGTACTTCCTTAGTGAGCTCAATGTATACCTGAGTCTTTCCGCTGCCTGTTACACCGTAGAGCAGATATGTCCTGAATTCCTCTTCCTGAATACTGTTAAGTACACTGTCTTTAACCTGAAGCTGCGCTTCAGTTAAAATAAGGTCCTGCATCTCCTCATTAAAAGCTTCAGTAAAAGTGCGCTGCACTTCCTGATCAAAAACCTCAATTAAGCCCTTTTCCTGCAGACTGTTTACTGATGAGTGCGCTGCCTTTGTCTTTTTAATAACTTCACTTAAAGCAATAGCCTTCCCCTTATGCTGAAGCAGCTCCATTAGTACCATTACCTGTTTGGATGAACGGGCTTCAATCTCGGCCATCACTTCAAAGATCTCATCGACTTCCTTTTTAAGCTTTACATATTTTACTTTTTTAATACTGACTTTTGCCTTTTCAAGCTCATCAAGCACCGAAAGCGCCCCCAGCTTCTCTAATTCACGCAGTGGAGAGTAAACGCTCTGCTTTTTTATCTCCTTCTGCAGCTGGTGTATTGTTACAACTTCCTGCTCCGAGAGAACTTTCAGTATCTTCGACTTAACTGACTTCTGGTTCTTCTCACGGCTTAAAAGCTCAAGGCAGAACTGCTTATCGGCAGCAATTTTCTTCTTTGATTCTACCTCCAGCCCGTATGGTACGGAATATCTTAGAGCTTCGCCAAGCGAGCTTAAATAATATTCGGAGACCCATTGATAGAATTTAACCGATTCTTTTGTGAAGATTGGATTTGTATCGAGTATATCCTGAATTGGTTTTATTTTTTCGCCGACAGGAGTGGTTTCTGTAACATCTATAATAAATCCTGTAAGCACCCTCTTCCCAAAAGGCACAACAGCCCTTACGCCGACCTGTGCAAGATCAGAGAGTTCATTCGGAATATAATATGTAAACGAATTCCTAAAGGGAAGCGGGAAAACTATTTCTGCGAACATATACCCTTAAATTTGCTGTAATGAAAATTAAGATTGCAAAATTACAAAATCACAGCATTAATAATACTGGATTTTTGCAATTATGCAACCTTAATTAATTGGAAAAGCTACTTTTTATATTCTGCCGCAAGATCTTTTAACGGACTGCCGTCGGAAGGTTCGGTAAGGATCTGGAATTTCAGGGTGTCTATATTATCACCCCAGAGAATTCTTTTGTATTTATCAGATTTGATGATCTCACCATTGGTGGCAAGAACACTGTCATCTAAAGCAAGTGTTATAAAATAAAAACCGTCGTCATATGTAAGGTTTTCAACGTCACTTATTTTATCAAACTTGTAAACTGCACTTCCAACAAGTCTCCCGTTATCAACAAATAATTCACGCGAAACTATATTCTTTCCCTCTTTTTTCATATCTGAAAGAAATTGCTGGCTTTTATGCATGTAATCAAAAAGATTGCTCTTATCTTCTTCAAAATCTTTCTGATTCTGAGCATCTGAACGAATATCAGTGTAAGTCACACGCGCCGTGCCTTTGCCTGCTTTATCAGGAATTATCTCATATGATATCTTATGACCAACCAGACAGCCCTGTGAAAACAAAGCCAGTACGGCCATAGCAGAAAACACAAACTTCTTATTCATTTCAACCCTCACTTCATTTTTTATTAATAATCATAGACTGCAAAGCAGATGCCGGTTTAATAAAAATAATATTGCTTCAGACAACTGAAGACTCAAGCATTCTTATTACCTGGTTATTTACATCCAGTTCAGCTCTGGCTCCAACAGGAAGAGTAAATTTATTTGTAATATGCCCAAAGGATAATCCGTAAATAACCGGTATTCCAAGATCATACAGCCTGTCGTTTAATACTTCCATCAGAGTAAGTGAAGAGTTAAATGAAGGATCTTTCTCCTTTGCTTCACATTTCTCAAATACCCCGAGGGCAAGTCCTGCAGCTTTTTCAAACTTACCTGCTTCGATCATCTGCGTAAGCATCCTGTCAACCCGGTATGGCTCTTCACCAATTTCTTCAAGAAATATAATTTTCCCATCTGTATTCAGATCATATTGCGTACCAATAAGTGAAACAACAATTGACAGATTGCCTCCGGCTAACTGACCTTCGGCATTACCGCTTCTTATCGGGACTACCTTTCTTGATAGGTCCTCAGGCTTCTCATCCCGTGCACTCCATAAGGTCAGATTATCCACTGCATCAATAAGCATGTTCCTAAAATAATATAAGGAAAAGTCATTAAATGTGGATATACCTACCGGTCCATGAAAACCAATTAGTCCTGTTTTTGTGTAAATTGCATTTATCAGTGCTGTTATATCACTATATCCAATTAAAATCTTGGGATTGGCCTTTATTATCTTATAGTCTAACATGCCTAAGAGTCTTGCGCATCCGTAGCCTCCCCTTGCACACATAATGGCATCAACATCTTTCCTTGAAAACATATTATTGATATCTGCGGCTCTTTCCTCATCTTTCCCGCCTAAATATCCATACCGGGATAAGATGTTTTCAGAATAAACCGCCTTAAATCCCAGCGACTCAAGATTTGTAATGGACTCTTTCAGTTCACTTTCCTTTATGAAACTGCCCGGAGCTACCAGTCCAATTGTATCTCCTTTTTTAAGGCGCTTCGGTTTAATAACAGGCTGATCAGTTTTTACCTGCTGATCGGTTTTTACCTTCTGGCCGGAGGCTAATATTGGCCCGGCACTGACTAAAGGGATTACTGAAGCAGCAGAGACTGTTTTTATAAAACTTCTTCGATGCATCTGACTTACTTTTTTTTGTTTTTATATTTCCGACGGCTTTACAATTGTTTCATCCCACAATAAATGTTCATATGTCTCACGGCTCCGCACTACATTGAACTTATTGCCGTCTACTAGAATTTCCGGCGGACGCCTTCTTCCATTATAGTTTGACGCCATAACCATGCCATATGCACCAGTCGTCATTACTGCTAGAAATTCTCCCGCTTCACACTTCTGAATATCCCTGTTCTTAGCTATAAAATCACTGCTTTCACATACAGGTCCAACTATATCAGCTTTAATGTCTTCTCTATCTTTATTTATTGTAATTGGCTGAACATGATGGTATGCACTGTAAAGACTTGGCCTTATAAGTTCTGTCATTGCTCCATCTGTTACATAAAACGTTTTATTCCTGTTCTTTTTTGTATAAAGTACCTCAGCTACCAGTATTCCGCCGTTTGCAGTAAGATACCTTCCCGGCTCGAACATCACTTCGCAGTTAAGCTGCGATAATACTGGCTTTATCGCCTGAGCTAATTCAGATGGTGTGAAAACCCTCTCGTCCTTGTACCTTACACCAATGCCTCCGCCAATATCAAAGTGGGAAAGTGGAATACCATTCGATTTTATTCTGACGTAAAGCTCTGCCATTTTCTCTATTGCCTCAACAAAAGGCGCAATTGTTGTGATCTGAGAGCCGATGTGCATATCAATTCCTGTAAGTGCAACATTTTCAAGCTCTGAAGCCTCGTTATATACCCTTTCAGCATCTGAGGAATCAATTCCAAACTTATTCTCTGCTAACCCGGTTGATATGTATGGATGAGTCTTGGCATCTACATTAGGATTTACCCTGAATGCCACCGGAGCAACTGTATCAAGCTGCTTTGCTACATTATTAATTATCTGAAGCTCTTCGATCGATTCAACTTTAATGAGCTTTATATTATGCTCCAAAGCAAGCTTTATTTCTTCCCGTGTTTTTCCAACTCCCGACATTATGATCTTCCGCGGATCGGTACCAATATTTCTTGCCCTGTACAACTCGCCAGCTGAATTGACATCCAATCCTGCTCCTAAATTGGTAAAGACCTTCATAACATTAAGGTTAAAATTAGATTTAGCAGCAAAAAATATCGAGTGCTTTATATCCTTAAACGCCTCTTCAAACTCCATGAAACGCTCGGTAAAGAAGCCTTTACTGTATATATAGGCAGGCGTGCCTGTAGTCCTGATTATATCTTCAATCGCAACGTGTTCGCAGAATAACTTCCCGTTTTGATAATGAAATGTCCCTGTTTCAAATAATTCCATAACCCCTCTGAAAACTGTTGTCTGTAAAATCTTTAATATCAAAACCTAAAATAAGAATTTTTATTTAAATAACTTTCGGTTTGAACATCAAATTATCCTGCTTTATGAAAGTTAATTCGATTAAACCACTCTCTGACCTTGTCCATCGACTTAAAATTTCCATGCCCTCCGCCCGGGACTCTGATATATTGAACACTGCAGTTTTCTCTTTTAAGCTCTTCTATAAAGTCATCTGTATAATTTATTAGAAGCGAATGGTCTTCGGTGCCATGAATAACAAGAAACGGTATTTTCCTGATCTTTTCAGTCTGAAGATCCCTGAAGATTTCTTTCAGATTATTTTCACGAGTATTATTTACAAGATTAAATGGAATTCCGCTGATCACAACAGCTCCATCAAACATTTCCGGATGCATAAAACTCATACGCCAGACTCCGTAGCCGCCCATTGAAAAGCCGTATAGTACGGTCTTATCTATCCGGAACATCTTTTTGACCATCTCAGTAAGGCAAATGATATCCTGCTCAGTTTTATCAGTATACCAGCTGCTTAAATTCCGCCCCCGCGGCCCTATCACTATTGTGTTTTCAGATGAGAATTCTTTCCCAACTGAATTTACCATATAACGCTCATCTTCGCCGCTGCCGTGAAGCGCTGCTATTAAATTATATTTTGCCTTCGGATCGAACCTTTCAGGCAGAAATATTGAAAACGGCTGCAGAGTACTGTCTGTACACGACCTGAAGGCTGCGACCATATATCCATTCTTCAGGTACACTGACCCTTTTGTCCGGAAGCTTTCTAGGAGATACTGAAGTTCATCTGCTGTCTTTTTGACCTCAAAGGGATCTTTCCTGTCATTAAAACTTTCTATCCTGCTTTTTAACTCATTTGAATAATATTCCAAAACAGCAATGTTCTGACTTGTACTTTCCGCACTGGATTTTGACCTGACTTCTTCAATCTGATCCGAATAACTCTTTAGGCTGCCCGGATCAATCTTCACAAAAGAATCTTTCCAGTAAAGATCCTGGCCAAGTGATGCTGAGACATTATAAACCCCGCTGCCTTCGGGTAAATTAAATTCCTTTTCATAAAGATTTCTGCCCGGGGTGATAACAGCCTTAAAAATTTCTTTACTAATTTCCTTCCGGCTGGAATCTGAAAGTATACAAATAACCTGAGCAGGTGAAGATACTGCCTGTTCAGAATAAACAGCAAATTTTAACTTTGCTTTATTTTTTAATACAAGTCTTGTTTCAAGCTTTCCATAAAAATGAGTTCCGGTTTTTCCGGATAGTACAAATTTCAGCGGGGCATATCTTCTCTTTGGCGTAAATTCCGTGTCATAGAACGGATCATCAATATATTTAATAATTATGCGCGACTTATCATCGTTCTGACTGGTATAGATTATATTTATACCTGCACTTTGATCCAAAACCGGATGAAACGGGTAGAAGGCCTGCCATGGAAGCGAAATGTAATAATATGCCTGCATTTCTGAAGAGTCAACTTTTATAACAGGAGCATACTGATCTGTTTTTTTTAACAGATAATTCCCATCCTTATTTATAAGAACCGCTGCTGGCTTTTTATTCTCAAGCGAAAAGCCGTATCCATAAAAGTTTTCAGTATCAGCTGAATCTCCTGACTGGCCAGGGAATGTAAAATTGATCAGAAAGCCGTCTCCGTAACGCCATCCTCTTTCTGAATCCCTGAAATGCCGGTCTTTGACTATTGCCCTTATTTTCAAGGAATCACGGTCAAATAATAATGCAACCCTTACTTCAGGCAGCTTTTCACTGCCGCTGTCTTTTTTAAGGTTAAATTCCATCCACTCCCCTTCATTAAGAACAACTTCATTCTGCTTTGAATTGCCTGCAATGACCGTTTTTGCCTTCTCAATTAGGGCATTGTATTCAGGAGAATTCTTTATCAGATCAAGATCTTTATCATTAGCTATTAGTATGTAATTGTTATACCCGTACTCAACTGCCTTCCTAAGGCAGTCTAATGCTTCGGCTTTTTTCTGAGATAAAGAGTAACAGCATGCAATATTATACATTAGTGAGCTGTCTCCGGGTCTAGCCTTTAGTAATGCAAGCTGCAGCTTAATAGCCTCATCAAAGTTATGTGCCTTTATAAGTGAATCTATTTTTCGGCTTAAGTCACGGGGTTCTGAATTCTGCGGGTATAATAAGGTTGAATATTGCAGCAGAAAGGCGGTTAAAATAAAGTAAACTACTTTCATAACCTCATCCAAAGTGTTTTATTGAGAGTGGTAGATCAGGGTTAATTCCAAATGAGTCAGGAATTATGAATTAGAATTCAATTCATAATTCATAATTCCTAATTCATAATTCATTTGCTGTGTTTAAGGCTTCTTACAATGTCGAGTTCCACACTTTCTTCACATAAGAATGGCTCGCCATAGTCCTTACCGATCTTAAATCCATAGACCTGAGCTCTCGATTCAACAAATTTTATAAAGTTCGGCTGGCTGATAAATGTTTCCGGTTCAATGCTCTTAGGATTGTAGAATTGTGATGAATAAGCCTTTACAGCTTTCATTTTATCTTCAAAACAATCACTTACATCAACAATAAATGACGGCTCAAAAGTATAAGTCTGCATATAATAATAGAGTTTATTCGGCCTGTATGCCTCCTGCTTTCTCTCTTTATCGAATGTCCTTACTTTTTCTAACCCGGCAGAAAACATTGCCTTTTTGACTATCTGGCTGACCTGAATATGGTCAGGATGCCTGTCGTTCCAGTAAGGAGCGAAAATAATTTTCGGTCTGTATTTTCTTATGCACATCATTATTTTTGTCACATTTTCCTTACTGACCTCGATATCTCCATCCGGAATTCCCAGATTATCTCTTATTGCAACCTTCAGAATAATTGCAGATTGAAATGCTTCTTTCTGACGAATGTCGGCAGATCCGCGTGTACCTAATTCCCCACGCGTAAAGTCAATAATACCGACTTTAAGATCATGTTTAGTAAGTTTGGCAATAGTCCCTCCCATTGCCAGTTCGGCATCATCAGGATGCGCGGCAAAAACAAGTGCATCTAAATTCATAGGCTTACTTTTTTTGTTTGTAATATTCGATTGATGAACATAATAAAAAATTCTCTTTAAGTCATTAAGCTTTTTTGATTTTAATAAGAGATTTTGAAAAATAATTCACTAATTTTGTGAAATTTTGTAAAGACATCAGATTTTGATGCGATAATTTATTATCTATTTCTTTTTTTTCTATTTAGTTATATTTGTCGTACTTAAATTTACGCCTAGTTTGGATAATTTAAATTAAAATAAAGCCTATGTATAAAATAAAATATGCTGAATTTCTTGCCCCTAATATCAAGAAGTTTGTTATAGAAGCCCCAAAGATCGCTAAGAAAAGAAAAGCCGGTCAGTTCGTTATAATCAGAATTAAAGACGGCGGTGAAAGAATTCCGCTTACAATTGCCGACTCAAATACAGATGA
>JBLNEL010000460.1:0-2991 GCA_050262615.1 Bacillota bacterium
AAAGGATATTCATTTTACCAAAGCCTTTGAAATTACCGGTGAAATAGCGGATGTTAAAGCAAAAAGGAGTTATCTGTCATCTGCATTGGTTGAAACGGTAAGTGAAGGCCTAAAAAGTTAAAATAAAAGGGTATATAACAGGTTTACATTAGGATCATATCCGCTGATACTCATCTCTATTGATATATAATTCCGAAAGAACATTTCAAATAGATGCCGGAAATTAAATTCAGTAAAGAATATAATCCAGAAAGCAATGTGAAATGAAACAGCATGTGATTTTTTCATAAGTCCTTTCTTTGATTTTTCACACACCAAATATCATTTATTCACATTTAGTTTACAAATAAACTATAGGAAACCTGATATTTTATAGGTAAAGCCGCTTGTTTATCCGGTAAAATTATAGTTGTATCTTTTCCAAATTTTCATGTGCCTTCCTGACGGAGTTTTGAATGTGTGTGGCGGTACCGCCTATTGGGTACAATTGCCCTACTGAAGACTTAGGCCTCAACTTGAGAAATGCTGATATTCATAAAGAATCCGGGCATCAGATCAATAATCCCCGATAGCCCGGCTGGAGCGCATAAAAATTCCGCCGTATTGATTATTTGGGGAGGGGAATAACCTTTTGCTTACAAAGTAAATCCAGTAACTTCTACACTATTGCTTCCATTAAGAGAATAGGTCCTTTCTTCTTTCAAATGATCTTTGGCGGTTTTATCTGCGTCCTTTTTCAATGCTGATGGGTCTATAATATTTCCATCTCTGGAAAGATATTTATGATGTGAAATCTCTTCTTCACTAAAAAACCATTTTTCCTTTTGTGATAAAAACTGGCCGTAGGAAATTGCTCCTGAACCGTATTCAATAAGAGACTTTTCAAATTCGGACCTAAATCCATTTGCTCTAAAACAATCTAAAAGAAACCTCAGAGTGTCCTGCCTTGAATTATCAGCCTTATAAAACAAAGCCGGAATACCATAACTATCGGACAACATTAAGTCCAGGTTTATTGTAATGTTTGAGACATGCCCATCGACAATTTTTCCATTGAAATCAGGTTCCAAAGCTTTTATTTCAGATACACTTAGATTAGAAGCAACAGTTCTCGCAGGATTAAAATAATCATCCAAATGAAAGGGATTGTACTTCTGTCTTATATAGAATGCCCTGTATGTATTATCCGGAAATCTCCTGACTTTTATCTCACAAGAAGTATCTTTCCAAAACTGTCTGTACCGTATATCATAATAATTTCCTTCTTTATCATAATGAAAAAGGAAATGAGCTAAAGGAATCCTCTGACCATTAAATTCCTTCTGCTCGTTCTTAATTTCAAAATCCGCCTGAATATATTCCAGATGATTTGTAATAAATTTAGTATTAATTGTAAAATAATTGTCCGGCAGAAGCCTGCCTCCGGTTTCTTTTTTCGTGTCAGTTCTATTACATGCGCTCAGAAAGGCGGAACAAATGATAATAGCCGAGAAAACTTTGACGTATTGGTTAGTCATAGAATAAACCCGCCTAGTGAAAGGTAAAAATATAATTAGCAAAGGTGTTCTGAAAATTATCAGAAAACCTGATTTCCCTGAAATGAGCAGTTTTTACTTTCCCCTTAAAGGCCGGGTATAACTTCATGAACTGGCCATATTCCAGGTTTGTAAGCACGGAAGCAGTATCACTGAAGATCCTGTATTCACCGGGATAATTTTTCCATCTAATTAACAGACACTTGGCAGGTTTTCCAATCCACTCAGGGGACTTATATTTTGCTATAAAAAAGTAATTTGAATCTGTCCGTTCATTATAGCTTTTGATTTCAAACATATATGCACTATCCAATATGGTCCATTGATTGTACAAATACAGTGAAGGCCGGCCGGGTATAACTTTTCTAAGTTCAAAGAATTTAATCGATAATTCACCTGTGGCATTTTCTGAGAAGAAATTATCGGGAATATCCTTTATTTCGATTGCTTTATTAAATGTGAGAGTCTGTTTCTTTACATTACAGCCGGTTAAAGTTATTACAAAAATAAGGAATAAACTATATTTCCAGCTCATAGAACCCTTTTATGATATTTGTTATTGAAATTAGCCACCCCGAGTGTTAAAATCAAAGGAATTGTTAATAATTGTTTTCGTCCGGCAGAAACCAGCGACAAATAAGTGTCTCTATTGTATCCAGAATTATTTTTATTGTCTGTTTTATTGGGAATGCTTTCGGGAAGCATTAAATGATAAAGCCCAAGATCAGACGATTCCGGGCTTTTGGGTTAAATGCTGAGAGATAATCAAAATGGCCTTTCTTCCATCAGACTGCAATTCCATATGAGAGAACATTCTTCAAGAAAGGCATTTGTCTTAGGGTGTGGTTTACCTCTTCAGAGGAAAAGAATTTTACATCGAACTGAATATCTTTTTCGAGGCCCAACCTGAATATGTCCTTATAAATAACTCTTTCTTCTTTCCATTCAATTTTCCTGTTTGTGACAATAAGTATATCAAAGTCAGTATCTTCCCTTTGAGCATAAACCCTTGATCCGTAGCAGTAGATCTGGTCAATTAAGGAGCCATACTTACCCGAAAGCTGCCCCTTCAGTTCTTTGGCAAGCTCAAAATCCTTTTGACTTAATGTGTTATTCATAATTTTCAGGTTTTATTGATAGTAATTTACATAATTTTTATAAATCAGTCACTATAAAATACTCTAGTCAACCCTGCAGGATTTTCATTCCATGGGTTAAGTCCGGAGACACCGATTCCCGGTGGAGTTCATCAGATGCCCAGTTCTAATTCAACGTCAGCCAATGTGCCCATGACAAATGTATCTACACGGCGGGCTTTATAGGCCTGCCTTATGATATCTATAGATTCAACGGCATTAAGGTCAACCAGGGCAGAAACCAGGAACCCGTTTACAAGTGGATCATTCTTGGAATAGGACTGAAGCTGTTCTGTTAGTATGGTGATGCAGTTATTCCT
>JBLNEL010000461.1:0-4856 GCA_050262615.1 Bacillota bacterium
AACAGTACAGATATATAACAGCCTCAGGTGATACGCTTTTTGCTCAACGTTCTGGAAATGCCAAATATAAATTATTTAATGTAGATACAGATCTTTTCTGCTTTGAGGGAACAACCACTTATATTAAATTCCTGAGGGATCATGATGGTAAAGTCATCGCTCTCGATTTCTTTAGTCTGCCTGTAAACTACGGACCAGATGATATTGAAATGCTTGATCCTAATGCAATAGCTGAAAATCTATAGTGCTTTTTAAAAGTATACTTGATTGTCGGATTTCCAAAAAGTATATTGACCCCATAAAACTTCATAGTTAGTTTTTCTTTCTTTAGAAAAACAGAACTTGAACTTTCGGAATAAACGAAGAGGGGATTTTCTATGAAAAAGTTAGTCTTTATTTCAATGCTCATTTTCTTATGCTTCGGATTTTACGGCTTTTTAAGTATGGAACGTACCATAGGCAGTATCTTAAAACAATTGGAACTGACAGATTCTGAAGCAAAGGAACATGTCTGGTCAAACATCTGGTATGCAAATTTCTATTTCCCATCTCCAAAGGAACTCAAAAAAGCTCCGCAGGCAGAACGCTCAGAGATTATAAAAGCAGTTGCAGAATATGTAAAGGCATATACCAGAACAGATGAGTTCAAGGCAAAGTTTAAAGAAGAGATGGCTTCTAGAAAACCTGAAGCTCCGGCAAAACCTGAATCGATGGATGAAACAAGAAAGAAGCAGAAAGAGGAAATAAAGAAAAGCATTTCTGAAATGGAAGCTAACAAGAAAAAAATGCCATCTGACCAGCAGAAGATCTTTGAAAGCACCATTACAATGCTTAAGGAACAGTTAAAGGAAATTGATAACCCTGAAAATCCGCTTTATAACAATAAAGAGGCAGATAATTATATACAGCAGGGTTACGAAGAAGAGATGAAGGCCTATAAAGAAAAGCTGGCTAAATGGGAAAAAGAAAATAACGGCAGTCCAAATATTCTGGTAAAAGAGTGGCTTTCAAAATTTCTTGAAGAAACAAAAGATATCAATTTTAATGCTGCATTACGTGAAGAATATGGAAAGAAAAAATTTGTTGAACAGCAGTATGAAGATAAATCCCACATCTGGAAGCTCTGCTTCAGGGCCGGAAAGCTGGCAACTGAAACCGCCCGCTTATTTGCACAAAACTGGCTTAATGAATTAAAATAATTTTATAATTTTAGAAAAAAAACGGCAAAGTCAAAAGATAGTACAACTGAGAATGTTCTCTTTTAGCTTTGCCGTTTTGATTTTTAATAGCATCCTATAATTCTTTTTTTTAAGAGTAATATTTACTGCAGGTTAATAATGTTATTAATAAAATTAACTTTTATCTCAAGATCCTGTTCGCTTCCAAGCAGATCCTTAAGTGTAGTATTTTTCAGGACGTTATCTACCTGATTTTGGACAACACGCCATAACGATCGGACAGAACAGTCAATTGTGTGAGTGCAGATTGAGACCTCAACCCCGGCATGGGTACCACAGAATTCCTCCTCTTCAAAAAGTCTCCCGCCTAAACAAGCAAGGACGTCACTTATAATGATCTTCTCAGGCGGCTTTGCAAGTGTGTAGCCACCCACCTGTCCGCGTTCACTTTCAAGAAATCCGCCAAGTCTCAGGATCCTTAACAGTTTAGCCACATTATGTGTTGTGATGCCTTCGAACTGGCTGATTTCTGGAATAGTTAATGACTTATCCACTTTATAATACTTGCCGATCCGCAGCAAGCATCTTAATCCATATTCTTCCTGTGCACTGAATTTCATAATTTCACCTTAGTATATACCAACAGATGATCTCCCGCTCTATATTAGCGGCTATTTAACTCTCTATTAGTTATATGAAAAAAGGGAGAAGATAATTTCTCCCTTTAAACTCCATTTATATAAGACCTGAAGCCTTACCAGGCATTTTTATTTTTTGGGATAGTAGATCCGCAGGCTTTTGCATGCTGCAGTTTGTCAAATTCCTCAGCAGGTATTGAAGGTCCTTGTTTTGAACAAAACTGATTAAATACCTCTCTAAGCTGATCTGATATTTCAACCGGAGTACGTCCTTCAATATCATAACGAGGCATCATATAAGCCAGCTTGCCATCTTTAAACAGTGCAACCGATGGTGAGGAAGGGGGGAAATCAGATAAATACTCTCTTACCCTGTCTACTGCATCCCTGTCCTGACCTGCAAATACTGTGGTAAGTTGATCCGGAATTATTTCATTCTGCAAGGCCATGTTCACTCCGGGTCTAGCACTTCCAGCAGCGCAGCCGCATACAGAATTTATCATGACCAGGACAGTGCCAAGCTTAGGGTCAGTTAAATACTTATCTACATCTGCCGGTATCCTCAGCTCAATAAAACCTGTATATGTCAGTTCGTCTCTCATCGGCTGAACTGCTTCGGGATCATAGATAGGGGGCCTTAAATTTATATTGTACATTATTATAACCTTTCATTGCGTTTTCGTTTCTTTCAATCTTTTACAGCGGAAAATCCGTTCAATTATTCGGGATATAAATAGTCCGGGGGTTAAAAGTGCCCGGGGCAAAAATAACCAGGACTAAAAGAATCCAAGTTCAATTTTTGCAATATCCGACATCATATCTTTGTCCCATGGCGGGTTCCAGACTAGATCGATGTAAACATCGTTTACTCCCTGGATCTGTTTAATTTTCCCTTTGACTTCTCCAGGCAATGAACCGGCGACCGGGCACATTGGTGAGGTAAGCGTCATTTTTATATAGACATTGCTTTCATCATCAATTTTGATCTCATAAATAAGTCCCAGTTCATATATATCAACCGGGATCTCGGGATCATAACACATCTTTAATCTTTGAATAACTTCCTGCTCTAAAAATCCTTTATCCATAATTTTCCCCTATTTAAAACACTAAGCCTTTCTGAGCTTACAACTACAAATCACTCAGTTGAAGAGACGTTCTTCTCATCTTTTAATGCATTTATCATTGTATGCCATGCAAGGCTTGCACATTTAACCCTTGCCGGGTAATCTCTTACTCCTGAGAAGACAGCGAGCTTTCCGAGAGAAGAAAGATCCTGCTCACTTCCGATCTTTGATGTAACTATATCATGAAACTTACCGAAGAGTTCTTCAGCCTCCTGTCTGGTTTTCCCTTTCAGTATTGTTGTCATCAGCGAAGCCGAGGATTTTGAAATAGCACAGCCTGAGCCCTGAAATGAAATATCCTTGATTTTATTGTCTTCAAGGTCAATATAAACGAATATGTGATCGCCGCATAAAGGATTATATCCTTCAGCATCATGATTACAATTTTCGCATTTGCGGTAATTCCTTGGACTTTTATTATGGTCCAGAATTACTTCCTGGTAAAGATCACTTAATTCTGACATATTATCCAAACACCTTAATTACTTTATAAATACCGGAAACAAGTTTGTCAATCTCTTCCTTTGTGTTATAAAAGGCAAATGAAGCCCTTGCCGTAGCCGGAATGCAGAACCTCTGCATAACAGGCTGTGTACAGTGGTGACCAGTCCTTATTGCAATTGCCTCACTATCTAAAATTGTACCGATATCGTGAGGATGTATATTTTCCAGTACAAATGATATCAATGAAGCCTTTTTTCTGGCATTACCGATTATTCTTACTTCTTTTATTTCTGAAAGTCTGTGAGTTGAGTACTCAAGCAATTCTCTTTCATGGTTTGCAACCTCATTCATATTCATATATTTTAAATAATCAATAGCTGCTCCTAGCCCAATAGCTCCTGCAATATTAGGCGTGCCGGCTTCAAATTTATTAGGGATATCATTAAATATAGTTTTTTCAAAAGTCACTGAACGTATCATATCTCCCCCTGTCTGATAAGGAGGCATTTCCTGAAGCAGTTCTGCTTTTCCGTACAAAATCCCTATTCCAGTTGGTCCAAATAATTTGTGCCCTGAAAAAACATAAAAGTCACAGTCAAGATCCTGGACATCAACCTTTACATGCGGGACAGCCTGTGCACCGTCGACAAGGACAGGGATATTCATCTGATGTGCTTTTACAATTATCTCTCTTACCGGGTTAATTGTACCAAGTGAATTGGATATCTGAACAACTGCCACAAGCTTTGTTCTCTCATTCAACAGCTTATCAAATTCCTCCATTACCAGTTCGCCCTCATCGGTCATAGGAATAACACGCAGCTTTGCTTTTTTCTCTTCACAAAGCATCTGCCATGGGACAATATTGGCATGGTGTTCCATTGCAGAGATAATGATCTCATCTCCCTCGCCGATATTTTTTCTTCCATAGGAATGAGCCACCAGGTTAATCGCTTCAGTAGCGCCGCGGACGAATACTATTTCGCATGCACTCACTGCATTAATAAACTCTTTGACTTTTAGTCTCGATTCCTCGTAGGCAAGTGTTGCCTGCTCACTTAAGAAGTGTACTCCACGGTGAACATTTGAGTTCAGCATGCTGTAATAATCCCTGACAGTGTCAATAACTGTCAGCGGCTTCTGTGTCGTGGCAGCATTATCAAGATAAACCAGCGGTTTACCTTTTATTGTTCTCTGGAGAATAGGAAAGTCACGCCTGATCTTATCAACATCAAAGCTAGCCAGAGTATGCTCATTTACTTCCAAAACGGTTTGTGTATTTTCTTTCTTCATTATTTAATGCCTTTTAGAGAGATACCTTGTGCAGTTTTTTTAGAATCTGGCTGTTCAGATTATCTCTTAATGGTTCTATACTTATTAGTTCAACTACATCGCTTGCAAATGCATTTATAAGAATTGAACGTGCCGTATCATTTCCAACTCCCCTTGAACGCAGATAGAAAAGTGCT
>JBLNEL010000462.1:0-5849 GCA_050262615.1 Bacillota bacterium
ATATGAAGCCAAAATATTTTTATATAGCATTATGCATCGCTGTTACCGGTTTTCTGGCTTTCAATGCCTTCTCGACAGAAGAAGGTAAAGCCCAGCAAGGTGGCAACGAAAAAATCATAAAGTTCTCGCATAAAGTACATGCTGAACTTACAGACTGTCAATCATGTCATTCAAAAGCTGCAACAAGCAAAAAACTTGATAATCAATTATTCCCCAAACACGAGGATTGCGCTTCATGTCATGATGTCGAAGATACAAACAATTGTCAAATGTGCCATTATGAAGGCATTAATGAACCTCTGCAAAACCGCAAATCAAACCTGATGTTTGACCACAATTTCCATGTCACAGATAAAAAAATGGAATGCGAAAAATGCCACCAGGGTATAAAAGAAGTTGATTATGCATTCAAATCGGAAAAAGCTTATCCCCCAATGGCACTTTGTAACACCTGCCATAGCAATTATCAGGGTGTAGCATCTAACCAGTGCGAATCCTGCCATATTTCAACAGTCAACCTGATCCCGGTTAGCCATCAGACTGTTGACTTTAGAAAGACACATAAATTTGCAGCCCAGAAAGATAATGCAAACTGCATGATGTGCCATGATAATTCCTCATGCCAGGAATGCCACGTTGCAACTAACATGCTTACAGAAAAGAATACTCAGAAAGATTTCTACACACCTTATGTCCCTTCTAACTCGCCATTGTCAAATGGGTCGCGTAAACAGCAGATTACCCGTGTCCATGATCTGAATTATGTCTATTCACATGGAATTGACCTTAAGGGCGGAACAACTGAATGTCAGACATGCCACCAGATTGAAACTTTCTGCACACCCTGCCATAACGAAAGAAGGGCTGATTACAATTTGACAGGTGTTATGCCGGCATCTCATAGAACTCCAAACTTCATCACTTTAGGCGTTGGATCAGGCGGCGGTGAACATGCAAAGGATGCAAGAAGAGATATCGAAAGCTGCCAGTCCTGCCATGATGTTCAGGGGTCAGACCCTAACTGTATTTCATGCCATGTTGACAGCGATGGTATTAAAGGTACCAATCCCAAAACACATGCAGCCAGTTTCATGAAGGATGTTAAGGGCGATTGGCATGATTCACAGGGATCACTCTGTTACAATTGCCACGTAACAGCTACACCAAATTCGCAGCCGGGCGTTGGCTTCTGCGGATATTGTCATGGACAAAAACGATAATTAATAAGAGTTAATAAAATGAAGAAAATATTTAAATACCTTTATCTCGTTTGTTTTTCGGGACTCCTGGTAGTTGGCTGCAGCGAGTTAAAAAAAGATCTTCCAACTCAGGCAGTCAATGGATCCATTGTCCATGGTGAAGGATTTGCAACAAAGGGACACCCTAACTTTCATGGTAACTATTTAAAGAAAACAAATACACCAATGAGTGATTGTAAATCCTGTCATGGGCTAACCTACAACGGCGGCAATACAGGCGTCAGCTGTACTAAATGCCACAACACTATTGCAGTTCATACCGATAGCTTGACTGTTCCGGGAACATCAAATTTCCATGGAGCTTATTTAAGAAGTCATGACTGGAACCTTAATGGTTGTAAACAGTGCCACGGTACAGCATACACTGGCGGAACTTCCAGCCCAAGCTGTAATGTTGAAGGATGCCATAGCGCTCAGAACGGCGGCAGCCCTGAAGCCTGCAATACATGCCATGGAAGTTTTAACGATCCTTCTAAGATCGCTCCTCCAAGAAGTATCAGCGGAGATACAGCAACATCAGCAAGAGGTGTTGGCGCTCATAGCAGCCACCTTTATACAAACACCATGGGAAAAACTGTTTCATGTGCAGAATGCCACAACCTGCCGCAGGGAACTTTTGCAGCCGGACATATCGATACACAGCTCCCTGCTGAAGTTGCATTAAATGGTCCTCTTGGAAATAAGAATGCAACACCGGCATATGATGCAAATAACCTTACATGCGCTAATACTTACTGCCATGGCAACTTCTCCTTTACAAAAGCTCAGCGCCCGGCAGAAAACCAGTACGCTTATACCGCGGATAAGATTGTCGGTATTAGTTTTTCTCCAAAGTGGAATCTTGTAGATGGTTCACAGAAAGCCTGCGGCTCATGCCATGGATTGCCTCCACAGGGCCATATTGGCTATCCAAACGGCTTCCCTGTCACTGCTTGCGGTAATTCAGGCTGCCATAATGGAGTAGTAGATGCTTCCGGTAAGATCCTGGATAAGACAAAACATATAAACGGAGTAGTCAACGTTCGCGGAAATTAATTGAATTTAATTTCTTTGAGATTCTGAAGCAAAAAAAAATCCCGATACTGATCGGGATTTTTTTTGCTTGTCTTTGTTCTTTTATTATCTGCTTTTTTCATTCAGGTAAGTCTTATACCAGCTCAGATCATAACACAGCTCATTCAAATTGCTTAATGATCCCTGGGTAAGTGAAAAGTACTTTTCTTCAAATATCCCTCTGAAAAAACTGTTTCCTTCCCCAATAATTTCTTTTAGCTTATTTTTTATCTTTTCCAGATTTTCACTGTATTCTTTAATATATCTTTCCAAAATAACTTCATCAATCACACTCTCCCCTCTTTGTATGATTGAGAAAAGCCCCTGCACAAATTTTGCAGTAAAAGCTATATCGTCAAGCAAAGCAGTTTTCTTATTTTTCTGGCTGATCTCTATTATCCTTTCAAGATCATCCTTCCGCTTTAATTTCCCGCCTGAAAAATCTTCTAATTCACTGACCAGTTGCGATGCTGGTTTTTGCAATATTTCCTCTTCCATAATTTCTGTCTTCCGGTTTTGCTAATTACAATTCTTATATCCTTACACCTAAACCGATCCCGTCCCCAATAGGCAAAATTGAAGATTTCAGCTTAGGATGTGACATAAATTTCTTATTGAAATTCCTGATATGCTCAGTCGATGTCTTGAAATTTTTAGGAACAGTCTCTGCAGCAGTAAATCCTTTCCATAAAAGATTATCGACAAAGATCACTCCCTTTTTCTTTAAAAGTACAAGAGACATATCCAGCAGTTTTTCATAGTCTTCTTTATCTGCATCAAGGAAAATGAAATCATACTTCTTTTTCAGTCCGGGAAGAATTTCAAGGGCATTCCCTTCAAGTATCTTTATTTTATTATTTAAACCGGCTTTACTGATATTTTCCTTAGCTAAAGGTACGTTATCTTTACTGACTTCAATTGTATGCAATATCCCTTTTTTTCTAAGTCTTCTGGCAATCCTGATCGAAGAATAAGCAATGGCTGTTCCCAGCTCCAGAACTCTTGCCGGACGCTGCAGAAGTATTAGTTGCTCTAAAAATTCTGCTGCCTTCCATTCAAGAATAGGAACTTTGTTTTTTTGAGCGTAACTTTCCATTTCCAAAATTAAAGGATCTGATTCTCTACGCATTCCATCCAGGTATTTTAACTGATCAGCTTTTAAGATAGTTTCCATTAGTATTCCACATGTTTGAATTAAAATTCTATTACTAATAGTATCGATTTCCTGATGGAAGTTCAACAAAAAAAAATCAGCTTGTTACCAGTTGCTGGTGTCTTTACCGCATTGGTTTAATGCCTCTTTGATCATATTGCAGCGCATATAATCTTCATATTCGCCGTCTATTTTATCACAGATCCCGGAAAGCTTTTTTAATACCTTATCAAACGAAGACTTATTCTCATGAATAATGTCATTCTGCTTTTCTGCAGGCAGACTTTTAAGTGAGGCGTATTGCTCTTTGTTCTTCTGCTTAATCCTGACTACAGAGCTGTCGAAATGGATCAGAAACTTCTCCTGAATAGTTTGCAGTGCATTGCCTGTTGATGAAGAATCAGTTGCAGATTTGCCAAATTTATAACGGGCTTTTGCATATACCCGCTGAACATCATCTGCAGCTTGTTTTTGAATCTCTGTAATAAACTTCCCCTCCTCATCATCAGGAATAAACGCATTCGGATGCTTTAAATAGTTTTCAATCTCATCGGTAAATACTTCGTAGGTTTTGGATGTGAACTCAAGAAATTTCTGAATATACTTCCCTGCAGTTTTCTGCTGAGCATTTAACTGAAATGAGAGAAAAAGAAAGCAGCTTATAATAATAACACCGAGTTTCATAACGACCTCCGGCCATATACTCTATTTGGAATTAATGTGGAACTAAAGACATTTATTATTCATCAATATCTTTCATCCTCATAAAGATTACATACTTTCTTCCATATTTCAGAGGCTCTGTGTGTTCATTTATTCTTATCCTCTGCAGAGCCATACATATCTCATCCGAATAGCAATGAATATCCACTCTTCCTAATACCCCTTTTCTTACTTTTGTGGGACTGGAGGATAGCAAAGTCGCAAGTTCACAGAAATCTCTACCATTATCCAGCTCTGCCATTACTTTGCTGGCTTCTTCAAATGTTTCACAAGTGATTTCTGCAAGATTTAGGAAGATCGGATCTGCAAATTTCACAATAAGTTTTTGGTTTACCCATAATTTTATAGGTTTTCCATTGCTCATCGCCGGTGTGAATTTCCATCTTTTTATTGCAAGAGTTGCTAGAGAATCCCATGTAACATCACCAATACTGTTTGTAAGTTTTACATGGTTAACGTTACCATTTTCATCTATTTGGATCCTCATATTAAGCACATAATCAGTAGAGTAAATAGGGGTGGTAACTGCCGGGAGCGGATAACGTTCCAGCAAAATGGGCTGGGTTATTGATGTTTCGTCAAAAGGAACTGAGGAACATCCCATTACAAGTCCTATGCACAATAACATAATACTTTGTTTCATGGCACACCTCAAATTGTATTTATTGCTTTAAATCAGACACCATTCCTTTCTTTGTAAGCAGCAAATTACTTAGCATTTCGTTTCCACCTAAATATAAACAGAATTTATATAAAAATCTCTAATATTGCAGAGAACACTTTTAATAAAATATTGATCAAAAAACCCCGGAATTTATTTTTTTAATGTAATCCTGTGGCCATCATATATTACAGTTTTGTCGGGTTTTGCTGCCCGGCCTATACCTGTACCATGATTAAGCCCCACCCAAACAATATTAAATATTTGCCTTTCCTGCATTCCAGGGAAATTCCCCTTCCGGTTATCAATTGTAAGTGTCCCGGATCCTTCATTCCAGCGAATAGGAATTACTGAGTAAATTCCCTTTTCATAATTATAATTGTCTCCTTCATCATCATACAGTTCAAAATCCGCATCTGCTCCTGAATAAATCCGTAATTCAATAGGCTCTGAAGGTCTCTCTGTGGCATACTGAATCTCCGGCCCCAATGGAATGATTGCGCCGGCTCTGACATAAAGAGGTATTATATCGAGTGGAACATCTCTTTCTATTATCCTTCCCCCTGTAACCTTTTTACCTGTCCAGAAATCAAACCATCCGCCGGAAACAGACGGAAGATAAATATTTCGCCTCCCTGCTTCAGTCTTCGCATCGTACACCCTGGAATGCATTTCGGGAGTTTGCCAGGCTAAACGGAGCTTTGTGGCGTTTGCCAGCCTTGAGTATTCAACTACAAAATCATACCACTGTTCCGACTGAAGCTGCACCGGAATATAATATGTCGTATCCTTACCAGTATTATCCCATTTTTCTAACAATTTTTTGCCATTAAGAAAAAAGCGTACTGCATCATCTGAAGATATTATCAGTTTATACTCGCCTGCGCTTCGTGATAAAAAAGCTCCGCTCCATCTGATGCTGTTGTGCTCCCAATTCACCACAGGTGGCAAATCTTTTCCAAGGTAGAGGTCAAACAGGGTTTCAGACTGTACACTATCC
>JBLNEL010000463.1:0-21676 GCA_050262615.1 Bacillota bacterium
TCTTATTGCTGCCCGGTTCTCTGCTGTCAATACTACGAACCTCTCATCTGCTAAAGCTATCTGACTTGAGAGTTCCTGGTAATTCATTATTTTATTATCCCTGCAATTGTTTTAAGAATCATCTTGCAATTATAACATCAGAGGTCAGTCGGCTTATGTTTTTTTGATCATGAAGTTCTTTTAATAGCATTTCAACTTCAGCCTCGGTAAAACTGCAGAACCATCGGTCGGCCCTTTCTTCAATGCTTGGAAGCCCTTTGCCTCTGATTGTATCAGCCACAATTACATTTGGAGCATCGGTATCAAATCTCAGGCTGGAAAAGCATTCTTCAATATCCTGAAAGTCATGGCCGTTGACAGAATTCACCAGCAGACCGAAAGACTCGAATTTCTTTTCGAGCGGCTCCAATGGTATTAGTTTTTCAGTTCGCATATTTGCCTGAAACTGATTACGGTCAATAATTATCAAAAGATTATTTAAGGAAAATGCTTTTGCAACAAGCATTGCCTCCCAGTTTGATCCTTCATTTAGTTCTCCATCGCCAAGTAAAACTACAACCTTATTGTTCATCTTTTTTAATTTCAGATCAAGGGCTACACCAATACTTATTGAAAGAAGGTGTCCTAAAGATCCTGAATGAAATTCAATTCCGGGGATCATTCGGTTAGGATGCCAGTAAATGAAGTCATTTGTTTTAAGATGATTTTTGAGCCTCCCAGGTTCGAAAAATCCAAGTTCCGAAAGTGTACTGTATAAAGCAGGCACGTCGTGCCCCTTTGAAAGAAAGAAATAGTCCCTGCTTTCATCTTTGTATGTATCCTTGCTTATGTTCAGAAAGTTTGAGTATAGATAAACTATTATATCCGTACAGGAAAGTGATGCTCCGATGAAACATCCGCCATCAACCGTCATTTTAATTATATGTTCCCGGACTGTAAGAGCCCTTTTTTTCAGAAGATCCAACTGTTTTTTTTCCATAGTTCTTCCATTGTTTCTGATCTTAAAGGAACCTTTATTTTCTTTTTACGCAAATTTATTTTTGACCTGACTTTCACTTGCTCTTATCTGCGACTTATCAATTGTCTTAAGTTCATCTAAATAATTTCTGTACCAGTTGATTCCCAGATGCATTTTGTTAATTGCGGCTATTTCAGGTTTCCTTTTAAGCAGTTCAAGAATATCAGCTAGCCCAAATAAAGGATTGCTTCCATAGAGTTCATCATAAATTCTTGCTATAAACTCATAATCCTCTATATAGTCTAAAGTAAACCTGTGCGTCATCGAGTAATTTAGTCCGCTGTCCCAGCTGAGATTGCCTATACGGAACCTCTGCGGATTCTCCCATATAAATGGTGTGGTGTGTTCACGCTCAAAATTCTTTTTTGCTTCCTTCCATGCAGTCCTTAGTATATCCATTGGCATTATTTCGCAGTCATTGCCGTCTGGATATGTAGGCGGATGCAGATTGCTTACATAGTCATATTTGGTTATGTTCTCCAGGAAATATTTAATTACGCTGTCAATGATCTCCGGATCGATCAATGGACAATCAGATGGAATTTTAATTACCAGGTCTGCTTTTGACCTGCTTGCCGCCCTGAAATGACGATCGAGCAGATCTGTTGGATGGCCTCTGTAGAAATTAAAATTTTCCTGCAGACAAAGTTCCTGAATAATATTGTCTGCCGGGTCGGTTGTAGTTGCAACAACAATTTCTCCGGCTAGTTAAGAAGCCATTACTCTTTCAAACAATATGGATAAGATAGGCTTTCCTGAAACAGGCATCGTAATCTTACCAGGAAGCCTGCTTGATGATGTTCTTGCCTGAATTACTGTGACAATATGTAAAGAAGAGTTCATAACTTTACCAATTCTTTATTATTTTCAGAATTATCAGTTTATGACTATTTTTCTTGTAGAGCCCTTTTCAATAATTTTTTTTGCAATCCTGGCAATATTTTTTGCCGAAAGACCTCCGTTCTGCAGCGGCTTTAACTTTTCCAAAACCAGCCGATCAATATCACAATATATTTTCTTACCAAGAACATTAGCCATGTGAACTACAGATGAATAGCGTGAGACTAAGGTATGACAGTTTGCAACCATATGATAAATGTTGCCTTCGGAGAATACCAACGCACCCGGAGCATATTTATTTATTTCCTTTGTTGCTCTTTGAATGTTTTCATTAGGATGGAGCTTGAAGATAAGCTGATCTTTCCCTGCGATTTTCTTTGCATATAAAATAAATCTTCTGCGGTTTTCATATTTAAATGTTTCCCTCATATCAGATGTGATGACCAGAACATAGTCTTTATATGGGAAATTGTTTCCTCTGTACTTCTCAATATTATCAAAGTTTGGTATTCCTGTAACAATCAGCTTTTCTTCCTTTACTCCTTTTTTTACAAACAATTCCTTGTATCCTTCCGATGCCACACAAAAGTAATCATAGGCATTTGAGAGTCCTGTCATAGAAGTGCTTGCAAGGTATCTTGGAAGTCTTAAATATTTTACCAGATAATACTTCAGTGTTTCGGGATCGGTCATTCCTTCCTGAACCAAAATCACTTTAGATTTTTTTATATTTTTTGGAATAATCAGATCCACGCATGTAAATACAAGATCGTAATTATTCTGTTCTCCCCGGTAATCTATTTTCAGGTTCTTAGCACGTAAATATTCTTCAGTGCGTTGTCGGAAGCGTCCTCCGAGTATGCTGAAATCCAGGAATCCAATCTCAGTTAAAAACCGGATATAACCATCGCCATAGTATGGCGTAAAATAATGCTCATACCCGTTTAAGTACTCGGAGATTTGATGCATCATTGTCGTCTGATTTAAGGATCCGCAAATAAATAATATTTTATTGGAGGTGACCATTTTGCCAGTTATTTTGATAATCGCCCTCTTATCTTTTTATACTGACCATTTTTAATGTGCTTTTAATGGCTTTCCGCTTTCATTTTAAGGTAAGTTCTTAAATTCATAAAATCAACATTTATATAATCACATTTTCTTGCGTCTGTAAAAACAAAATGACCTGCATTTTTTATTGCAAATTCTCAATGACCGGCCGGGATTTGCTATTTTTTCCTTTTATTGATAGATTTTATTTAAACCGGAGCGATAATGAAATCATCAATCAAATCTGTCATGCACAATACATTTGAGAATAAAAACATTGCAATTCCTTTGTATGCGATCTTAGGCACGTCAGCAATTCTTCTTGTCAGACATTTTCTGTTTAATAAAGAAAGGAAGGATAATTTCAGAGCTGGAGCAACCCAGTTTGAAAATAAACAGCTCGGCACTATTGAGCAGCCCGGAAATGGCTCTGACGCACTCCCGGATGAATCAGCTACAATTGACAGAAATCTGAGTTTTTCTGAGGCACACGAAATTCTTGAGAACACACTGCCTCCTGAAGAACAGCTAAAAGAAACATCTGTTATGGAAAGTTCAATGCTTGAGAATGAACTTCCGGAAGAAAGTATTGAAATCCCTCAGAACTCAATTCAAGAGTCTATTGACGAAGTTACTGCCCCGGTCAGTGAAAATACTGCGCAGTGCAAGGCAATAACAAAAAAAGGTAACAGATGCAGGAACAAAGCTGATAGCAGCGGCTATTGTTTCCAGCACAGGCCTTAAAAAAGAGGATCGGCTCTAAACTGCTCCCCTTTTTACTAAACCCATTGTCGAACTTACATCCTGATTTGTAAGATCTTGCCGGAAAAACATGCCCGAACGAAGCTTTCAAACGGCTTTTCTAAAATAATAATTGACAAAGTAGTGGAAATGTTAGAAGTTTGCACAAGGAAAGTAGATCCTTTTTAAATTACTGTAATCAGGATTTTGCTATAACTGTGTATTTTTGCAGTTTTATTACCCATAATGATAAAAGAGACCCGAACAGATAATTATATAACAATAGAGAGTTACCTCAGTCTGAATCAATCCGGACACCTGGCAGATGACTCAAATGGCAGAAATATTGCCGTTGATGCTATTGCTACGCCTGAAAACGGATTTAGAAACAATATATCAGAGCGCAGCTTTTCTGGAAAAATTGTGCATGCTATTGCTGCAAGAAAGAATTCCGGGAGTATTGTTATAGGTTTATCTTCGACTTCTGACTCCAGAAAATCTGCCGTATTGAAGCATATTTCAGGAGAACTTCTTTCTGTTCCAGATACAAAAGCAGTCTGGTTTAATCCCCTTAATTATACTGATGAATTCCAGCTCTCCAAGGCTTTTTTTGATGTTTTATCTGAATCTGTAAGCACCTCAGCAAGTAATTCTTCAGATAATTCCCTTTCAAAACTGTTGAGCAATTATTCAGATATGCTGCTGCACGGCGGAAATATGTCGTTTAAGTCAGTGTCGAATGAAAAAAACGGGAAAACGACAGGACAGTTTTCTATTCTAAATACAGGAATTATAAAAAAGAAAATTGATCAGGCGCTCGAAATCCGTAAAAACCGGATTGTAATTCTTATTAATAATGTAGATAAACTCGAAAGACCATCTCTTGCAAGCCTGTTCCGCCTTATCAGACTTAATGCAAGTTTCCCTTATTTCCTGTATGTTATTGCACTTGATAAGGATAAGGTTGCAGATACGCTGGGCAACTTCCAGGGAGCAAGGAATTTCAATGCCGGCAGACAGCTCCTTAACAAAATCGTTCAGTTGGTTATAGATATCCCTGAGTTTACTCTAAGAAGCGATGGTAATAAGCAACAAATTAGGGCTGCAAAAGAGAAAAAAGTCTCTGAAGTAAAAATCCCACCGGAAAGCCACAAGGACACAAACTTTAGGCAGATTACAGAGGGTGAACAAACACTTGAAACAGAAATTGAGACATTATTTGATCAGATTGAATATTCAGACCGGGGATTAGTAAAGTCAAGAATAGAAAAACTCTCCGGAAGCTTTGATTCTGAGGATTTAATTCAGGCAATGATTTCTGCAGTTGGTAATCTTTCTGAAAATACAAAAATTGCGCTGATAAGGGGACTATCCTCTGCCGCAGGCAGCTTCAGAAATCCTGAAACACTGTTTTCCTTCAGTTCGATTTTTTCACATCCGGCAGTTTTGATCTTCCGGATTTTAAGATCCATAGAGGACAGTTCTAAGCGTTTTGATATTGCACGCGAGGTTTTATCAGAAAGTCAGCCGGTTTCCTTCGCTTTTGAGTGCTTCAGGTGGATTTCTTCTGCTCCTGAAATTTCAAATGAGGAAATGCTCTTTGACCAGAAATCCACTGCGGAACTTGGAGAGATTATCAGTCAGCGGATCGCACTTAATGCCAATCAAGGGCCGGTTTATGTAACTACTCCCAAAGAAGCCCCATTCCTGCTTTCTGTCTGGTCTTATCTGTCCGGAAAAGAAGTAACAGAGAACTATTTAAGAAGTACTTTCAAAGAGGATAAAAATAATATTATTTACTTTCTTAAATGTTTTATGCCAGAAACTAAAGACAATATTTCGAAGACAAGCGTAAACGAAAGTATTTTTAATTTAGACCAGTTTGATAGAATCGCAAAACTAGTTGAGCCGAAGACTGTTTTTTCTTCATTGCTTGAATCTCTTGGTGAAGACTTCCTTTTAGATAATTCAACAACTGAGAGTATTCAAAACCTTATCGGCAAAAAATTTGCTGAAACGTATAAAACATTCAACTTTACACAGGCACCTGTTTCAAATGAACCTGAGGTCCTTAGAAAGGACACCTCAACTGATTACAGGCGCAAGCTCCTGATAGTAAAAAAAGGAATTTACCGTCCCCTGGCCTGAAAGACAGGTGTTTCTTAATTCTCCTTTATAAAATTTTTATTGACATATACCTTAAATTACCTTATCCTGTTTAAAAGGGTACGTCCCTACTAAAGGAGGGGTAATGAAAGAGATCTTTATTGAATTTGAAAATAAAGCAGGCAATGCTGTTTATGTTCATCAAAAAACACAGCCTGAACTTCAGGCAAAACTTGAACAGGAGTTAAGGCTTGACGGCTTTATTAAGACCGGAAGGGTTTTCAGGATTGCCGAAAGCTTGAGAGAAAAAATTCAATCCCTGCCCCAAACTTACGAAGAAATAATATTCAGATCTGCAGATACTTCTCTTGTGAGATTTTCAAGTGATTTCGGAATTCCGATCTATAGGATTTGCGATGAAAAGAACAACAACTCTAAAGTTATCTTCCAGAGTATATCTTTTGAAGCAACACGTAAAAATTTTAACGATCTTATTTCAAATAAAAAAATTACCAAAACAAATCGCAGGAATAAATTATCTGTATAAACTGATACCTGTCAATTTTTTGACAACACAATTTCATTTCTTCCGGATTTCTGCTTCTCTGGATTTCTGCTTCTCTGGATTTCTGCTTCTCTGGATTTTCCACTTTCTTGCCTTTAATAATTGGTTTTTACTTATATTTTTCAATATTTTTATCAATCTTTTATCAGACTGTCAATTAAGAAATATTTATATATAAATTAGACCCGGAATATCGATGAATGAATTAAAACTAATAAAAAACTGCAGATTATATAATACTTCTGCAAATGAGAAAACGACCGACATACTAATTGAAGGGAAGTATATAAAATCTTTAGGGAGTAACAGTACAGCGGACGTAAATCCTGGGAATGCAGAAGTAATCGATGCAGGCGGAAGAATAGTTGCCCCTGGATTTATTGAGGTGCATATTCAGGGAGCAGGCGGTTCCGATGTCCTTGATAACAGCGTTGAAGCTTTGGAAAATATTTCAAAAACGCTTGCATCTCTTGGCACGACCTCTTATCTGGGGACTACAGTTGTAAGACCGAAAGACGGAAACAAGCACCTGAAACTGGCAAAGGAATATGTAAACAAAAATTTAGGCGGTGCCACTCTTTTAGGTTTTCACCTTGAGGGACCATTTATTAATATCAAAAAAAAAGGAGGACTTGATCCTGACTCTATCTATGCACCTTCTATTCAGGCAATGGATGAAATATTGGATCTTTTAGGAAATACATTAAAAATGATGACAATTGCTCCTGAGCTCCCTGGAAATCTGGATGTAATAAAATCTGTGGTAAAGAATAGTGTCATCGCATCCTTTGCACACTCGGAGGCTGATTATTACCAGATAAAGAAAGGGTTTGATGCAGGCATCAATCATGTGACACATCTTTTCAATGCAATGTTACCGCTTAACCACAGGAATCCAGGACCAATTGCTGCGATATTCGAGCACAGTGAAATAACTGCCCAGATAATAAGCGATGGTCATCATATTCATCCTTCTATGGTTAATCTGGCCTATAGATTATTAGGCAGTGAACGCTGCATTTGTATTACAGATGGTATGCAGGGCATGGGCCTTCCGGAAGGAAATTACATTTATAACGGGAAGGAATATATTTCGAAAGCCGGAGCTGCAAAATATCTGGACGGTACGCTTATCGGTTCAACAATGAGCCTGGGTAATATTGCGATCAAATTTATGGGATTTACCGGATGTTCGCTAAAGGAGGCGATTGATTCAGTTACGATCAACCCGGCAAAACTGCTTGGCATTGATGATAAAAAAGGTTCTGTGGAAGCAGGAAAAGATGCAGATCTGGTCATCCTGAATGACGATTATTCAGTTTATAGAACTGTTGTTAATGGTGAAGTTGTATATAAGAAGGGTTAGTGACCTTCTAAATAACTCTTTCATGAGATTATTTTTCGAAAGGTTACTTTTCGAAAGGTTACTTTTCGAGCGTAATTTTTTCAAAGGGTTATTTTTGGGGACAGTTCTTATAAGCAGGAGTTATTTTTATTATTTCCGGCTGCATTTTTTGAATAGTATATAAAAAAGCAGGCTTTTGAATAATCAAAAGCCTGCAATTTGAATTAGCTTTCAGCTAAAACTTCATTAAGGTTTATCAGCTTAATATCGCAATATTAAACGCTGGCAACTCTTCTTTTGTACTCAGCAAGAGCCTCATCAAGTCTTACCTTAGCAGTAGTATCGCCTGGAACGTTGTGTGAAGGATGGATATAAAGTTTTACACCCCTGTCAGCAAGTATTTCTGCAACAGTAGTAACTGTCATCCACACACAAGTAACAAATGCCAATGTAGAAACAGGGCCGATCTTATCCTGATGATTCTTTAGAGGTACTGATGCATCTTCAATAGGAGCGCAGGAGTCAACTACGATATCAGCGATATCAAAGATTGTTTTTCCTGATGAATGTCTGGTTTGTTTTCCTTTTGCTGCTTCAGCTGATCCGAAAACAATCAGTTTCATTCCGCGTTTTTTAGCTTCAAGCGCCACGTCTATGTTAACGTTATTTATACCTGAATGTGAAAATATCCACATGCAATCTTTTGGATCGAAGTTATAGCCCTTCATTATTTCAACGCCATAGCCTTCAACTCTTTCAAGGAATACAAACTGATGAACACCCATTTCACCAACTATCCTTGTAAAAAACGTCAGAGGCAGTTCAACCATAGGATGAAATCCCACAAAGCCGCCAATACGCGGATACATTTCTTCAATTGGAAGTGTAGCATGTCCGCATCCGAATGTATGAACCCACTTTCCGGCTTCAATCGAGTCAGCCATTGCTTCGGCAGCCTTTCTGATATTATCCATCTGAGTCTGTTCAATGTTGTCCATTACTTTTCTTGCGTTATCTAACCATTGTTTAGCAAGCATTTTTACTCCTTATTTTTCACTGTTGTGTTAACGTTAATTGTTTATAAGTTAATTTATATTTTCACTCTCGAAGATATTCTTTTTATTACAACCGATAAAAGCAGTGCCATTAAAACCAAGCTTACCAGAAGAATTACCGGAAACTGCTTAATGCCATAGGACTGTGACACAGCTCCTACCAGATAGTTAAGGATTGTATTTCCCGTAAGGGCAATTACAATTACGATACTAAATGCAGTACCTGAAAGATTAGCATAGATATCACCAACATAACCCAGTACAACCGGGAAGCCTGCTGCAAATCCAATTCCCAGCAATACCAGGCCGAGGATTGCAACCATCAAAGATGAGGCAAACATCAGGCAAAGGCTTCCTGCTATTGCAGTAACAATACACATATAGAGGACCTTATAAGACTGAATTTTCTTTAACAGAAAACCGAGTACAAGTCTTGTAATTGTAAGGCCAAGCATCAGATAAGACA
Organism: Bacillota bacterium; assembly: GCA_050262615.1. Taxonomy (GTDB): domain Bacteria; phylum Bacteroidota; class Ignavibacteria; order Ignavibacteriales; family SURF-24; genus JAUZPB01. Next base: position 9,187 of record JBLNEL010000463.1, read on the forward strand.
AGGCAAACAGTGCATTCTCAGGTGTAACTTTAACTTCCTGCTGAAGGTGAGTTGTAGACCAGTTGTTTACAATGCCTTCAACGCCGCTTTCAAAGAAAAGAATCAATCCCATCAGTATAAGAGTGGAATCTTTAAATAATCCAAAGCTTTTCCTGATTGGCAAGCCCTGAGGCTGTTTTGAAACCGGGAATTTAATTGTCATAAAATAAATTACAGGCAGCAGCACAAAAATACCTACTGCAGAAATTATAGTTGAGTAGCCATAGGATTGTGAAAGTATTCCAAGCAAAGCCGGCATTCCTAAAGCACCAATACCGAAAAATACTCCAAGCAAACTTAAATTAGCGCCTTTACCTTCTGAGCTGATATCTGCAACCAGAGCATTAGTACCGCCATTAATTACTCCGCCGCCGAAACCAATAAGAAAAATGGAAATCTGAAGCATGTAGAACTGGCTTGCAAATGCTATGCCTTCAAGTCCTAAAAAAACAAATAAAGCGCATATAATCAGTAGGCTTTTGTATCCGTAGCGGTCTACAATCGGCCCAAAGATTACAGATCCTGACAGAATTCCAATCGGCAGGATCGAGACCAATGAACCTGCAGTCAGCTGATCCATTGCAAACTTTTCTGTGAGCGCCGGAAGGATTGAACCAAGAGAGATAAGCACTACCCCAAAAAGCAGCATCCCGAGGCATGCGGCAATAAAGACCAAATTCTTTTTATACATATTTACCTCAAGGTTTATTTTATTTTTCAATATTTCTTAAAGCGAGATATCCTGCGCCAATCAGACCGGCATCACCTCCAAGTTTAGAACTTTCGAGCTTAACCTGATTAATGCTTATTGGCTGAGCCCACTTTCTTGCCTCCTGCATTATTCTATCCAGAAATTGAACAGCAGGTCCGAACACACCGCCTCCGAATATAATTTTCTCCGGATTGAACAGGCTGACCAGATTTGCAACAGCCATTCCCCAGAATTCAATAGCAAGTTCCAGAGTCTTTACGGCAATTTCATCTCCCGAATTAAAGGCACTGAAAACATCATGTGCTGTCAACTGTTCTATTGGCTTTTGTCTTAAAATCCCATTATATGAAGGTTCACTTTCAAGACATTCCTTTGCTATCTTTGCAATACCTTCACCTGAGGCATGATGTTCAAAACATCCGCATGAAACATACTTTTGTTCGAAAGGTCTGTCCAAGGCCAGCCAACCGATTGCTCCGGCAATATCGTTTGATCCTCTTAAGACGTTGCCGTCTATTAAGATACCTGCTCCAATGCCTGTGCCTACTGCCAGGAAAATAGCATCTTTACAGCCTGCTGCATTTCCCTGCCATGTTTCTCCCAGTATGTAACAAGCTCTGTCGCTATCGATGCTTACTTTTATCGATTCATCATTGAGGGCTTCACTCATTTCCTTTTTCAACGGATAGTCTTCCCATCCCGGGATATTCGGAGCCCAGACGCGTCCGGTCTTTGACCAGCTTATTCCAGGTATACATGCACCAACTGATTGTATCTCAATCTGTTTTTCTTTAGCCAGTGTTTTAAAACCAGTAAGCATTTCCCGGATCAGTTCTCCTACCTGAGTCCCCTGTCTTTTATCAAGAGCAAGGACTTTCTTTTCAAGTATTTCACCCGTGTTGCTGAAAATCGCACCTGAAAGCTTTGTGCCTCCCAGATCGAGTCCAATTACAGCCATTTTTACCTCAGAATTTATTTTATTTTATTCTAATTTTTGCCGAGTATTAAAACAGTTATATTCTCTTCTTATTTTCTGCTGTTGGCCTGAAACCTATGATAATGAAAAAAGAATGTCAAGCAGACTATTTTTGTAAAAATTTTTATTGACTTTAAAAAATATTATACATAGCAACAGGTAAAATCACTTCCATAATGCCTTTAGTTGATAAATCAGTTTGTCAATTTTGCTTTATTACGTTACATTATTCATATATAGAGGAACAAACCACGACAGCCTTAATACCAATAGAGGCATAAGAGAGATATGCATCAATTAGTTAAGGATAAAGTTTTATAGATATTTCCGTATTAAATCTCATTTATTTTAAGAGAGGAGAGGTTATGAGAAAATTATTCTTTTACTTTACTTTTCTTTTTATAATTCTACCTTCTACGGCAGGAATTTTACTTGCTCAGAATATTAATCAGTCTCTGCAGCAGCTGACTGAAACTGCGGCCCGTGAATACCTAAAGCCAGTCGGCAGCGGTTTCGGAGCAAACCTGAATACAGCCTGGGTCACCCGCTCTCCTAAGACAGAAACTGCAGGCCTGGATATTCAGCTGGGAATTGTGATTATGGGAGCATTCATGCCGGAAGACTCCAAGTCTTTTTCAGTTTCAGGCAATGTTGAGTTTACTCCAGAACAGGCCGATGAGATAGTTAATTCTGTCAGATGGGAACAATATAATCTTACAGCTGCCCAACGCCAGAATGCCCAGGCTGAACTAAGAAATCTTCTGCTTCAGAATGTTTTCCCGGCTAAAGTCTCTGGACCAACTGTAATCGGCAGTAAAAATGACCAGGTGAAAGTAGTTCTGCTTGAAAACAGCTATACCTACCAGGGTCAGCAGATCTTTATTCCGCAATCAGAATTCCTTACTAATGTAAGAGGAGTTCTGGAAAACTATAATATATTGCCCTTTGCTGCCCCGCAGCTTACTGTAGGTACATTATTTGGCACTCAGCTTACACTTCGCTGGGTACCTAATGTAACATTTGATCCGACCATAGGAAAAGTAAATTATTTCGGCCTTGGCATTCAGCACAATCCGCTTGCATGGCTTATGGTACCTTTGCCTGTTGATGTTTCAATTGGATTTTTCTGGCAGAACCTTAAGGCTGGAGATTATCTTGAAAGCTCGGCTACTGAATACGGCATTTACGCAAGTAAAACATTTGGACCTGCTTATTTAAACATAACCCCATACCTGGGATATTCATACCAGGATTCTAAATCAACTGTAACCTATAAGCTGATTTCAACTACAGGACTTGGGTCTACTTCAACTAATATATCCTTTGATATGAAAGGTGAAAACACTTCCAAATTATTAGTTGGTCTGGCGCTTAGGCTTGGTGTTATTAATCTTAATTTCGATTATAATCTGGCAAAGTATAGTACTTTGGGCGGAGGTGTATCCTTTATATTTTAGAGGAGATATATTCTGTTGTAATTGCTAGTCATAGAGCGGAATAATATTCCGCTCTGCTTTTTAATAATATTTATATCTTTAAGGTTTTACTGCTCCATAACTGTGCTGTACTCCTTAAAGTAACTGCTCCAATTACAACTATACCGCCTGCTATTGACCAGAAACCCGGAACTTCACCCAGTACAAACAGAACCCAGATCGGATTTAATACCGGTTCAATTACTGGAATCAGAATTGCTTCAATAGCACTTACATGCTTTATGGCATAAGCATAAAGTACATACGGCAGCCCTAACTGTACAACGCCTAAAAGAATCAGACCTATCCAGCTATTCATATCAATGGAAGTTCCAATAGCAAAAGGGACTCCAATTACAGCAGTAATAAAATTACCGATTATAACAGAATCCAAAGGAGAACCTTCTTTCTGCTTCCTCATTAACAGCACCAGCCATGCAAACGAAACTCCGCTTAATATGGCAATAATATTTCCTATCATATTGCCTGAAGAAAGCTTGTCGAGGAAAAATAAAACCATTCCGCATAAAACAAGAAAGATCGCGACCCAATCTATTCTTGATATCCTTTCTCTTAAAAACCAGTAGCCCAGCATTGCAACATAGACTGGAGCTGTATACTGAAGCAGTATTGCATTTGCAGCCGTTGTCATTTTATTGGCAGATACAAATAAAATTACTGTACCTGCATACGCCAGGCCTCCGGCTATTTTGATCCAGGAAATTTTTATTTTCGGACGAAAAACGATAAGTATGAACGTCAGGGAAATAAGGCTCCTCATACCAGCAATTGCCACTGGATTAAGCTTTACCCACTTTATCAGAACACCACCTAAGCTCCACAAAACTGCTGTAGCTATCAGGAACAAAACTGCTTTTCTATGTTCATTCATCACTTATGTTTCACTTTTAATTTATTTTGTGTTTGCAGTGTTAATGCTGTATTGAAATATTAATGCCGTAAAGATATAAATAAAGCTTCTCAAATTCTTCTTCTTTTCTGATAATGAACCGGGGTTTTCGTATCTTTAAGCCGTTTTAATAAATTCTCTTTCACTAAATTTCAAATAATATGATATTAAAGCCTTACAATACCTTCAGAATTCTAAGCTCCTTTTCGATTGTGTTCTTAATTTTTTTAATTTTGCCAAATTTACTTTATGCCCAGCTTACCTTAAAACAAAAGATCGGACAAATGCTCATAGTCGGTTTTTCAGGTACAACACTGTCTGATACTCTTAGCAGTATTGATACTCTCAAAGCTGATCTCAGAGACAGAAACCTGGGAGGAGTCCTGGAATTCGCCTATAATCTGTCTAATCCTATGCAGATGAAGAAACTTAATGATCAGTTAAGACAATTGGCTTCTACACCAATCTTTATTTCTACTGATCAGGAAGGCGGCAGTGTAGCAAGACTTTCCTCTTCTAATGGATTCAGTAAAACAAATAACGCTTACCTTTTAGGCACTGTTTACAACCGTGAAGACAGCACCCGGGCAACAGCCGCAATGATGTCTTCATGGCTTCAGCAGACAGGTTTTAATGTAAACTTTGCACCAGTTGTTGACGTTAATATAAACTCAAAAAACCCCGTCATTGGTGGACTGCAGAGGAGTTTTTCTTCTAACCCGCTTAAGGTAGCAGAACATGCTGGGTATTTTATTGATGAGTCGCATAAAAAGAATATCATTACTGCCCTAAAACATTTCCCCGGGCATGGAAGCTCTGCAAGTGATTCACATTTAGGCTTTACAGACATTACAACTACTTGGGCAGATTCAGAATTGGTCCCGTATAAAGAACTGATCTCAAAGGGGCTGATTGATATTGTAATGACTGGACATCTTTATAACTCTAAAATAGATACATTACCTGCAACCTTATCCTATAAAACTGTAACCGGGATCCTAAGAAATCAGCTTGGTTATAATGGTGTCGTTATAAGTGATGAAATGTCGATGGGAGCAATCTCAAAGTACTACGGACTATATCAGGCAGCAGTTCTGGCTGTAAATGCAGGAGTTGACATTTTGCTTTATAACGGGAATATAAAATCAGGACTCTCTGTTGTACGCGATCTTGAAAATTATTTGGAGCAGAGAGTAAAAGACGGAACAATTGCCGAGAGCAGAATAAATGAAGCTTATGACCGCGTGCTGAAACTTAAAAACAAATACCTTACTCCGGCTGGTGTAGAGATGCTTGCAGACAGTCAGCCATTGGATTTTAACTTAACTGCCTATCCAAATCCATTTAATTCTTCGACTAAACTTACTTTTGTGCTCAGGCAATCAGAAAATGTAAGCTTAAAGATCTTCGATATCTTAGGACGGGAAGTAGCAGCTCTTGTCATTAATGAACAATTGAACAAAGGCACTTATACTTATTACTGGAATGCAGAAGGCCTTTCAAGCGGAATTTATCTGGCAAGCTTTCAGTCAGGAGAAAATATTTTAAGTAAAAAAATTGTTCTGATGAAATAAGATTAATTAAGAGTCTTAAGTAATAAATATCAAATAAGAAGAATTGAATTGTGCCTTTGCCTGAAAACTTGAAAAAAACCGGCAAAGGCACAATCAAAACATTTTTTATTTAAAGTTCTTCAGAATTTCTGAAGCTGCATCTTTATGCACCATAAAGTCAATCATCTTCAGCTTAACATAATCTTCACTGAAATATAAATAGCCGGGATTTTTCGCGCTCTGTGCACCGGCGCCGGAATCCTTAATTAAATACCAGTCCTTGTCATCTTTTTCCATGTACCCCACCAGATGTATCCCATGATCATCAGTAGTCGAACCGTTAACAAACCTGAACTGTCTGGCATTTTCATCAATATTTTCCGGTGAAATATCAAAAGAAGGCACCATTGCAATTCCAACCTGTGAGTCAAAACCTGGTTCAGAAACATCTCCGCCAATAGAAACCGTATAACCTTTTCGGACAGCGCTTTTTAGAATTTTCATATAATCATTTAACGGAACATTGTAGTAATCTGTATCATGCCACCAGTTGTCTGTAACGGTGTATTCAATCTTCTGAAAGTATGGCGACTGCTTTAATGAAATAAGATCTACATAATCATCCATATTCAGCTTAACTATTTTCTGCAGGTATTCCTTTGGAGTCATTATTTCGCCATTTACCTTTATAGTTTCTGGCGGTTTGCCAAAGTAATGGTCCATTATTGACCTGATTGTGGAAATTACAAGGGCTTCATCCCAGGAACTGTTTGCCTTTACAGTCTGCAGATAACTGTTCATTTCAGCAACTGCTTTGCTATGGTCATGATGCTTCTGACCGGGAAGCTTTCCTGAATATGCCTCAGCAGGCACTACACCATATTCTTTCCATATTCTTCTTACAGCATTACCCTCAGATCCTTCTGAAAATTCAGAGTTGCCTCTTTCACGTATAAATCTTTTAGCCTTTTCTACATATTCCCAGTAAACTGTATAGAGTTCCGAAAGCTTAAGTTCCCTTTTGGTAAGCCTGTATATTTCAGATTCAAAAAAGGAAGTAGTCGAAAAACACCAGCAGGTACCTGTAACTCCCTGATTAATCGGAGGATTATGCCACTGTTTTGAAAATTCATTAATAGATTTTGGCATATCCACACCGGTAAAATCCATTTTAAAGGCTTTTTGTGCCGGATTATTTTTCTTATTGAATTCAGCAATCTCTTTCTGCATTTGTTCCCAAAACGGACTTGATTGCTCGGTGTAGACAGCCTTATCCTGTTGTCTTACCTGAGAATTTACCGTTGTCGGCAATACTATAGCAGATGAGAAAATCAGAACTGTTAGTATTCTCTTCATATTATCCCCTTTGATATAATACTATAATTTTTCCGGAGTTATTTTTTGAGCTGGAATTTACTCCAGGAACTTCTTAAAATCAATCAGAATATGAAGAATGGATTATAAGCTTTCCCGATGGTAATGAACCAAAGGAATAATTTGAAATGGATCTGTTTTGATATTGTTTAATGCCGTGACAGATTTTTAAAATAAAAACGGCTGCTGAAAAACCTAATTAAATTACTCCTCTTTGCAGAATAACCTTTTGTCTTTCAGCAGCCGTTGCTAAATTAACAAAATCCTATGGCCGCTCGTCTTCCCTTTTTACTTTCTTCATAAAATCAGCAAACTCCATTCCATCAACTGCCGAATAAGCTCCATAAGTATCTACAAGCAATCCTTTCGTCCCTGAATTAGCTGCAATAGTGTAAAGGACTGACATATCTTCGGGATTTGATTCGCCCTCAAATCTGTATACACCTTTAATCACAACCTCATCAGATGTAAATACCTCATTGGTCTTCTTACACTGCAGTCCCCGGTCGGTCATAACGAAATCATGCTCATAGCCTTTTTCACGCATTTTATTCATCACCTCAGACAATGTGTTCATATGAATTTTCTGATCATCTTTTGGAATTTCCATATTCACTCCTTTTTATTTCAGGCTATTTATCCACACCGTAGTTTTCACATTTACTTATAATATATGCATATAGCGATCAAATGCAAACCCGGTTTCATGTAAACCAGAAATGGTATGTACTATTAAGAATAGATATCAGAAATGATGATAAATCCAGATACAGTATTGTGCTGAAACGGTTTTATGCTGTTGAAATGGTGTTAATCAGAAAAGGCTCTTTTGATCAGAAAAAAGAGCCTTTGAATGAAATGTCCTAAAAAAAGTCTTAAACAGTTTTTCTCTTTAAGCGGCTGAATTTATGGAAAATAAATCCAAGTACTGTTATGACAGATACAAATATTGAGAACAGCGGAATAATCAGCGGGTGTTTTGAGAAGAATGTCAATTCTTCTTCAAGAGGAACATCGCCGACAAGATAGGTCCTGGTATACATTTTTGATTCCACGAGAGTTCTTCCCAAAGGATCAATTACCGTACTTATTCCGCCATTTGCTGCCCTGACAACGGTACGCCTGTTTTCAACAGCTCTTAAAACGCCGATTTCCTTGTGCTGATACGGGCCACTGGAATTGCCATACCAGCTATCGTTTGTCACAACACTTATCAGTTGAGCTCCCTTCTGTGCAAATGCTGCAACAAAAGCAGGATAAACTGATTCAAAACAAACCAATGAATTGATCTTTACAGTATCTCTCTCATAGCTGTTGTTTAAACTATTTTTTACATTATCAACAGTTGAGAAAACCAGAGTATCGCGGCCTATGTTCCAGCCTGAAATACCCACATTCCACTTAATGAAGTCCCCCAGAAAAGGCAACAGATCAACAAAAGGCACTCTTTCTCCAAAAGGCACAAGCTTCATTTTAGCATATCTTTCAATATGGAAAGTATAAGGAGAAAAAAGCAGTACTGAATTATAGGTCGTGTAGTACATATCGTTTATCTTGCTGTACTTAGCATCAGACGGAGCAGATTGTTTATCCGGATAATATTTAAAGTCCGGCATACCAGTAATCAGATAAACATTTCTTTTTTGAATAAAAGTAAAAATTGAGTCGACTACATTTCTGTGTGATCCATCTCGCAGATATACAGGAAGAGCAGTTTCAGGCCAGAATACGACCTGCGCCCCATTTTTAATAGCTTTATCTGAAAGATCCAGGTATTCTTTCGTAAGTCCCCAGAGATCGCCGCCAGTCCATTTTTCCCATGGATCAAGATTAGGCTGAATAAGTCCAACACGGATTGTCTTTTTAGAAACACTGAACGTATTTATTCTGTATACGCCGTAAATTACAGGAATAAAAAACAGCGACAAGGCCACTAGTAAGAAAGAATAGCTTATCTTTTTTGACTGCTTATATATATTTAATACTTTGTATAAAAATACGTTTATTAATATAACTATAAGTGAAAGCCCCATTGCTCCGACTATATCAGATATCTGTATAAAATGTGTAAAATATGTAAGTCCGTTGCCTAAGGTCAGCCAGGGGAAGCTCGCATCGGTTATCATATATAAATATTCATACGATATCCAGAAAAACGGGAAAAGCATTAAGGCTATGTTCTTATTGGTTAACCGCCTTGCAAAATAATAAAGCGAAGATGGTATTAAAAAAAATGCCGTATTTAAGAATAGCAGCAGTACTCCGCCGATCATTAAAAACGTATCAGCCTCTTTTGTCCAGCTGCCGACCCAGTAAATAGTTAAAAGATTAAAAACAAAAAACGTCAGATATGTAAACCTGTTTATCTCAAGGAGCTTTTCCTTCTTTTCCAGTACATAAAAATATGGAATAAGTCCAAAGAACATCAATAATGTAAATGGGAATGGTACAGGCGGGAAAGATAGTCCCATCATTAGACCGCCTAAAACTCCAAGTAAACGGTACTGTTTTCTCTCCTTTCTTTCTTCAGGAGTAACAGGTATTGGTTTTAAAAACTTAAATAGCTTCAATGTAAAATGTTTTTGAATTAATGATTGATGGTAATGTAGTTGTTTTATGATGCCTTATTAGCAGATCCTGTCCAAATGAGTTAAAAAGCGATACAAATTCCTATGCTTGAGAAATAACAAATAAAAAACAGAAGAAATTCCTTTTCAATTTAACTTCTCTTCTATTAAATTTTTTCTATTCAGAAGCAATCAGGAGAACAGTAGCATAGGCCGAAGCGCCTTCTTCCCGCCCAACAAATCCAAGTTTCTCGGTTGTTGTAGCCTTTACTGATACCTGGTCAGCCTGGCATTCAAGCAATTCAGCAATAGTCTGCCTCATTTTATCTACGTAGGGGGCTATTTTAGGCTTCTGAAGTGCCAGAATTGAATCCACATTGCCAATTACATAACCTTTGGATTTTACCATATCATATACGTTCTTAAGAAGCTGTTTGCTGTCAGCACCTTTATATCTTATATCCGTATCAGGGAAATGTTTGCCAATATCTCCAAGAGAGAGGGCACCTAAGAGTGCATCTGAAATTGCGTGAAGCAGAACATCAGCATCCGAATGTCCTAATAATCCTTTTTCGTGCGGGATCTCCTGTCCCCCGACTATTAACTTTCTGCCTTCTGTAAGGACATGAACATCATATCCTAATCCTGTTCTGAATGGTATTTTCATTTAACATTATTAAGTGAGTTGATAAAAATCAGTGCCGTATTTCAAATGAAGAAAATTCACCTGAATACTCAGTCCAAGCTATTGTACATTTTCTAACATCGGCATGCATTGGTCCGATCTTAAGTATCTTAAAGAGTTCTTCAATCGAGGATCTCGAGCCTTCGACGACAGTTAAAACCTCTTCACCAGAATACATGTTCTTTGTATATCCCTTAAGACCCAGCTTTTGCGCATTCCGCACCACGAAGTATCTAAATCCAACTCCCTGGACTAATCCTTCAGATATTATTTCTGCTCTTGAAAGCTCCTCTTTCATATTTTAAGCCTCAAAAAGATTAGGTCTATAAAAGATCATATCTCAAAAGATGATGTCTCAAAAGATGATGTCTCAAAAGATCATGTCTCAAAAGATCATGTCTTAAACTGTCACTTCTTCCTCAACGGGTTTATTTTCCTCAAGCTTTTTTTGTCTTAAATTTTCCAAAAGCTCGGTAATAATAAGACCTGAAAATATTAAAATTCCTCCGATTATACCCATAAGGGAAATTATCTCATTGAGCATGAAATACGCAAATATTGCTGCAAACATAGGCTCAAAAGAAAATATCATACCTGCTTTAGTAGGACTTACTTCTTTTTGGAATCTGGTCTGTACTAAGAAAGTCACTATTGTCGCAAGGATTGCTGTATAGGCAAGTCCAAAGACCAAATTGCCTGTAAGGTGAAAATGTGCCGGTTCTATACCAGCACCTGATAGAATTGATGAAGAAATAAAAGCCAGAATGCTTGTCACAGTAATCTGAATAAAAGTAAGTACAAGAAAATTTATTTCTCTGCTTATTTTATCAATATATACTACCTGCATAGAAAAGAAAAATGCACAGGCCAGTGTCATAAAATCGCCAAAATTGAAGTCGCTGCCAAGCTCAAGAAACAGCTGAGAGATTGAAGTGTCTTTTACGGATAAAAAAACAAGCCCGGTAAGAACAAAAAAACTTCCAACAACTGCACCCAGTGTTGGTCTCTTTTTTTCAATTACTATCTGCATCAAAGGTGTAAACAAAACGAGTGATCCTGTTATAAAACCGCTTTTTGTTGCAGATGTATATTGCAGCCCAATAGTCTGGGGGGCAAATCCCAGAAAAAGAAATACCCCTAAAAGAGAGGATTTCATCAGCGACTTTCTATCGATCTGAAACAGCTTTTTATAAACAAACGGTAAAATAAAAAGAGAAGCAATAAGGAACCTTATTGCGATAAAAAGCATAGAAGAAGCGTCCTGGAGCGAATCTTTTACAATAACAAAAGTACCGCCCCAGATTATTGTGGTAAATAATAAAGCTCCTTCACTAAAATATTTTATTGAATTGCTGTAACGTCTGAGTCTATTCTTCATCTGAGGTATAACCGAAATACTTTAGAAATTTGGGATCAGAGCGCCATTTCTCTCTTACCTTTACTCTTAGCTCCAGAAATACAGGCCTCTGAAGGAATGATTCAATTGCCTGCCGTGCATTCTGACCTAATTCTTTAATAGCACTTCCGTGCTTGCCGATAATGATCGGTTTCTGGGATTCCTTTTCTACTATTATTGCAGCCTGAATATAGTCCTTGCGTCCTTCCCTTTCCTTGAAGTCCTCAATTACAACTTCTGTACTGTATGGGATTTCCTCCTGATACTGCTCAAGTATTTTTTCTCTGATAATTTCGGATACAAAAAAACGTTCGTTTTCATTTGAGATCTGATCATCAGGAAAATACTTGGGATGAAAAGGAAGAAATTCTAAAATGCTCTTCATAACAGTATCAACATTAAAATTAAGCATTGCTGAGACAGGAATAATCCTGTCAAAAAGCTTTTGGCTTTCAATTTTTTCGTACAAAAGATTTACTTTTTCTTCATTTGCCAGATCTACTTTATTAATGACCAGAATTTTTTTCCTAGAGCCCGACTCGAAAGTTTTTTTAACAATCTCATCTTCAAGAGTCTTGCTCCCGTCAGGATCAGTGCTTATATCGATCAAATACAAAAGTATATCGGCATCTTTCACAGACTGCAGTACAAAATCGAGCATTCGCTCCTGAAGCAGATAATCAGGTTTTAATATGCCGGGAGTATCCAGAAATATTACCTGGTGGGTCTCCTCAGAAAGTATCCCCATTATACTTTTACGCGTAGTTTGAGGTTTATTTGTTGTAATTGAAAGTTTTTCTCCT
>JBLNEL010000464.1:0-27215 GCA_050262615.1 Bacillota bacterium
GGTAAAGCGCAAAATCCCCAGAAAGCTCATAATCAACATTTATCACCGGAGACCCTGGTATTGATAAGGCCGCATTATTAAATGTAAATTCCAGGGTGATAACACCTGCCTTGCCTGTACCGCTGCGCATATTGGCAGCAATTGTCACATCAAATTTAGTTCCGATAAGATCAGTTATAAACTGACCGTCAACTGTAGGCGGAAGTAGTGACTGTGAAAGATTTGGCCAGTTTCCTGTTGCATAATTACTCTGCAGTAATGCAGGCGCTATCTGCGTCTTGGTCCACACAAGATCTGACTGCGCTGAAGGATCTAAAACTGTCATGTTAAATAAAATAATGTTCGTGGGCGCTGTTGTCAGATCAACCGGCGTTACCCCCTCCCCGGGAGCAAGACTTATTCGCACAGAATTAGCTGCAGGACGAGTTACGTTGCCTGAATAGCTGGCAAAACCACCCTGAAGAACATAATCCTTTCCGCTGACTAAAGTCATTGGAAGTGAAAGCGCTGAGTTGTTAAATGTAAATTCCACATACACTACACCCGCAGTCCCTGTCCCTGTCTGCATGCTTGAGGCAACCTTTACAGTGTATTTAGTCCCTGAAAGACTTGTTATAAACTGGCCGTCTACACTCTGCGCATAAAGCCGCACTGCAGTAAACAGTACCAGGGCCATCAATATTTTATAAATTTTCATTTTTTCCTCTTTTATTTATTTTAATTTCTTCTTCCCTTTTATTTAGCGCACTGATGCTGACCTTCCCATATTGGGGAACCATTTAAGCAATATGTCATTATTATAATCTACTGTTCCGTCCATGTTGAAATCGGCCGGCTTATAGCCGTCTAAACCAAAATTCGAGATCCATATTCCAAGTAGATCACTTAAGTAAAGTATATCCCCGTCCGAATCAGCATCCCCTGATGGCATTCCATATACACCTCCCGGCAATGCTGTCATTGACGGTGACCCTGAAACAATTGCCAGGGCTTTTGACTGATCAGTTGTAAAGTCATAAAGATTGCTTGTTGAGTTAAGCAGTACCGGTAATGCGCTCATTATAGATAGATGATTTCTATGCCTTACTACTATATAATAGTAGCCTTCATTTGCACTGTTAAATGTAAGCGGACTGCTGCCGTCAGTATCAACAATATTTCCATCACTCTTTAAGAGAGCGGCTTGCGCTTCAATTTTTGTGTTTGAGGCGGTACCTGTCCTTAGTTCAACAACTACCCAGTCAACTATATCTGCAGGCATTGAATTAACCGTCTTTGGTTTTGAACCAAATACTGCTTCAGAATAAACATCTGCTGAATTTTTTGGGATCAAACTGTTTATTGTTGTGTTCATCTGGCCTGAGTTAAATGCCCCTTCCAGAAAAACTTTTACCTTTACTATTGCAGGCAGATAAAGCGTCCTGTCGGTAAGTGCAAATACGCTGAATGAATTTAACCCGCTTAATGTAACTGTTTTGTTTGTTGTATTTGCATTTGATACAAGGAACGCATTGTATACTCCCGAATTTCCTTTTGTAATTATAATGTTATTTTCAGAAGTAACTGTTGCAATTGAAGTCGGCGTATAGTATAAGGTAATATCATAAGTAAAGTCAGTTCCATCTGCAGCACTGACTTCCCAATAACCAACTGCATTCTTTTCACCTGGAACAGCTGGAGCCTTATTGCCTGACCAGTACTTAAGATCAACAATTGTAGGAAGGGCAGTACCTCCGGTCCAGGAAATAGCTGCAATCAGCCTGCCGCCGTAATAATATGAGGTAGTCTGACCTGTGGCAATTGTGCCTGTTTGTACTGCACTGATAGGTGCAGCACTTGCCTCGGGTGTAAATTCATAGGCACCAATGTCTGTTGGCCCTGCTGAAAGGGCAGTATTTCTCAAATTGCCTGAAATGTCTTTGCTAACCGATACAATTGGTGCACCATTTCCATTAAGCACATATGCACTCGGATTAGCAGCATCAGGCGTAAGTTCGGTTAACGATGAATATCCCGGATCCTGTGAAAATGAAAACAGGTCCCTGCCTGTAGCTGTTGACCATGAACTTAATGTTGCATATTCACTACCGCCTACACCGTTTGTCGCACCAATATATCCAAGTGCGCTGCTTGTTCCGTTTGCAAAAAGAAGATTATTATCTGAAACAAAGTTTGTCAGATTTGTACTGCGTATGGCATAGTTTTTATTGTACTGGCTAGGACTGCTGAAGCTTCTTGCATTATAGACTGCATTGTTTTTAAAATTAACTGTACCATTTGTTCTGGAAAGCCCTGCAGAATTGCCTGAGGTAACACCGCTTCCCCCCATATATATTGAATTATAATAGACGTTTGATGTGCCGGTGCCGCCAAGTTCTATTGCGTTAAAGTTATAAATTGCTGGATTTGTAAAACCTGCATCCATCGAAATAATATTATTGTTAATATTCAGCACGTCAGCTCCGCCGCCTGAGCGGTAGAAGATTCCAATCATTGATGAATTTAGAGCGTTGGTTGTCCCGGCCCTAAGATTATATATCTTGTTGTTGAAGATATTTGTAGCCCCAACAGCCAGATCCATAAAAATTCCGTAAATATAGTTGGCACTTTGTGCAAAAGTATGGTAAATCTGATTATTTGATATTGTGGTATTGCTGTAATTACGATCCAGATGAATACCGTTCTGTGCAAAATCCTTAATAGTGTTATTATCTATAACATTGTTTGTGCCTGCAGAGGCCGTAGCCCACGAACCCATGTAAATTCCAGCCGTAGGGTGGATTGTTGCGCTGCCGCCAATAATACAGTTGCTTATTGTGTTATTGCTGCAATTCTTAGTATATGTGCCTGAACCATCATAAAAATAAATTACAGCCGATCCGCCGCCGGTTAACGTAGTCTTTGTAATTGTATTATTAACGGCATATGCGCTAAACTGCACAGCCGGTCCTGAAGAAGCAGTAAGTGTTAGTGAGTTCGTCCCATCGTTCAGTCCGTCTATGGTTGCTCCGTTTGTACCCTTAAATTTAATTAAGGCGGTTGTACCTGTTACTGTTATGTTGCCTTCTGGAATAATTTTAACCTTAAAACTTCCTCCTGCATCATTTGCCCAGGCATTTAGTGAGTTCGTGCCGGTCTCACTTGAAAGCGGAGTTACAATTTTAATTGTAAGATCACTGGTTAACATACCTATATTGATATCTTCAAAAGCTCCATCTGAGTTTGTAAGCGATGAATAATTTGTCACTGGATAATTAGGATTCGTATTAGGTGTGCCTACTGTAACAGTGCCGCTTAATCTTGCACCTATTTTATACCTGTTTAAGGTTGCCGGCGGAGTAATAATGTTAGTTACATCTGTTGCTGAAACCCCTGCAGGTGAAGAGAGTATATTAGGCTTGCCAAGTGTCATCGACTGATCCTGCGCAACAATAAAGTAATAAATAGCATCATGCTCACTTACACCACCAATAAGCGAGTTATCAATTGTAAAGGTCCAGGTTCCGCTGGCAGATGTTCCTGATGTCAGTGTACCCTGAGTATAGACAAAGCTGCCGTCAATGTTCTTTTTATAATAAACCCTTGGA
This sequence comes from Bacillota bacterium, assembly GCA_050262615.1. Taxonomy (GTDB): domain Bacteria; phylum Bacteroidota; class Ignavibacteria; order Ignavibacteriales; family SURF-24; genus JAUZPB01. Next base: position 3,588 of record JBLNEL010000464.1, read on the forward strand.
ACATAATTGCCTGTAGTCGGTACCCCCGTCTTGGCATCACCTATAGTTGCAGTAAAGGTTCTGTTATCTGTTGACAGAGTGCTTACAAGTGCTGTATGTGTTATAGTTGGTGCTGCTGCATCTGGGAAAAATGAATAACGCGTATACACTCCGGGTGAAATTGTGTTATTATCTTTTGCAATGCCGTAGGCACAGGTTGCCGCTGTCGCACTTGTAGGTGTTACACTTGCAAAATCTGTTGATGAAACCCCGATGCCTATTGAATACTGATTATTATTTGCTGCAATAGCCGGAGTTCCATAGGTAAATGAAATCACACCGTTAGCTTCGCTTAACTGCAGCTGAATTGTTGCATTTGCAGTTCCTGCAGCGTTCTTTGGAACAGTAACATACCAGTTAACAATAAGTACTCTGCTGGGTGCTGTCCCTGTAAGTTTATAAATAACATAGCCATTGGTCCCTGTGGCTAGATCATCCCAGTAAGGAGCAATCTTTGGCTGAGTAGTTTCCGATGCCATTAAGTTATTAACATCATTTCCGGAAATCTGTGTACTGCCTAAGGTAAGAAGTCCATTCTCATTGACTGAAAATTGTGTGTATTTTTGGCCTGCAAACCAAAAATCGAAACCAATCTCTGTGACCGCTGAGGCTACATTGTCTGAGTTTGGACCAATAAGCTGTGTGTTCCCGGTTGATATATCCGTTGGCGCAAAGCCTGATCTTGAAAACTGATAGGTACTGCCAGTTATTGTCTGAGCAGTTAAGTTACCGGCAGAGAAAAACCCGGCAATAAAAAACAGTAAAATAGTATAGCTTCTTTTCATATTGATTCTATTAAATGTTAATAAATATTCTGTTTTGTGCGGGGAAAAGGGATGAAATTCCCGAATATTTTACAACAGGCCAACTATGGTGCCAAAACGAAAAGTGCAAAAAACACTCCTAAATGCATATTCATTAGAAAACCAACTATAGCAAAATCTAAATTTTATACTTCGGGTATAATTTTTAGATTTTGAAGCTTAGGTTAAGCTTCGGCTCTGAAGGCTGTAAGTTTTTGCTTTGACATTAGCTTTAATTTCAGCTATATAAATTTTAGATCACTGCTTTTAGATTACTGCTTTTAGATCACTGCAGGGAGTATAATATGTCAGAAAATATTAACCGGAAGATAGTTTTGGCCAGACGCCCAACCGGAATGCCTGATGAAAGTTGCTTTAAGATAGTTGAATCTCAGATCCCTGAAATACAGAAAGGCCAGGTTTTAGTCAAAATTGAATATCTCTCGGTCGACCCTTATATGCGCGGCAGAATGAGCGAAAGAAAATCCTATTCTGCCTCATACCAGCTGAACGAGGTAATTACAGGAGGGGCTGTAGGACAAGTAGCTGAGAGTAAAAGTAATAAATTCACCAGGGGAGATTACGTTACAGGTATGCTTGGCTGGACAGAATATTTCGCCGCCGGAGAAAATGAACTCAGGAAAATTGACTCTGAGACAGCCCCTGTCACTACTGCGCTTGGAATTCTTGGCATGCCGGGCTTAACTGCATATTTCGGATTGCTTGATATCGGTAATCCAAAAGCCGGAGAAACTGTTGTCGTATCTGCCGCCGCTGGCGCTGTCGGCAGTGTAGTAGGACAAATAGCTAAAATAAAACAATGCAGGGTTGTAGGTATTGCTGGGTCGGAGAGAAAAATAGAATACTTAAAAAATGAATTAAACTTCGACGCTTCTATAAATTACCATAAGGCTAATCTAAAAAATCAACTTCAAGAAGCCTGCCCGCATGGGGTCGATATTTACTTCGATAATGTAGGAGGTGAGATCTCCGATGCGGTCATGTCTTTAATTAATGATAATGCAAGAATTCCTATCTGCGGACAAATTTCAGTCTATAATTCAACTGAAATACCAGTTGGTCCCAGAATTCAGGGATTACTGCTTTCACACACTGCTATGATGAAAGGTTTCCTTATACGTCAATACGCTAACCGCTTTGACGAGGCAGTCAAGGTCATGGCCGGATGGCTGAAAGATGGAAAACTCAAATACGAAGAAACTATAACAAATGGACTTGAAAATACCCCGGCGGCATTTATCGGACTTTTTAGGGGAGAGAATATAGGAAAACAGCTTGTAAAAATAAGCTAAAGAACTAAGTATTCTAATTTTCAATCTGACCAGATTCCCTTTCAGGACTTTGACTGCCTGCTTTGCCTGATAATTTGCTATCTTTGCAGGCTGAGTTCTGATAACTTGATCTGTGAGAAATACTATTTATGGAATACAATATTTTGACAGGCAACTTTAGTGTGGAGGTTATTTGGCTGATAAATCAGTTGTAAAATCTTCACGGTTTCCCTCCCTCGGCTATAGGAATTTTAAACTCTTGTGGTCAGGTCTTATAGTTTCAAATGTTGGCACATGGATGCAAAATGTTGCACAGGGTTGGCTTGTCCTGCATTTGACAAATTCGCCATTGTGGCTTGGTCTGCTCGGCTTAAGCTTTGCCTTGCCTATGATCGTCTTCCCGTTTATTGGCGGTGTCGTCGTCGACCGTATTGACCGGATAAGACTGCTTAAAATAACTCAAACAGGCATGATGCTGACGGCTTTTATTCTGGCTATACTCACCTGGATGAACATTGTATCTGTCTGGCATATACTGGCTGCATCTTTTATTGGCGCATCTTTTCTCGCCTTTGATAATCCAGCCCGGCAGGCACTTGTGCCCGACCTCGTTCCGCCAACAGCTCTTCTGAATGCTCTTTCACTTAATTCTGCCACATATAATGGGGCTGCACTGATTGGACCTGCTGTTGCAGGAGCTCTTTTAGGTCCTCTGGGAGCTGGCACTTTGTTTTTTATAAATGGGGTAAGTTATCTTGCAGTGCTCTTTGCTCTTTTTGCAATTAAAAACCTGCCTCTGAAAGTAGCAAATAAACCCGTATCCCTTAAGGAATCTGCAGTAAAAGGACTTGTATACGCATTGCATACAAGGTTTATTCTCTACCTTCTTTTGCTTTCTACTCTTGCAGCATTTTTCGGACGCTCATATCAGAACCTTCTGCCGGTTTTTGCGCGCGATATATGGAAAACAGGCGCAAATGGCTATGGTCTGCTGCTTTCTTCAGGGGGAGCAGGTGCTTTGGCAGGAGCTTTCGGCTTAGCTTCTGTTAGAAACCTCAGAAGACACGGCCTGCTGCTTATCATCTCTGGACTTGTTTTTAGTATCTTTATCATTCTCTTTGCTCTTAGTCCGTCTTTTATACCTGCGGTTATTTTTCTTTTTATCGCAGGCGTTACTGCTACAATGTTCGGTACAATTATCGCAACTTTTATACAGGTTTCTGTCCCAAATGAATTAAGAGGCAGAATAATAAGCCTCTATACTATTACACTGATAGGAGTTCCTTCGCTCGGATCTTTAGGCAGCGGAGCTGCTGCTGAAATGCTTGGCGGCATCCAGGGCGCTCCACGTGCAGTTCTATTAGGAGGATTAATTGTCGGAATTGTTCTTATATTAGTTATTCCTTTATTCTGGAAAGAAGAGATAAATACTTGCAAATAAAAACCCTGTTTAAAAGAGGTTTGAGCACATAAGACTTAATTTGCATGATTTTAAAATATTGATTATTTTTTGCGGCTTGTATAATGTAAGACTAGCATAATGAGGGCTTTATTGCCCGTTTAGATTCTTAATAACCGGAGATAAATTATCTTATCTGTTCAAAAATATATTAATGCCTTCTCTGGGAAATCCTTCAGGAATTCCACAGGAGAAGTTATAAAATCAATGGGACTGGTGTTCGGCGATATCGGGACTAGCCCTATATATACCTTGTCAGTTATTTTTCTTTTGACCGCTCCTACTCCAGCAAATGTCATTGGAATTCTGTCTTTGATCTTCTGGACTCTGATTGTTCTGGTTGCTGTTGAATATACCTACCTTGCAATGTGCCTGAGCTCTAAAGGTGAGGGAGGTATAATTGTATTAAAGGAAATACTGCGCAGCTCACTTACCTCTTCCCGGTCAATTGTATTTGTTACCTTCCTTGGCTATATAGGCGTATCGCTTCTTATGGGCGACGGCGTTATTACACCGGCAATCAGTATCTTGTCGGCTGTCGAAGGGTTGGAACTGATCCCGGGGATAGGCCATATTTCTCAGAATACAATTGTTATTATTACAATTGCAATTACTGTTCTTTTATTCCTGGTCCAGTCACGCGGTACAGATAAAATAGCTGCTTCATTTGGACCTATAATGATAATCTGGTTTGCTTCGCTGTTTTTAACCGGACTTTTTTCATTCCTTCATTTCCCGGGAATCATAAACGCAATTAATCCATTTTACGCATTAAATTTCCTCTTTCATAATGGCTTTAGCGGATTTATTGTTTTGTCTGAAGTCATACTCTGCGCCACCGGCGGTGAGGCATTATATGCTGATATGGGACACCTTGGCAGCAAACCAATTAAGCGTGCATGGTATTTTGTGTTTTTTGCTTTGGTCATTAACTACCTGGGACAAGGTGCATTTATAATGCGGCAGGGAGATAATTTCGACAGACATGCAAATATTCTCTTCTCAATGGTAAAAAGCCAGGTTGAGTTCCTATATGTCCCGTTTTTAATACTTACTTTAATGGCTACAATCATTGCTTCCCAGGCTATGATCTCAGCAGTATTTTCACTCGTATACCAGGGCATCAGAACTCATATATTCCCCTTAATGAAGGTAAAATATACCTCCAGCCACCTTAAAAGTCAGATTTATATAGGCGCTGTTAACTGGGGACTGCTCGTAGCTGTTATATTGATGATAATTATATTCAAAGGGTCTGAACACCTGGCTGCTGCTTACGGCTTTGCTGTAACTGCAACTATGGCTACAAGTACTTTCTTTATGATATGGATATTCCATAAGAAAAATGAAAAGTTAAAACTGACAATTGCATATCTTGTATTTGTCGTGAATATTACATTTCTATTTTCTGTTTTTACCAAAATCCCGCATGGCGGCTATTGGTCAATTGTAATTGCAGCTATTCCTTTTCTTACAATTTATATCTGGTCAATTGGTAATAAAGCTGTTTATCTTTCCTTCAGATCACTCCCAATCGATACTTATATTGAAAGCTTTAACCAGCTTTATGCCGCTGGTAATACTCTGCCGGGAAGTGCTCTTTTCTTTACCAAAGACCTTTCTATGATACCGCCATATATGGTTCATTCAACAATTTCAGGCGGCATTATCTATGAACATAATATATTAGCCTCTGTTATCACAATGGATAAGCCTTTTGGTATACATAAATTATTTGTACCTGAAATTGCAGACGGACTATCGGGACTTGAAATTCAGGTCGGCTATATGGAAAGACTTGATATACCGAGTGTACTTAAGGAAATAGATATTAATCCGAAAGTTATGTTCTATGGCGGTGACGATATTCAGGCAAAGAAATTGCACCTGAAACTGTTTTCTTTTATTAAACGCGTAACTCCAAACTTTGTCCAGTTCTTAAACCTGCCTTATCAGAAGCTTCACGGAGTACTGACAAGAATAGAGATTTAATAAGAATAGAGATATAACAGGACTAAAGCAATAATAAGAATAAAGCAATAATAAGAATAAAGCAATAATAAGAATAAACAATAAAAAGGATAAGGCTTTAATTTATTTCCACATATTTACAAAAACCGTAATTATAACAGCATTGGTAAAATCTATAAAGAAGGCACCAACCATTGGGACAACCAGAAAGGCTCTTGGTGCCTGACCATATTTTTCTGCTAATGCTTCCATATTTGCCATTGCATTTGCGGTTGTCCCAAGCATAAAACCACAGAATCCGCTGCTCATTACTGCTGCATCATAATCTTTGCCCATGACTTTGTGAATAATCCATATGCATATTACTGCAATTAAAATTACTTGAAAAAGAAGCATTATTATCATCGGAAGAGCAAGGGCAACAAGCTCCCATAGCTTTAAGGTCATTAAAGCCATCGTAATAAAAAGTGAAAGAGCAACACTGCTTAAGTCATCTATTGTCTTTTGAGATAAACTTAATAGTTTTGTACGGTCATCAAAATTCCTGAAAATAGATGCAATCAGCATTGCACCGATATAGGCAGGAAGTGTTATGCCAAGTGATACAAACCAGGAACTTACCCACGAGCCGCTCCACATTGCAAGAAAAATTACAACTATACTTTTAAGAATAGTGTAGGATTCTTTGTCTTCGCCCTGTGGGATTTCTGTAGGCTGCTCACCTAACTGATCTTCAACAATCTCTGTGGCAATAGGAATATCATGATGATTAAGTTTGCTAAGCGGACTTCTTAATTTATTGCGCTCAATAATATATGTGCCGATTGGTCCGCCGATAAGTCCGCCTGAGACAATTCCAACCATCGCTGAGGCAATTGCAACTGAAGCAGCTGAAGTTACACCGGATTGTTCAAATATAGGAGCAAATGCAAGACCTGTAGCCGGCCCACCTGTCAGTGTCACCGAACCTGTTAAAACTCCAAACAATGGATGAAGTCCAAAGATTGGTGCTGTAATAATTCCAAGCAGGTTTTGTAAAACAGCAACAATTGTGGAAATAATAAAAAATATCATTACCTGCGGACCGCCTTTTTTTAGTAATGAAAGACTGGCACCAAAACCAATGCTTGTAAAGAAAGCTATCATCAATGGGGTCTGAAGAGTTGTATCAAAAACAAATAGTGTTATTCCGCTTGTCCTGAGTATAAGATTCAATGCTGAAAATGCAAGCCCGCCAATTACTGGTGCGGGCAGATTATATCTCCCCAGCAGGGGAATTAGACGCCTTATTCCATAACCTGCAAAAAGTAGTACGCCCGCAAAAGCTGTGGTTTGTATAAGGTCAAGCTTGAACATAATCGCCCTCAAAAATATTTAACAAAAAAACCTTAACAAAAAAATACTTAACAGGAATTACTCAAGTAATACTTAATCTCAAGTAATACTTACTCCCAACTAAAACTCTATTTCAGCATCTTAAGTTTTAACGTCTTAATTAAACTGCCGGACTGAAGTCTTAAGAAATATATACCGCTTGATAGTCTTTTGGCATCAAGACTCATCGTGTAATTGCCGGCTGACTTCTCTTCATTTACTATTATTCTTAATTCTCTTCCAAGCATGTCGAATAATTTAATAGTAACAAAACTGTATTCCGGAACGCTGTAGTTTATCATAGTTTCCGGATTAAAGGGATTTGGATAGGCTTCTAATTTAAAATCTGGAACTATATGATGCTCTTTCAGACTTGTAGCAACAGTATTTGCTTTTCCCGGAGTAGGCATTAAAGCCTGCCATTTATCAGATCCGTCAGGATAGCGGCCAAAAGATATATCGGTAGATTGTTTACCGAAACTCAGCGAGTCAATTACTGTTGTACCATCTGAGTCTACAAGAGCAATATATTCACCCGACTTACTAAGCTTAAAATTGGCGTGCAGCCCCGGCTGACTCTGCTGTTCATCTAGCCATACTACCAGGTGTTCACCAGGCTGAATATAAAGTGAATCCTTGGTAAACTTCCATTTGCTCAGCATAGATGGATTATCTGTCAGATATTTTCCAGTAAGATCAATTCTATTTAGTGTGGGGTTATACAGCTCAACCCAGTCTTCATGTTCACCCATTGGATCTGCCTGTGAATTCAGGTTATCGGCTAAAAATTCATTGATAAGTATTTTACTTCCTGTGGAAGATGTTACTGTTGAAATCTTTACCTGTCCCTGACGGGGATAATTTTGCAAAAGGTTCTGTGCATCCTTAAAACTGACTGAAAACAGGGCAGTAGCATTTTTTCCCAATGGAGGAATTACACCAATGTAGCGGTCTGATTCCTCAACTTTCTTCGTGCCGGCAATGGGTGAAAACTTTAAGGGAATTGATATTTCATTTTGCCCATCTGTATTTTTTAGCTTTATAACTGCTTCAGTAATTGCGCTTTTACTGAAGGCTGAAACATATACAAAAATTGAATCGCCTTCCTTGGGCTTCTGGGGGAAATAATCCAGCTTGTATACAACAGGAGCAGAAGAGACATAATTAAGCTGATTGGCTAACGAGGAATTTCTAAGATTTACAAACTGCTTCAAACCAAACCTCACATGCTGATTTGAATACGGAGCATTTGAATAAGACCCAAAGAAATCCCCGGTCGAAAATCCCCAGTCGAGTGAACGGAAAGGATCATTCATTACCGATGGCGTAATAAGAGCCTTCAGACTGTCAATCCGGTTTTCCCATAAATTCAGACTAAAGACATTATCCCTGTAAAATTCTAGAAAATGTGTAAACATGTTACGGTACTGGTTATTCCTTATTAGCTTTTCAGCAAGCGGTGTGGCTCCGCCTGAAACCTTCGGCGGACTGTAAGGACTAACAGTTGCCCAGTTTACATTTCCCCATTCTATACCGTAAGTATTATCATAATCATATGGAATAATATGGAAGAGATCACGCGAGGGCTCGTGATAAAGATAGTAATTGTTACTTAATGTCCAGTAAGAATCCCAGCTTCCAAGCAGAATATTCATTGATAAATATTTGATCACCTCGGTTACATCAATTACTTTCTCAATAGAATCGGCAAAGCTGGTTTCAGGCGTCTTATTGATCAACTTTATCAGACTGGCAAGTTTACTGAAATCTCCTGCTTGCTCATTGGTCGAAAGTTCATATACCGGCGACTGATTGTTCATCAGGTTTTTATATATGACGGGATCATCACCAATGTAGTTCAGACTTGCAGGATAAAGACATTTCCATAGGTTGCCGCTGTCATCCTTAAAGTGTCTGGTTACAAATTCCTCGTCTATATGCTCAACTGAAATATATAGTCCGTAATAACTGCCGTTAATATATACCTCCATATGGCACGCCCTGCTTGCTGTAAGCCCGATCGTTCTGAAATGATCGAAACAAAGCTTACTGCGCACAATTGAAGGATCATTATGTTCACCGTTCAGATTCAGTTTTTCAATGCCAAAGAATTTCCTTCCCTTAAAGAAACTGTTAAAAGAGATCTTGAAAGATTTTTTCGCAGCCTCACGCGAGGTATTTCCTCTCAGACGAAATCCAACAGAATCAACAGTCTGGTCAATATACTTGTTCTGAAACCTTATTTTTGCCGTAAACTCGGAATCACTTTGAACATGCTGATATAAATACTGAAGTACCATAGGATCAACAGTAATATCTATCCTGCCTACACGTGTGTCATCATATACTTTGTAGCTTTCATCTGAGGATTGACAATAGAGTGTTATTGAAGAAATAAAGAAGAACAAATACAACAGGGAAATTCTTTTTAACTGCATAATTTTTAGAGAATGTTATTTAGTTGAAAAAATATTCTGACTTGAATTCAAATATAATATTATTATTGAATAAATCTCACTGTTGAATTGATCTTACTTTTGATAATTGTTATTATATTTTCCTTTGTGTTATCTTACACATATATTAAATGAATAGTTCGGGCAAAGAAATTATATAGTGTACATTAATTTAACTGTATACAAAACAGAGAGGCGTTATGCTGCTAAGAGTAAAAATATTAGCTGTTTCTCTTATGATTTTTCTTTCTTCGATTGGTTTTCCCCAGCAGATATACAAAACTTCAAATATGATCAAGAGCAGCTATATACAATTATCCGGTAATTTATTCGAACATGTTCAGCTATCCGGAATATTTAAGGATTCAAAAACATTCGTCGATGCACTGCCGCTTAAAACTCCGGAATCAATTCTCAATCTCTATGACTCAGTTAAGACTCTTCCTGATTTTGATCTCAGGGAGTTTGTTTATGCTAATTTTAATATACCCCGGGAGGAATCCGTAACTGAAACAAAGCCTACTTCAGAACGAACTATGAAATCCCACATTGAGTCTCTCTGGAATATATTAGTCAGAAAGCCTGAGGATCAAAATCCCTATGGCACTCTGCTTACCCTCAAGTACCCATACATCGTCCCTGGCGGAAGGTTCCGGGAAATATATTATTGGGATAGTTATTTTACAATTCTTGGACTTTTAGCCGGCAAGAAAACTGATATAGCTGAAAATATGGTTAATAACTTTGCATACCTGCTGGATAAATATAAAATGATACCAAATGGAAACCGGATCTATTATATTACTCGCTCCCAGCCCCCCTTTTTTTCTTTAATGATAGACGCCCTCTGCCAATATAAAAAAGATTACAACTGGGGAGCAAAATTTCTTCCTGCGCTTTTAATAGAATATAATTTCTGGATGCGCGGCGAAGATTCTTTACCCTCTGCCAGCTTTCATGCTTCTGAAAATGTGGTAAAAATAGATAATGAGGAAATATTAAACCGTTATTTTGATTCTGATAACATTCCGCGTGAGGAATCATTTAAGGAAGACTACTTGCTCTCAAAAAATATTCCTGATTCAGCAAAGAATGAATTCTTCAGAAATCTAAGAGCTGCTGCAGAATCAGGCTGGGACTTTTCAAGCAGATGGTTTAGTGATCAGAAATCCCTTAATACAATAGAAACTACAAATATTCTGCCTGTTGATTTGAACTGCTTGTTATATTTTCTGGAAGATAGAATCTCTTATTTCTATAAGCTTAATGGCCAGGAAAACGAAAGTAAATTATTCGGCAATAAAGCACATAAAAGACTTCTGCTTATAAATAAAATATTCTGGAATGAAAAGGAAGGCTTTTATTTTGATTATAACTGGAAAACAAAAACTCATACTAATGTATTTTCCCTGGCTTCCTGCTTTCCTCTTTACTTCTCTATTTCAGATAAAGCGAAAGCCAGTAAAGTAGCAGAAAAACTGAAGGAAAGTTTTCTTAAGCCGGGTGGACTCCTTACAACTCTTAACAGTACAAAACAGCAGTGGGATGCCCCAAACGGCTGGGCCCCTTTACAATGGATCGCAGTTAAAGCCCTAAGAGAATATGGATTTGATAGTTTGGCCGTTGAAATAAAAACCAGATGGCTTAATTTAAATAACAATGTCTATAAAAGAACAGGCAGAATGCTGGAAAAATATAACGTCGAGGATATTACACTTTTTGCAGGAGGCGGAGAGTACCCGCTTCAGGATGGATTTGGTTGGACAAACGGAATTGCCTCAGCTTTTTTAAATGATCTGGATAAATTTTTTGCTAATTTTGGAAAGTGAATAAATAATGTTTTTCAATTAACCCATAAATACCCCTGAATCATGAAAAGAAAAATCGTTATTCTAACCGAAGGTCTTACAAATCCTCACCATGGAAAAACAGCCAGAAACCTTATCTACTATAAACCTGAAGAAGTTGCTGCAGTTTTTGACCGCACACAGGCAGGAAAATCAAGCAGTGATCTTCTGGGAGTCGGAAACATCCCTGTTGTAGGCTCGTTTGATGGCCTTGGTAATATTAATACTCTGCTTATCGGTGTGGCTACTCCTGGCGGGAAGATCCCGGCAAATTATAAAGAAATTATTCTTGAGGCCATTGAAAAAAGATTAAATATAATTAACGGACTTCATGATTTTCTCTCAGACGATAAGGATATAAAACAAAAAGCAGAGCAATATAATGTACTGCTTACCGATATCCGGAAAAATGGCGAACATGACGTTGTAAACCGCAAAGATATAAATGAAAATTGCCTCAGGATCCATACTGTAGGTAATGACTGCAGCCTGGGCAAAATGATTGTAAGTCTTGAACTGAATAAAGCTCTCGTTAAAAAAGGTTATGATGCAAAGTTTGTTGCTACCGGACAGACCGGCATACTGATCGAAGGCGACGGCATTCCTATGGATGCAGTGGTTGGCGATTTTATAAATGGATCGGCAGAAAAACTTGTCCTGATGAATCAGCATCACGAGATCATAAACATCGAAGGACAGGGAAGCCTTGTCCACCCCCGGTATTCCTCTGTTACACTCGGATTGCTTCACGGCTGTATTCCGCATGGACTTATAATGTGTTACGAGATGGGCAGGGAATTTATCCATGGAATGAATGGTATAAAAATCCCCCCGTTAAAAGAAGTAATAAGGCTTTATGAAACTATGGCTAACCTGATGCATCCATGTAATGTAATTGGTATAGCAATTAACAGCAGACGTTTTACAGAGGCTGAAGCAAAACAGGAAAGAGAAAGAATTAAAGATACTTTCGGTCTGCCCGCCTGTGATGTTATAAGAGATGGAGCTGACGAACTTGCCGAAGCAGTAATCAAAATGAAACAGGAACTCGATTTGAATATCTCTGCCTCTGTAAAATAAATTCAAATAGTCGAAGTCAGATAGTCAAAGCCGGATATTTTATATAGATTATTGATCTAGATAAGTCCGGCTGCATGTTTCCCGCTTATTAATGCCGCTTCGACTGTTCCCATTGCGTTTCCCTGATATATTGCTTCGCCAGCAAAGTAAAGCTTATCATTTAAAGGCTTTCTTAAAACTTCCAATGCTTTGCTTGATTCTACAGTAGTATATGAGTATGCACCAAGCGCAAATGGGTCATTAAGCCAGTCAACAGCCTTTACTGTTTTGATCTGCAAATTTAAAAATGAAGTATTAACACCGAATATATACGAAAGCGATTCGATAGCTTTTCTTATAACTTCTGTATTCCCGATCTCAGAAAAACTTACAGCCTTTGGCCCTGCAAGCCACCCTGTAAGCATAGGAACATCTTCAGGAAATTGCGACCACCATGTTGGAATAGGAGCATCGGATAAGACAAAATCAAGCTCAGGCATTCGCCTTATATTCTGCCCGCTGAAATTCCTGCTTTCCCAGAATGAATCCTTAAATTCCATAAATATCTTGATTACTTTGCCAAAACCCAGTTTACCAATAGCATCCCTGACTTTACCTGAAAGTAACGGCGTAATCTTTATATGGCTCTCACTTTCATGATGCGACTGAAGTACTCCTAATGGTACAGTAATTATTGCTTTATCTGATAAAAAAGCTTTGCCCCCTCTGCAAATAACTTCAACTTTATTTCCCTCGCATCTTATCTCTTTTACTGCATTGGACAAATAGATTAAACCACCTCCCGAGATAACTTCTTCTGAAAGAAAGTTTATGAGCTTTTTATATCCCCCCTCTATTCTGTAGGCTTGTGAAGATGACTCATTTATCCACTCATCCCTTAGAGCAAAACTACTAACCTTTTTTATATCAGCCGCATCGTAACCCTCAGCATACATTGCGACAGACTTTTTAAGTGATCTGTACTTTTCATCATTGAAGTAGATTTCAAGAAAATCATAAAAGGGCATATCACTCTTAAGCCCCTTTAGCTTGTCTATAAGCTCCGGGAAATCATCTATAAATTCATCTGTTTCCAGCAGTTTTCCCTTCTTAACCTGATAGGTCTCCCCTGAAAGTAAATTATATCTTACCCCTGCTTCTTTTAATAAAGCTACTGTCAGAGGCAGATTGCCATGAATAAATTCAGCGCCTGTTTCTATCTGCCTTGTGAAACCCTCTTCACTGGATGTGTGTATTCTCCCGCCTAATCGGTCCCGCGCTTCAATTATAGCTACTTTTTTGTTTCTCTTAACTAGCTCACGCGCTGCCATTAGCCCGGAGGCTCCGGCACCGATGACTAGAATATCAAAGTCATTTGTCATTTCTGATTCCTAATCAGTACTTCCTATATAATTAACAAAATAAACTATATAAAAGATAGTTGAGAATATTTTGGCAAATTCTGCTATTAATTAATTTTGCTTCTGCAAATAATTTTTTGTAAAATTAAACCCAAAATAAGTATTCATGCCTTAAAACCGCAACTGGTCTTAAGCTTTAAATAAAATAATCATTTAGTTAAAACAATAAAAAGAGAGACGAATATGGAAACAGCAGAACAGATAATTGCAACAATGAAAAAAGAACAAAAACCTTTAAGCGCAGGTCAAATTGCTGAATTATCAGGTATTGATAGAAAAGAAATTGATAAGGCAATGAAAAAACTTAAAACAGAAGGGAAAATAGTTTCTCCTAAAAATTGCTACTGGGAACCTGCAAAATAAGTTTATTTATAAAGTTTATTCGTAATCCTTATTTGTAAGTTATGTGTTTAAAGCGGAACTTCTATTGTTCCGCTTTAAACTGTTTTACATCTTTATGATTTATTCGTCTGAAGGACTATTAATTAGGCTGACTGCTCATCAAGCGATTTTTTTTACCTGTTGATCATTCATCAATTCTTTCTACATGAAATATTACTGGCCTTATCCCATCAGTGCAGCAGGTTATCATCGTGCGGTCATTCTTCATCCATCCTTCAAAAATATCCGTCGAAAAATTACCGCCTCTGTTAAGCGTTACTACAGTTTTATAGATATCATTCCATGCCCACTCACAAAACCCTTCCGGCTTTCCTTCAAATGATCTGAAAATAAATTCCTGCCCTTCCTTGAAAATTTCACATGGACCGACAGGATTATTAACATACTTGCCTGCTAGATCTTCGTTTAATGTTCTCTTTAGAACAGTTATTCTGCATTTTGCCATAATCTTTCGTCCTGCGGATCTTTATAAATAAAATATTTTAATAATTTGTTCCGGCACTTAAAAATATTACAACCCGGTTTTAAAAAAAAGAGAAAAAAAATAATCAGAAACTAATAATTAACAATTTGATTGCCTGAGTTCAGGAAATGATCATCGCTTGTCATAATGTAACACTCAGTCTGATCATCTATGGTTGTTTGTGCATTTGCAGGAACAACCGCCATCACAGAAGCATTTCTGTAATAATTAAACATTATATATTTGCCATCGGACGTCCAGGATGGATAACTTTCTTTTGAACTGCTTTTTGTTATCTGCCTGAGATTAGTCCCGTCAATCCCCATTACCCATATATGTCCGGCGTTTACAAAAGCAATTTGCTTTCCGTCCGGACTCACCGAAGGCATTAACGGCTCTGAAAGGTCCGGATCGATCCTTTGCAGAGAGGATAATTCCTTGTCTGTAATATAAATGCCTTCTTTAAGCGTAGTCTGAGGCCCCCATACATTCTGATAAGATCCTGAAACTACCAACCTGCCATCAGGCGTCCATGATGGATGAAATAAATTATCAAACTTCACAACCAGCGACCCGTCACTTTTATAAACCAGTGTGCCCCGGTTAATATTGTTAATTGTAGATGTAAATAGGTTCTGAACGGCAACTGATTTCCCATCTGCTGAAACCCTGGGAACCTGAAAATACATCTTGTCATTTTCAACTAAAATATTTTTTGAACTGCCATCTTCATTTGCACTAACCAGACGGTTAGGATAGTCAAGTACAAATAGTATTTTTCCATTTGGCATACGTTCAGGATAACTCCCCTCAAATAGCTTTTGATCCGATACCTTTTTGATATCAAAAATATGCACCCCATCTGATACTCTTTCATATAAAATTTTACCGGTAAGAGTAGTTGAACCGTTTCCAACGGGATCTGTGGAGGAATCAGATTTCTTGCAGCCGCTGAGAAATATGATAATGATGAGTATCTGTATTGAAAGTAACTTTCTGAAGTTTCGCATTGCCTGTAAGGTACTCCTGTAATGCTTTCTGATTAAAGTACAATAAATAACAATGAACGAAATTAAGAATTTTTTCTTTAATACAGAAGATTATTGGATCTTCTTTAATTCACTTATCTTTTCATAATTGCATAATGGACTTCCGACTGTTATATCGCTTACAAACAGCTTAATGCAGTCCTCCATATCAGATCTTGTCATTTCAACCAGCGGGGGAATGTATTTAACTGAATTACATTCACCAAATGATATTGCCTCTCCTATATTATTATCCCATAAGATCATTCTGCAGTTTATGTTTATATGCGCATCCCTGCCTGATGTCTGACTTAAATATCCCTGACTTTCAGAAATTTTGCCTGAACTGATATAGAAAGACCTCAGTGTAGGCTTAATTAATATTAGCACCAGGTCTGGTATTTTATTTTCAGCATCTCTGAGAATAGTTTTCCTTGCGGGTGAAGCAATATGCTCTTTTCTTTGTTTATTATTGTAGAATAACAGATCTGTAAAGTATTTGTCATCTATACGCGTTAAATATGGGACCCGGGCCAGAGAATATTCGGCCAGATATCTGGGAAAGTATTCATTGAAAAAACTTTCAAAACTCCCGTAGTTGTTTTCAAGAAATTCATTGGTACTGTGGTCCGCAGAATTTTTAAGACTGTCTTTAATAAAGATCGCGACAGTCTTATCCTTAAATACCTTCTCCTTATAATCCGGATTGTAAAATTTTGTAGGTGAACTGCCGGAACATGCTGCCAGACTAAAAGCAAAAGCAATTAACAATAACAGCCTTATGTGACTTAAATTTCTCATAATTGTGACCTTAGGATATATATATAAATATATATAATACTTCCCAAAGGAGATCTAGATAGTTTCTTCTTCCGAAAGCTGAATCTTTTCTGCCAGCGAGAAAAATATTTTGTGATACTCTTCAGTCAGAAAATCAAGAAGATTTTCTTCTTTGACGTTTATCCTATGAGCAAGTCTTTTTAATTCAAGTTCAGTTGCATAACCTTCTTCTACACGGTCTTTATAAAAGAGCGTACAATCAATATCATATGTCTTTACAAGCTTCTCAGTCGTATCGTTCCACACTTCCATAAGAGTATTACTTTTGTTTAGATCTTTCCAGACTTTGTGCATCCTTTCAATATTTTGGTATTTTTTCATATAAAGTTAGAGCGATGTTATTAAAAAACACATTTCCGTGCTATATTGTTCTTCATTTAGACTAAGATATCCCCCCGGTGGTTCCGCAAAAGTATATTTCCGGGCGAAAAATCAGGAAATGCAGTCTTAAAGATACTCCCATGCAGCAAGCTTTGGAAGAAAAAAATGGTGAAGTTTTTGTTTTTGCCGGTAAACGGTCGAAAATCCGCCTCTAACGGCAGTATAAAATTCCCGAAGAATTTAAACCGGAAAAAATTATACACTCAAAAAATTAGGAAATAGAAATTTTTATTATTATCTTACTAAACCGGAAATAGTCCGGAATTTACTTATATTTTTTTAAAGGGTTCTATTGTGAGTACTAAATTATTCGTCGGTTCATTACCATGGTCAATTAATGACCAGGCTTTAGAAGAAACATTTCAAAAATACGGAACTGTTGTTTCTGCCAAAGTGATAATGGACAGGGCTACAGGAAGATCAAAGGGTTTTGCTTTTGTTGAGATGTCAAATGCTAACGAAGCACAGGATGCTATGAAAGCATTAAACAATTCTCAGTTAAAAGGAAGAAATATCGTAGTAAACGAAGCTAATCCTCGCAGCTAAGATATATTGATCTTTATTCCTGATAAGGCGCCTCACCTCACAATGACGGCGCTTTTTTTATTCCCTTTCCCGCCTTTTTCTGTTTTGCCAGAACCCTGATCTAAACTGAACCCTGATCTAAACTGAATTGATTTACCTTCAGCTTCTTTACTGCATTGAACCCTACAAGCTTCTTATTTTCCTCATCCCATAGGTGCAGGCGAATGCAGCTCAGACTGCTCTTTATCTTAAGCACAGGCGCCTGCTGAAAAACCGGATGGCTTTTATGGCATCTTTCCAGCAAATAGTTGGGTATCCCCGGATTGAGGTGATGAATGTGATGAAACCCAATATTGCCCGAAAACCATTGCAGTACTTTAGGTAATTTGTAATATGAACTCCCCTGAATTGCAGCTTTCACATAATCCCAGCTGTTTTTATGTTCCCAAAATGTATCTGGAAACTGATGCTGCACGAAGAAAAGCCACTGTCCGACTGATGTCGCGATTATTGTGATTGGAAGCTGTACCATAAGAAAAGATTTTAACCCTACAAGCCATATTATTCCGCCAATTAAAACAACAAGACCCAGGTCTGTCCAGTATACATTCTGTTCAACCTTCCTTAATGCTTTATTGCGTGAGGTCGGAAATCTGTACCATAATACAAAAACAACTGCCGGAATAAACAGGAATAAAAACAAAGGATTACGGTAAATGCGGTATTTCAGTCTTTCAAACTTTGACTTTTCCAGATATTCCTTTATAGTCATCGTATAAACATCACCAATTCCCCGGTGCTCAAGATTCCCAGAATATGCATGATGAATTCCATGACCTTTTCGCCAGTAAAAATAAGGCGTCCATGTCAGAAAACTGCTCAGGGTCCCTGTCAGATTGTTTGCGGATTTTGACTTAAAGAACGATCCATGCCCGCAGTCATGCTGAATAATAAATATTCTTACAAGCAGCCCTGCTGCCGGTAAGCCTATTAATAACGTAAGTACATAGCTTATATCTAGTAAAAAGTACATTAAAGCCCATGCAGCCAGAAATGGAATGAACGTATTTGATACCTGCCAAATACCCCGCCATGTATCAGGTTTCTGGTATTTTGCTGTAAAGTCTTTCCAGTTAAACGTATCTATTTCTTTAAGAGAATTTTCTTTTTCTTTCATATATATAATTCGCCACGAGAATTCCACTGAACCGTTTCACCTGCTTATGAAGATGTAGCCGGTACTGAAATCCCTGCTGTCCTTTTTTGTTAGAAGTTCTTTTGTCTTGAAGTGCTAATTAAAATAAAATATGCAGCTCAAAGAGGAACATCAAGTGTGAAAATTCAGGGCTTTAAGAAAAGAGCTCTTTTTTATTGATAAAACTCTTATCTGAAAAAATGGCTATACTGGTTTAAACGAGGTAAGTATCTTATCTGCAATTTCCTCAGGAGTAAGTGTAATATCGATTGTTAAAGTATTTACCGGCTCTTCAAGACTTTCAATCTGGCTCTTTAGTAAACTGGGATTCATAAAATGCCCATGCCTCTGATTTAACCTTTTTTTTAAGAGCTTATAGTTTCCCTTCAGATAAACAAACCTGACTTCTTTTGAATGTTCGGTAAGTATTTCCCTGTAGCCCTCCTTCAGAGCAGAACAGGCAATTATGGCGGACTGATCGTTTTTTTCAAGCCTTTCTATAAGATTTGAAAGCGCATAAAGCCAGGGCAGACGGTCCTGATCATTAAGCGGAATTCCACTGTTCATTTTCTCAATATTAGACTCCGGATGAAAATCATCACCTTCAAAGTATTTCCACCCTAGTCTTAAGGCAAGCATCTTTCCTATTGTTGTCTTGCCCGCCCCTGAAACACCCATAATTACAATAACCACTTTTTTAACCCGAAGTAATTAAAACTAAATTATGAATGTTATCTCAATAATGTAAATGAAGAAATTCAGATGCTCTTGCTTTTACCTGCGTATTGCTCAATTTCTCTGAATACCCTCAGGAAGTTTCCTCCCCAGATCTTTCTTATTTCCTCGTGCGAATAACCGCGTTTTATAAGCTCAACTGTTATATTCTTCATTTCACTTACATCGAAACACCCCTCAACACCACCCCCGCCATCAAAATCAGTTCCTATTCCAACATGATCAATACCAGCTGTCTTTACTATATGATCTATATGATCAACTACATCTGAAACATTAGCAAGCACTCTTGGATATTTTTTATCAATTTCAGATCTCTCACGTCTCATCTCTGTCTTTTGCTCATCAGTTAAATTATCATAATCTGAATATTTTGCCTTGAAAAGATTCATAACAGAATCGCGCTTAGGATTGTCTGCCGGTGTTTTTACATATTCACTCAAAATACACATCTGGATAACACCCCCATTCTGCGCAAGCTTTCTTAGCATATCATCACTGAGATTACGCGGATTATCGCATAATGCACGTGCACAGGAATGCGAGGCTATTACAGGGGTTTTTGAATATTTCACTACATCGTAAAAAGCCTTATCTGAAATATGCGATACATCTATTATCATTCCCGTTTTATTCATCTCTTCGACTGCTGCTTTGCCTAATGCACTTAATCCATTGTAATTTATTGTATCTGGATCAGTCGATGAATCACAAATGTCATTATTCTTTGTGTGACAGAGTGTAATGTAGCGTACACCCATATCATAGAATTTCTTTATAAGTGAAATATCATTACCTATGGCATAACCATTCTCTATGCCTATAAATATAGCAAGCTTCCCGCTGGCTTTGATTTTAACAGGATCTTCCGAAGTAAGTGCAAGTGAAACTAAAGCAGGATTTGCCTTTATTACCGAATGAATTGTATCAATAATACCTGCAACCTTCTTTTGGGCAATTTCGTTTGCCGGCGCTGTCCTTGGCCCCTGTGCAATAAAGGCAGCAAAAAAAACAGCATCCAACCCGCCCTTGCGCATTCTCGGAAAATCAAGCTTACTCTGGTCTGCCTTAGGATCGTGCAGCTTGCTCATATCAAAATCTTTTTGCATTAGTCTTAACGGAGTATCTGTGTGCGTGTCAATTGTCAGAATACTTTTGTGAAGGTCTTCGGCTTCCTGCATTAATGAGCTCACATTGTTTGAAGAACTGCAGCCTGCTAGTATCAGGCATTGAATTGCCAAAAGTCTGAGAAGAACTGTTTTCATAATTATTTCACCGGTAAAAAATAGTAACCTAAATCTTTTACGCAAAGATAAT
This sequence comes from Bacillota bacterium, assembly GCA_050262615.1. GTDB lineage: Bacteria > Bacteroidota > Ignavibacteria > Ignavibacteriales > SURF-24 > JAUZPB01. The sequence continues at coordinate 24,195 of JBLNEL010000464.1, forward strand.
AATTATTAAGAAAGTAATACAGATTTATAAAATTGATTAAGGCTATTTATCTTTTATTGGAGATATATAATTTCTTCAGAAGGCGAAAATATTGCACTTCCGCCTCCTGAAACTTTAATATCAAGCTATGAAACTTCTCTCTTTGGTTTTTATTATATTCCTGAGGAATTTAAGATCTGTTTTTGTGAAGCAAAATAGCTTTTCTGCTCTTTTAATAGTTTATCAATTAACCTGCCTTCAGGAAGTTCAACATCATCATATCTGAGCACCTGATCTTTAGCTATATCATTTTTCAGTACACAGCCTTCTGCTGCTCCAATAGGCAGGAGGTTCTGATTAATTGAGGTCTCCCAGTTTTCACAAAGCCCATATGTCATGTAGTAACCTAATGGATCTATTGTCTCACCGGCCTTAAGATCACGCTTTGCAGCAGCTGCAACATCTACACAAGGAGCTCCCAGCGGAGTAATTGCAGCATCACCAAATATGACAGCTCTTGCTACTGAATTTGCAATTTCAAAATGACACAAATGATATGGAGTATAAAAACAATAAAGAGGTCCTGAACCCAGTTTGTATAGATTTAAGTAATGCTGATGCAGAGGATGATCATGCGTGCCTAATACGAAAACTCCCGGAGCTGGCTCTGCTCCTACAACGTAATCAACAATTCCCGGTCCTTCAATCATTTCCTCTAGAGGATAAATGTTTACTGTTTCCTTCAGATGAGTCCCCGGAGCAACAGTCGGACCGTACATCCCGCGCTTTGCAACCCTCATGCCTGTGGCATTTGCTACAATTGCCTGCTCAAATGATATCTTGCTGCCGTCGGCAAAACTTGCTACCATATGAGGCTTTTGTCCCCACTTTTTTGCAAATTCAACCTGCGTGGTCGGATTCCGGTAAGGATCATGCAGCCCCTTTATGTTTCCGCAAAGAACAGGCCTGACTCCCAGACCTTTAACAAACCTGTATAGATTCATTATAACACCGGGCTGGTCACCATCTGAATTCGTCAGTATTACTCCTTCACCGTCAGCATAGACTTTTAATATTGGACCTACCGTGCCATCAAGCTCAGCATCCATCATAATTACATGCTTATGATTTTTGATCGCTTCTAGAACAACATTGGCAGCAAACTCAATTGCTCCTGTTACTTCTATTATCGCATCTATATATTCACTCTGACAGATTATCATCGGATCCTGGGTTATTGAATATTTCCCCTTCTTCACATTATCATTTAACTGATCAATTGATCTCACTTCAATTGCATCAATTCCGGCTTCTTTATAAGATGTCCTTGCCTTCTCAATGTTCCTGTTGGAAATTGCAACTAGCTCAATGCCTTTTACATAACAGCATAATTGGTGCGCAATTGCCTTGGCCATAAACCCTGCACCTATCATACCTACACGAATAGGATTGTTCTGTAAATATCTTTGCTCTAATGCCTTATCAACTATTATCATATAAGCGCTCCACGTAATGATTGAATACTTTCAATAAATTATAGCTTAATAACCTAATGCCGTCTTCTGATTGTTTTAACTTAATATCTTATGAGCCATTTCGGGGATAAAGTCCGGATAACTGCTGTCTTTTGCTGATATAACTGAAGGCTCCGACGGCCATGATATGTTGAAATAAGGATCATTCCACCTTATTCCTCTTGCAGAGCCCGGACTATAGAATTGTGAGATCTTATAATCGATCTCAGTATTATCCGATAATGTTAAAAAACCGTGAGCAAAGTTTTCTGGAATATAGAGCATCTTGTAATTTTCAGAATTAAGCTCCATTGCAAAGTGCTCTCCAAATGTAGATGAGTCTGGACGCAGATCAATTATTACATCATATATTGAACCCTTTACACACCTTACCAGCTTGGCTTCCTGGTAAGGTGGTATCTGGTAATGCATGCCCCTTAATGTGCCCCTTTTTTTGTTGAATGATATGCTCGACTGTGCAAGATTTGAATTTAACCCCTGGTTTGAAAATTCCCTTTGACACCACTCCCTGGCAAAAAATCCTCTTTCATCCTCAAGCATCTCGATATCAACTATATATACTCCCTTTATCCTGGCTTCGGTAAATTTCATCTCTCTCCTCAATAATACAAAATGATAGTCTCTCATTATATCAATAACATAAAGAGAGTTTTTGTATTACTCAAACCTGGAAAAATGAAAGGTGCCTTAACTCACAGAAGCTATCTGGTACCAAGAAATCTGACTATACTTAATGAAAGCGGCCTTATTTCCTCTAAATCATAATTTCCTAGAATAACAACATAGTAATTGTTTTTCCAGATCATTTCAGCATCAGCACCTATCCCTGAATTGCTCCCGCCTCCGCTGTGCCCACGCATGTTTACACCCCACATGTTTGCTTCATAAAACCCATAGGCATATTTTACCGGTGCTCCGGGCTGGATGTCAACCTTTCCTTTTGTAATATTTTCAACCATTTCAGGCGAAACAAGCTTTCCCTGCCTTAAGGCAAGTAAAAAACGGTATACGTCTTCAGCTGTAAGATAAGTGTTGCTGAATCCTGAAAATTCAATCTCCGGCTCGCTTTCTAATTGCCTTGCCGCAGCCCTTGAGTTTATTCCTAATGGATCATTTGCAGGATCATGCGTATAACTGATTGCTCTGGGCAGCTTTGAATATGCAGCCATATCATTGACTTTCATTCCCGAAGGCCCGAAAATATTTCTCTTAAGATAGTCCTCGAATGTGCTTCCGCTTATCACTTCTGCTATTGCTGCCAGCACAGCATAGTTTCCATTACTGTATGAGTGATAAGCCCCGGGCTTCATTTTTAATGGGGCATCAGCAAATAAAGGCAGATTGCTCGAAGCAGTTGAATAATGAATATTTGCTTTCCTTCTTCCAAGCTCAAAAGGATCGCCTATACCTGAAGTGTGCGTCAGGAGCTCATGAATTGTTACATTTTCTGCAGCTTCTTTATTTGGGTAATCCTTCAGGATCGCTCCAAGTGTATCTGTAAACTTCA
>JBLNEL010000465.1:0-5804 GCA_050262615.1 Bacillota bacterium
ATTTTTTTATATCTGCTGAAGCTTTGAAGTTTTCAGGAATTCTGCCTAATCTTAATTCTTCACTAAGTCTGTTTGCTTTATATAAATCCTGAATTGCTTCTACCATACCTTCTGAGTCAACACTTAAGCAGCGGTTCTGCTCAGTAGTAAAAATAAACTGTCCTGGAAGACTTTCAATGTTGCCGTCGAAAGCAAGTCCAACGATCTCAAGGTTCTTATTTACTACCGGGCTGCCTGAATTTCCGCCAATTATGTCATTTGTCGAAACAAAGCACATTGGTGTTTCAAGGTTAAATTCTGCAGGCGGATTTTTCCATCTCTCAGGCAGATCCCATGGGGATTGCTTGTTGAATGAATAATAACGGTCATACATTCCATAATAAGTTACCTTTGCAGGAGCTTTTGTACCGTTATAGTCATAACCTGCTACAACTCCATCGGCAATTCTTAATGTAAATGTAGCATCAGGCGGAATCGAAGTCCCAAATACGTCAAATAATGCCTGCCCGAGCAGCTGAACATTAACGTCTTCTTTAGTCTGAAGATCTTTTATTTTGCTGCGAATCTCATTAAGCCTGTCGCTTGTATGTACTACATAATAAATAAACGGATCATCTGAGGATAAGATTTCTTTTGGATCTTTCTTTGCAAATGCCTCAGCCCCCTCTTTTGTTGTAATTGATGAATGACTAAGTGCATACTGAACTGCTTCACTGCCAGCTTTTCCACCAAATACTTTTTTAACCAGTTCGTCATCTTTTCCTAAAGCATTCACTACGTTATCTGCAAAGACCTTCATCATCTTGTCTGAGAAGTCCTTATCAAATGACTTAGGGAATAACTTTGCTCTTGCAGAATCGTCAATAACACCAACCTTTGCACGGCTTACAATTTCCCTTGCAACACCAAGGTAAGCTGGAGCCATCCTCGGACTGATACCAAAAGCAGTGAGTTCTTTAGAGTACTTTCTTACTTCATTTCTTGACTGTTCAATAGCATCCCAGATAAACCCGTATTTTGATTTTAATTCCGGCTTGGCATCAACAGCTGCACGGAATTTCTTTTCAAAATCTTTTTTACGAGCCATAAGGACAGGATCGTTTAAGCCCTTGATAAGTCCCTGATAAACCTTCTGTGAATTAGACATGCTGAATAAATCATCTGCATATTTTGATTCTTTTTCAGGATGCTCTTTTATTATCTGTGAATAGACATCAACAAGTCCATTTAGCATATTCAATGTTGCAGGATAGGTAACATCACGTGAATATTCAAGCTGGGCAACTGTGTTTAATCTGTTGGTCCTGCCGGGATTTCCAACTACGAAAATAGCTTCGCCTTCTGCAGCACCTTTCTGGCTCCATTTGTAATAATCATTTGTCTTAAGCGGCTTTCCGTTTTCATCATAAACACGGAAAAATGTGCAGTCTAAGTTATAACGAGGATATGTGAAATTATCATAATCTCCGCCAAAGAATCCTGCCTGGTTTTCAGGAGCAAATACAAGACGTACATCATTGTATGTTTTATAACCGTAGAGTGAATATTCACCGCCATTATAAAGTGTAACAACAGAGGTCTTAAGGCCTGTTTCTTTTTTGTACCTGCCTTCAATCTCTCGTATCTTTTCATTTTTATTGCTAACCTTTTCGGCATCAGTCTTACCTGAGTTTATTGCATCCTGAACTTCTTTTGTTACATCTTTGATCAAAACTAGCTGATCGACAAAAAGTCCCGGGACCGGTCTTTCATCTGCAAGCGTTGGAGCCCAGAAGCCCGTTTTATGAAGATCTTCCCCTTCTTTATTTACTTCAGTTACACTTTCCCGTCCGCAGTGATGATTTGTCATTACAAGCCCGTCTTCAGATACAAACGAGGCCGAACAATAGCTGGCAAACCTTAAAGCTGACTTTCTTGCCTTATCGAACCATTCCGGTGTCGGATTAAACCGGTAAGTTTCCTTAAAATATTCAACAGGTGGATTATCGAATGTCCACATCTTTCCTGTGTCAAATCTCTGAGCTTTAACCGTATCAAGATTAACTCCGCCTACAGTCGCAGCGGCAGTGTTTTCTTTAGGCGTGCTAAGCTGTTGTTGTGTACCTGAACAACTGGCAAGGAAAGCTGCCAATAAAACTGCGCTTACCCTCAGCAGATTCTTAGGTGAGTTATAGATCATATTTTTCCCTTAATTTATAAGATAACATAAAAGTTTTAGGTGGATAAAATTAACACATTTGTCTTTGGTATTCAAATCAATTTAATCAATTTACATTTGAAAAAGATTTTATAAAAGGTTATTAATTTCACTCATATAAGGCATTTTGGAGATTCTGCGGTGAGAAAAAAAATCCGGGATCTCTCCCGGAATAATTAAAACCCAGATTACTTCAGCACCACATTGCTTAAAACTCCTTTAAAAAAGAGTCTTAGATATAAGATTCAGGTGTATAGAGAGGTTCAATATCCCATTCATCTTCTATTGTACCGCCGCAATGTGAACATTTTTCTACATAAAAAACTGTCTTTTCTTCATTTTGAGCTGCATGAATAAAGTTTATGACCGTCTGGCAGCTCGCACATTGAACCACATGGGAAGTTTTGACCTTTGTACGGCAAACAGGACACAGGTAGCCTAGTTCACTTATAGCCTTATCCGGATCTACAAGATAGATTGAATTGCATTTTGTGTTGTTACATTTAGCAAAATGCATTTTTTTAGTATTATTTTTGATGGTAATTTCAGCCTCCGGTAAATTTCATGACCAAAGGTAAATACTATAGAGTATAATTTCCATGTAAAAAATTGGGCTTTAACGCTTTTATCCATGCCCTAATTTTTAGACTAAAAGTTTTTTCTATGTGGAAAAAATATTATCTTTATCTATTAATAATGCAGATTACCAAATTCATTTTAAAGGAGATAAGATGGACAAAATTTCATGTTTTAAGGCTTATGACATCCGTGGAAAGGTCGAAAACGAGCTTACAACCGATCTGGCCTATAATATTGGAAGAGCATATTCAAAATTACTTAACCTTAAAACTGCTGTGGTTGGTCATGATGTAAGAAAATCTTCCGAAGAACTCTCTGAAGCTTTAATTAAGGGACTTACTGACAGCGGCGTCGATGTTACTGATATAGGCCTTTGCGGAACTGAGATGATTTATTTTGCCACTCCTTTCCTGGCAGCAGACGGCGGAATTATGATCACCGCCAGCCATAACCCTCCTGAATATAACGGTATGAAGTTCGTTAAAAAAGGCTCCGTGCCTGTAGGCTACGACTCCGGCTTAAATCAGGTCGAAAAGATTATTTTAAGCAAAGATTTTGCCCCTGTAAGCGACAAAAAAGGTACTGTCAAAAAACAGGATGTAATGCATGAGTTTATAAAAAACCTTAGAAAGTTTTACGATAAAGACAAGATCAAGCCTTTGAAGGTTGTAGTAAACGGCGGAAACGGCTGCGTAGGACTGGCTTTGGATGCAATTGAAAATGACCTGCCGGTTAAAATGGTTAAGGTCTTTACAAACCCTGACCCAAACTTCCCAAATGGCGTTCCTAATCCGCTGCTTGTCGAAAACAGACAGCCTAGTATTGATGCAGTAATTAAAAATAAGGTTGACCTTGGCGTGGCATGGGATGGCGATTACGACAGGTGTTTCTTCTTTGATGAAAAAGGGGACTTCATTGAAGGTTATTATATTGTCGGACTTCTGGCAAAATCAATCTTAACGAAGCATCCGGGAGAAAAAATCGTTCATGACCCCCGCCTTGTATGGAATACAGTTGAGGTTGTAAGCAAAAACGGCGGCGAAGCTGTTGTATCAAAAAGCGGCCATGCATTTATAAAAGAAAAAATGCGCCAGGTAAATGCAATCTACGGCGGAGAAATGTCGGCTCATCATTACTTCCGCGACAACGCTTATTCCGATAGCGGAATGATCCCTTTTTTACTCGTCCTTCAATTGATTTCAGAAGAAAACAAGCCTTTAAGCCAGCTGGTTGAAGAAATGGTAAATGACTATCCCTGCAGCGGCGAAATTAATACAACTATTGACGATCCGGCAGCAAAGATAAAAGAGCTCGATTCAAAATACAGCGACGGAAAAAAGGATTATCTTGACGGGGTCAGCGTTGAATATGATAATTGGCGTTTTAATGTCAGAATGTCAAATACAGAGCCTATACTCAGACTAAATGTTGAAAGCAGACACGATAAAGAACTGATGGAGAAAAAGACCGGCGAACTGCTCCGGCTTATAAGAGGTAAATAATTTTGCTCCTTTGAATTGCCGCAGGGAACATTATTTACTCTGATGCGTCTAATTAATTATAAGAATAATCCAAATAATAACAGGAATACAAGGCATGAACCAGGAAGAAAAGGATATTGATATTAACAAGATCCTCCACAACAGACTGAAATCTATCTCTACAGATTCGCTCGAGGCTGGAATTTCTAAGGTTATAAGTGATTTAGTAGGCGAGGACTACAAGTGCAGCATCAATAATATTAAGTATACTCTTTTTAGCGGCGCTGAACTGAACTTAAAAGTAGAACTTTCCTTGAAATCAGACGAAGCAGCCATTTAAGCCCTTATAAGCTTTTCTTTAAGCTTTTATGGAGAATATAAAAAAAGCGGTCAGTTCCTTTCTTATTCATTAAAAAGGAAATTGCCGCTTTTTTTATGACTTAACTTTCAATTACTTTTTAAGCAGTTCTTTGAGCACTGTGGTCACTTTATCTATCTCTTCAAAATTATTATAATAATGCGGTGAAAACCGTACTATTCCTTCCCTTACGGCTGCGGTTATACCTCTTTCTTTAAGCTGATCAAAAATTCCCTGCGCTTTTTCAGACCTGAAACTTACTATGCCAGATAAGAATTTCCTCTCTACTCCTTTCATTATTGGATCAATGCCAATTTCCGAAAGCCTCTGGTTAAAATATTCCGTATTATCAAGTATAGTCTTTTCAATTGTATCAAAACCGAACCTGCCCATAAGCTTTAACGTCGCATTTAAGGCTGCTATTCCGATTGCACATACTGTGCCGTTTTGAAAGCGGTCGGCACCTTCTCTTAATTCCAGTTTGTAATCAAGCAGATCCCAGGCGTCATTAACCGATGTCCAGCCTACAAATTTGGGATTCATAACTTCCTGCAGCTCCTTTCTTACATAAATAAATGAAAGTCCCTGCATTGACATAAGCCACTTCTGAGTGCCTGAGGCCAGAAAGTCTATCTTCATTTTCTCTACATCTTCCCTCATTGCGCCAAGAGCCTGAATTGAATCCACACAGAATATTATTCCTTTCTGCCGGCATATTTCGCCTATCGACTGAATATCTGTCCTGTATCCTGTTAAAAATTGTACATGGCTTATTGAAACAAGCTTTGTTTTGGAAGTAATTGCCTTTTCTACGTCTTCAAAGCTCACCTGCCCATCGTGTGATTTAATAATATCGAATTCAACTCCGTATGACTTCAGATTAAGAAAAGGATAAATGTTCGAAGGGAATTCAATATCATTTAGTATTATCCTGTCACCTGGCTTCCAGTCGATCGACTGGGCTAATATGTTCAGCCCGTTTGAAGTATTGTCAACAAAAGCTATTCTGTCAGGTGTTGTATTTATAAGCTCTGATAATCTGTTTTTTGTATCTACAACAATTCTCTGAAAAGAAAAATAATTTTCAATTTCAGTCTGACTTCTTTGATATATATACTCATTTAAGGCATCAACTACAGGCTGCGAAAGCGGACTTATTGCCGCATGGTTCATATATATCTTCCCGGTA